>NZ_RQYN01000121.1 GCF_003860135.1 Tannerella forsythia
GAGGTTCTTGAAGGGAAGAAGAATTCGAACGGCGAGTACGAGTATGTAATCCGTCAGGTTACACAGAATATCGTTTTGAAATTCGGTCCGGACTATGTAGCGAATATGTCGGTTAACGGTACGGCGGTTTGGTCGCACGGCGAAACGATTTACATCCGTGTAGAGCGTGAAGATATCGCGAGCATTTACTCGGTAGCCGGTCAGCTGGTGAAGAGAGTCGAACTGCCTGAAGGCGATACGCCGATCCCGATGCAACGTGGCGTATATGTGGTAACGCTCAAAGACGGTTCGGTACATAAGGTGATTGTGAAATAACATATAGAGATCACAGCAAGTTTTATGGTAGGAAATCCTCTTGTGCGGCCACGCCGCACGGGGGATTTCTTTTTATGTACATTATACGGGGAAACGTCCGTTCTTGTTGCTGCTTGAGTACATAATTTTGCGGGTGAGCTACAAAATAAACTATCTTTGTCGCTCGGTCGGGAGGAGTGATCCGTTTTTACATATCCGGATTTCTGTTGATCCGACAAACAGTATCAATAAATATAAAAGTATCATCTTATGAAAAAAACAATGTTGGCGCTGCTGTCGCTTTGCTTTGCGTGGACAGCCATGGCGCAGAATGGGATTTATGACTTCACCGTCAAAGATGCCGAAGGGAAAGATATCTCGCTGAAAGCGTACGAGGGTAAAGTACTTCTGATTGTAAACACCGCGACGAGGTGTGGTTTTACGCCTCAATACGAAGCGCTGGAGAAACTTTATGAGCAATACGAAGAACAAGGCTTTGTCGTTCTCGACTTTCCCTGCAACCAGTTTGGAGAGCAGGCGCCGGGCACGATAGAAGAAATTAAAGACTTCTGCACACTAAAGTACGGAACGAAGTTCCCACTGTTTGAGAAAATCGAGGTGAATGGTGAAAACGAATCACCGCTCTATACGTTTCTGAAGAGCAAGAAAGGCTTTGAAGGCTTCACCGGTAAACGAGCGGAGGCTATGAGTACCATGCTCAAAAAGAAAGACAAGGACTATGCAAGCAAGCCCGATATCAAATGGAATTTCACGAAGTTTCTGGTCGATAAGCAAGGGAACGTTGTGGCTCGCTTCGAGCCTACGGTCGGCATGGACGAGGTGGAAAAAGCTATCCAAGCCTTGTTGTAAACAGCTTGAAAACTTACCGAAAGGGAGCGGCCTCAAAAGGAGGCGGCTCTCTTTTCTTTTCGGGCAGACGGAACTGATCCGGTCGTTGAGAAACGGTTGGAAGGGACTGGAAGCCCTGTTTAGCCTCCTTATCCCAGATTACGCGATAGGAACTTTTTGGTTTAGATTTATGGGGAAATCCCATAGTCCGATGAACCATTTTCGTCG
>NZ_RQYN01000122.1 GCF_003860135.1 Tannerella forsythia
ATGAATGCAATTATACAACTTTTTTCCGGATCTTGATTTATGGGTTACCCACACGATTCAACACAGACCCATAAAATAGACTGTCCGTCTGGTGTTATTTCAGGATTCTCATCTCGATATTCTGCCTTTGTCAACCGAGTTTGTTTGCTCCCATCCACATTCATAATAAATATCTCAGGTTTGGCATTTTCCCACGATACATAGACGATTTTACGCCCGTCCGGTGTCCATTGTGGATTTTGATTTCCATCGGGTGGCCAACCCGGCCATCTTCGTGGTGAGATCGTAAAAGTAAGCTGTTTCTGATTTTGTCCGTCACTATCCGCTATAAACAGTTGCGCTTCTCCCTCACTCCCTTGAGCGGAATATACGATTTTATCTCCTTGTGGAGACCATTTCGGAGAAGAACCATTACGAATAATCAATTGACTGTTGCCCCCGCTGATATCCATTTTGTAAATATGATGGCCAGCTTCCGTCGAAGCGCAATAGGCCATATATTTTCCATCCGGAGAAAAGCTCATCGTGCATATATCGCCTTTTGTTTTCAATGATTGTCGCGTATTTTCCGTAAGGTTGTACAAGATCAAATCGTGCTTTCTAAAGCCTTCACCCGAATACTTTATATACGCGATCTGTCTGTCATCGGGCGACCACGCAAGATGGCCGAATTGTGCCGCTTCGGTTGGTCCGACATGATCGATTAAAGTAAGACCTGTACCGTCCGTATTGACGATATACAATCCGTATTCACTACTCATTCCAACGGAATTATCCGGATTAGTCCACGTTTTGAAATGAACGGAAGTGAACAGTAATTTTGTCCTGCCGTGAGAACACACGGGCTTTTGACATGTCACTGTTTTATCAACTATTTTTCGCAAGCTTCCTCCTGATTTATCCATAGTACAGAGACTCCATACCGAACTGCCGTCAGTGATTCGAGCAAGGAATGCTATTTTTGCATAATCCGAGGGGTGAACGATAGGAGTTTCATCGTTCGGATTTTCAACCATGTCGCATTGGGAAAAGGTAAAAAGACATCCCATGCAGATTAGAAAAGATGTAATTTTTTTCATAACCTTTTGTTATTTAAGTTCGTATTAATGTTTGATCCGTTTTTTGCGAACTTTCGTTAGGCTTCAAATATACGCATTTAGTTTGTTTTATGCAAATATTTTTTTGCACTTGATATGGTTAAACCCAGATTCCGCAATAGAAGGAATAAGCATGAATTTCATTCAGGCCTTCAGCCCTCCGAACAAGGCCCGGATGTCAATATACCCCACCCTTGCGGGATGGGGCTGAAATAATTCGGGCTTTTTATAAACCCCGCAGAAGCGGTAATTCTTAAATTGTTGATTTTGTTTGCTCCGCTGATTGTTGAAAGAGCCCTGAAAGGGCGTAATAATTCAGCCCAATGCGAAGCGTTGGGGAAAAAGGCATCGCATCCCGGCGGAGGGCTGTAAGCCTGACGTAATCATTGTCGTATATTCGTACGTCCATGATTAATGGTAAATGCCGAACAGTGTATCGCGTAATTTGGG
>NZ_RQYN01000123.1 GCF_003860135.1 Tannerella forsythia
ATAAAATTTAAACAGGCTCTAAGTTATGGTCGAATTTTTGTCCTCATTTTATTTGCGTATTAATATAGTTCGTTATTTTCATTTAATCAATGTGACTTTGGCTTGATAGTCCATGACGAGCTTGAGACGTACGATGACTTGGGGACGGATACCGGTGAGGATCACGTGCAGTTTGTCGTTTTTGAGTTTGTCGAGGAGTTCGCCGTTGATAATGGTAAATTTTACCTTGCGCGCGACGGCATCTATCACGTCGGCCTTAGCGACTAAGACTGTTTGATTATCGAAATAGAGTTTGGCCGTGCGGAACGTGTTCAGATCGAACCCTTGCGGAGTAACGACTTCGAGCGTTCCCTGCGTGATGAGAAACGACTTGAGATGCTCGAACGAAAGCCCGTTTTTTTCCAGTTCGGCGGCCACGTTTACATTCAGTATGCCGTCGTAGAGTACCTCTTCCGTCGCGCTCGCGAGTAACATCGGGGCTTCTTCCCCCTGTGCGCCGGCCTGCGAAAGCACCGACGGATGTACATCGAACACAATTTCGCGATTCTTGACGGAAATTTCTTTACTGAGCGCGTTTTGAAGCGTCTCTTTACATGATCCGGTCGCCAGTATGATCCCTAACAGACAACCGAACGAAATCCATTCTGCTTTCTTCATAATCTGTTTTTTTACCTTGTTAATACATACCATCGCTGACAAAATTAAACAAGTAAACAGCGTGTGTCAATCATATAAATATATGATTTTTACATTGTCAAAAATCCAAAACAGATTGTAAAAAATAATTTATCTTAAAACTACATTCTTTAGAAAACCAATCAATTACAAAACAATCTTTAAAAAATCAGGAAAAAAACAACTCTTCCGGGTTTAATTACGAAACATTTTTTCACATACAAAATCATATAAATATATGATTTTTCATTTCAGGCCGATTCCGGGAAAAACAAAGAAACCGACATTTTTATGGCTGTACAGGAGCAGGATTCGGGAGGCGTTTTCGGGAGGAAGTGAAGCCCTTCGGGCGGAGAGGTGTTGATTTGGCTGATGGCTGAACGTTTATTAAAATTACGAATTACGAGGTCCGAACGCAAATGATCGAAAAGTGAAAAGTGAAAAGTGAAAAGTGAAGCCCTTCGGGCGTTGAGGTGTTTAGTTGTTGATTTGTTGAGGTGTTTGCCGGTCGACATCCCCCCTGCCCCCCCCTTCAAAGGGGGAAGAGCGGAGCGAAGGGGGATGTCATCCCTTTAAAGGGGGCAAGCATGATAAACGCCGAACTGTGTACCCGGTATAACAAAACAAGAGCCCTGAAAGGGCGCGTTAATTCAGCCCAATGTGGAGCGAAGCGAAGCGTTGGGGAAACAAGGCGCCCCCTCGGCGGAGGGCTGAAAGCCTGAGGTAATACATGTAGTAGTGAAAAGTGAAAAACGAAAAGTGAAAAACGAAAAGTGGAAAGTGAAGCCCTTCGGGTGTTGAGTTGTTGAAATGTTTAATTGTTGAGGTGTTTGCCGGTCGACATCCCCCCTGCCCCCCCTTCAAAGGGGGAAGAGCGGAGCGAAGGGGGATGTCATCCCTTTAAAGGGGGCAAGCATGGTAAACGCCGAACTGTCTATCGCGTAATTTGGGTTAATATCATTGTTGTACAACAACAGAGCAAAAACAGCTGTTTGAATGCCGGATACTCAGTTTCCAGAGCAAAAACAGCTGTTTGGACGCCGGATACTCAGTTTCCAGAGTAAAAACAGCTGTTTGAATGCCGGATACTCAGTTTCCAGAGCAAAAACAGCTG
>NZ_RQYN01000124.1 GCF_003860135.1 Tannerella forsythia
GAGGACACAACGATGAGTAAAACAAGGCACACCATCAAAGCGTATCTCTACGACAACCTGCTGACGCCCGACCCGGCCGCGTACAGCGGTATTCGAAAAACCGCTTTCGGTCAAATGATCCGGATCGCGTTTCGTACGTTGGGGCAGTGCGCGCGTACCCTGCGAGGTGGCTCGCATACACCCTGCGAGGTGGCTCGCATGCACCATGCGAGGTGGCTCGCATACACCCTGCGAGGTGGCTCGCACACACCATGCGAGGTAGGTCGCATACACCCTGCGAGGAGGCTCGCACGCACCCTGCGAGGAAATGCCCATCGGCATGCAAGGTACGAACGCGAAAATCAATGACGAATGACGATGTTCCGAACGCAAATAAACACAAATAGCGCAAATGAACGCAAATGAACGAAAAGTGAAAAGTGAAAAGTGAAAAGTGAAAAAGGAAGCAAAGTAGTCAAAAGTAGTCAGAGTAGTAAAGAATAACCATTGACAACTGACAATTAAATTAGTGCAACTTGTCATAACTTGTGCAACAAATTACGAATTACGATGTTCCGAACGCGAAAAGCAATTACGAACGCAAATAAACACAAATAGCGCAAATGAACGCAAATAAAAACTTGTGCAACTTGTCATAACTTGTGCAACTTGTGGTTAAATGCTGAACGCTGACTAACCATTAACAATTAACAATTAATGAACATGAAACGAATAAAACAACTTTCGATTTGGATGATCGCCCTTTTGGCGATAACCGTAACCAACCCCGCATGGGCGGCCGATACCCAGCCCCCCAGGCCGGGCAGCTACAGCACCATTGTCTCTACCCAGACCATCATTACGATAAACTGGACAAAAGGCAACGATAACGTCACGCCACAAAACAAGCTGAAGTATGTCGTGTGGTGGACAAAAAAGTCAGGAGGAAAGTGGAGTAATACCGATCTGATTACCAATATCTCCACCTATACCCTTACCGGCCTTGAACCCGATACCGAGTATATCGTGCAGGTGTGGGTATACGATGAAGCCGGTTACGGGGAAAACTACGGCGAAAGAACGGTCAAAACCAAAGCAGCGGCCGATAAAGAAAAACCCAAGCCGGGCAGCTACGGCACCATTACTTCTACCGCCAACAGTATTACGCTGAACTGCAGCTAAGGTATCTGGTGTACTGGGGGAAAAAGTCAACAGGAGGACAGTTGGATTATCATACGGTTATCGGCACCACCACCCATACCCTTACCGGTCTCGAACCCAATACCGTGTATCGGGTGCAGGTGTGGGTAAAGGATGAAGCCGATAACACCATAGGCTACGGAATTAGAGAGGTCCAAACCAAAGCGGCCGGCGGTGGCGATGGCAGCGATATCCAGGCACCCACACCAGGCAGCTACGGCGCCATTACCTCTACCGAACACAGTATTACGCTGAACTGGACACGCGGCAGCGACAACGTCACGCCGCAAAACCAGCTAAGGTATCTGGTGCACTATAAGAAAAAGTCATTCATAGGAGGGTATAATTATCATACTGCTATCGCCACCGATATCACCACCGAAACCCTTACCAATCTCGAACACGATACCGAGTATAAGATGGAGGTACGGGTATTCGATAAAGCCGATAACGCCGTAGACTACGGCGAAAGAATATTCAAAACCAAAGCCGATACCGAGCCCCCCAAGCCGGGCAGCTACGGCCCCATTTCTATTACCGCCAACTCCATTGGGCTGCAATGGACACCCGCCACCGATAACGCAACGCCGCAAGAATGGTTAAGGTATGAGGTGATGTGGAAGAAAAAGTCAGCAGAATCGTGGAATTATAGTAAGTCGTACCCCGGTAAGGTCTCCCATAAGATTACCGGTCTCGAACCCTATACCGAGTATCTGGTGAATGTGCAGGTAGAAGATCGAGCCCGTAAATCCAGCTGGTACGGCAGAATGACGTTAAAAACCCTATCGCCGGCCGATACCGAGAAACCCAAGTCGGGCAGCTACGGTACCATTACCTTTACCGACACCACCATTACGCTGAACTGGACACCCGGCAGCGACGATGTAACGCCGCAAAACTGGCTAAGGTATCTGGTGGAATGGAAGAAAGCGTCAACAGGACCAACAGGAGCATGGAATCGTAGCGATTTGGTCTATGGTATGACCTCCTATACCATTTCCGGCCTTGATCCCGATACCGAGTATGATGTGAATGTGCGGGTATATGATGAAGCCATTAGGTTCGATTACTACGGCTATAAAACGGTCAAAACCCGGGTGGCCGATAAAGAAAAACCCAAGCCGGGCAGCTACGGCACCATTACTTCTACCGCCAACAGTATTACGCTGAACTGAGCTGTCGTATATGGTGTACTGGAAGAAAAAGTCGGGAGGGGCGTCCGGAGGTCCTGGGTCTGTCGATATCACCACCTGGATCCTTGCCGGTCTCGATCCCGATACCGAGTATCTGGTGAATGTGGTGGTAAAGGATGAAGCCGGTAACTACAGCAGCTACGGCCAAAGAACGGTTAAAACCCAGGCGGCCGTCGCCACCGTCGACGGTAGCGGAACGGTCAAAGGCATCGCACCCGGTACGGCCACCATCACCGTCACCACCGCCG
>NZ_RQYN01000125.1 GCF_003860135.1 Tannerella forsythia
GTCAACTACTACGGTGTCCTGCAATACCAAGGCAGCGATGCGCCCGCCTCCATCGACGTCACCCTCGACAATCAAAACCAAACGCTCAGCGTGCCCGCAGGGAAGTTTCCGAGTATAGGATGGTTAGCTTCACCTTCAGGGCAAGATAATTTTGTTCTATTGCATAATAACTTCTCTCAAGATAATATGCAATTAAGTGAAATATTAGCTAAAGCTAAAGAAATTCACGGTACGAATATTACCGAGTTTATCCTAAGAGGAGACTTTAATGATGGAACATCTAATGGAGGTATTTACTCTGATACAAAATCAGAGGTCACCCTTGTGGATAAGCGTACGCCGGCTACGGTGTCGGTTACGGGGGTTACGCTTAACGAATCGGCCAAGACGCTAACCGTCGGCGAGACGTTTCAGCTTACGCCGACTGTGCAGCCTCCCACGGCTACCGATCCGGGCGTAACGTGGAGCGTGGCGCCGGCCGGCATCGTTGCGGTCGGTACTTCGGGGCTCGTCACCGCCCAAGCCCAAGGGCAGGCCACCGTCACCGTGAAAACGAACGATGGCAACCATACGGCGCAATGCGTCGTAACGGTGGTGCCGAAAAAGCATCGCGTGCATTTCTCGCATACCGGCAGCGGCGCGCTCACGGCCACAGTCGATAACGCGCCCATCCAAACCGGCGCCGAGGTAGAAGCAGGCAAGACCGTCGTCTTCACCGCCGCCCCGGCCGAGGGGCACCGCGTCAAAGCGTGGACGCCCGCCAACGGCACCGCCACGACGTACACCGTAACGAATCTCTCGGCCGAGACGACCGTCACCGTCGCCTTCGAAGCCATACCCGCTCCGCCGCCACCCACGCCGTCGCCCGTCAAGCATCGCGTGCATTTCTCGCACACCGGCAGCGGCGCGCTCACGGCCACGGTCGATAACGCCCCCATCCAAACCGGCGCCGAGGTAGAAGCGGGCAAGACCGTCGTCTTCACCGCCGCCCCTGCCGCGGGGCACCGCGTCAAAGCGTGGACGCCCGCCAACGGCACCGCTACGACCTACACCGTAACGAACCTCTCGGCCGAGACGACCGTCACCGTCGCCTTCGAAGCCTCGCCCGCCCCGCCGCCACCCACGCCGCCGTCGCCTACCCCGAACCCGACGCCCGATCCGCAGCCGCCCACACCCGCGCCCACCCCTAAAAAGGTGGAGAAGCTGACGCTCAACCATCCCGCGTTCGTGGCCAACGGGATCGCCACCTTCCGGCTCGAAATCGTCGAAATCCTCCCC
>NZ_RQYN01000126.1 GCF_003860135.1 Tannerella forsythia
ATAACACTTCCCTTTTCGTTTGAACCTTGCTAAATAATGCCTTATTCTGCTATTATAACCTTCGACTGTATAAGTTTCTGCCTTTGTTCGAATATGTTTTGCATGAGGGAGACACTCCTTATAACTTCCAATAGTCAGAATAATACACTAATGCAGGAATGTTTTTTATCTTCTTCCAAAGCTTTACTCCCCTATCTGTGTTTCTGTCTCCACAGACAAAAGAGATAAATCGTTTTCCAAATCGATCAACAGCAATCCATACCCGGCAGTAGTTTTTTTGAACCTATATATGTGTTTGTAACAAACCACAGTCGTGATTTATCTCCCGCAAGTTAATTGTAATAAATCACAGTTGTGATTTGTCTTCCGCAAATTGTTTGTAATAAATCACAGTTGTGATTTATCTCCCGCAAATTGTTTGCAATCAATCACAGTCGTGATTTATCTCCCACAAATTGTTTGTAATAAATCACAGTTGTGATTTGTCTCCCGCAAGTTGTTTGTAATTAATCCGCGGGGAGATTTATTTCCCGCAGATTTTTTCCGTTTTAAAATAGAGTCTGAATATTCGTGTAGATAACTCTGGATGACTTTAATTTTTGAGTGAATAAGGCAAGCGTATCGTTTTTATCTTTCGTATTTTCCCAGACGATTTTCTTTCCGCTGCAATCGAAGAAATGATAAAGAATTCCTCCGCTCCCCATCATCATATCGGTTACAAACATGTCTTGCCCTTTATAATTGAGCAACCAGATCGTTCCTTTATAGTTTCCCGTATCGTCGGTGTTTGCTTTGTCGATTAGCTCTTTAAGCCATGGAAGGTCTTTTTGAGGGTTTTCACATCCGCAGTCGGCAACCGGACCGGAATCTTTATTGCACGACAAAAACACCAAGAAGAGACATAATGTAAATAATTTTTTCATGATTTTTTGGGGGATTGTTAAACCCCAGATTCCGCAATAGACCAGATTCCGCCATAGAAAATATAAGAATGAATTTAATTCAGGCCTTCAGCCCTGCGAACAAGGTCCGGATGTCGATCCCCCACCCTTTCGGGATGGGGCTGAAATAACCCGGGCTTTCAGCCCTTGTATGCTCTTCGGGCGTTGAAATGTTGAGCTGTTTATTTGTTGATTCGTTGAGTTGTTTGATTGTTGAGTTGTTGGCTCCGCTGAATGCT
>NZ_RQYN01000127.1 GCF_003860135.1 Tannerella forsythia
TAAAAAGTTCACGGATATCATCCCTCTGGAAAAGGACTTGTCCGATAGATCTCGAGATAGAATGAAGACTTGGAGTAAGCCCATAATGCTTCTTCGCAATGATGAGCAGAAGGTAGTCGCAAACGGCTATCCATATCTGCGTGTAGACAGCATTCTGGGTGGTCCCGTAGAAGGTCTTGATGTGAAGATGTTGCTTGATCCACTTGAAGAAAAGTTCAATCTGCCACCGTTCACGGTACAGTTCCGCAATGGTGAGCGGGTCTTCAATCGCGAAGTTGTTGGTCAGGAAGCGATAGACCTTCCCGGTCTCAAAATCCTCATACACAACCAGCCTTATGGCATCCAGGTACTTTCTGGACGTGTAATATCCAGTCAACCGAATGGTCTCGTCGGAAAGAACCCCCGAGTGCTTGTCAATAGGTCTGGACTCCACGACTTCATAGACCATGTTATCTTTGGCCCTTGTGACGAAGTACGCGCTAACCTTCTGAAAGCCGTTGTAGAGCTTCTCAAAGGCTACATATCCTTTGTCTATCAAGTAGAAAGAGTTCTGCTCAACAGGAATCTTATCCATTACCTTGACATCGTTGACCTTACCAGGCGTAAGCAGAACAAAGGTCGGGATGGATCCTCTGAGATCCATCAGTGTGTGCATCTTGAACGCTCCCTTGCCATGGTGGAACTCTGCCCAGGGGCAAAGCTTCAGGCACAACTCGATGGTACTGCTGTCGAACGCATAGATCATCTCTTCAAGACCAATCCGCAGCTTTTCGTCCTTGTAGAGCTTCTGAGCCTGCTTGACCAGAGTCATTGCAAAGTCTTGATAGATATGCCAATCCTTCTTCTCGTTGGTCTCCGCAAGCGTGGATTTGGGCATCACCTTGATGCCCGCCCGATACCGGTCGCCACAGAGGTTAAGTGTAGTCTCTATATCTCTCAGACCGGCCCTGTCAGTGAACTGAGCAAAGCTCATCACCATGAATTGGTCACGGCAATTGAACTTGATGGAGTGCCGGTCGACATGGTAGCGGTCGACACACTTCTTGAACTCATATTCGTTGACGAGAGACATAATCTGGGGGAGGATTGTTTTTCCTTTGTTCATGGCTTGCAGATGGCGTCTTAGGATGCGTCCGCAAAGCTAC
>NZ_RQYN01000128.1 GCF_003860135.1 Tannerella forsythia
TAGTTCGGGAACGTACCCGGAGTAGTTCCGAGGTCAACGGTGAGTATTCCGGAATCACTCGCCGACACGTTCGGAGCTACCCATCGGGCAAAAAAGAACCACCCGACGGGTGCCTCTGAGCTACCCATCGGGTGGTCATGGAACTACCCGCCGACAAGTTCCGAACTACCCGTTAAGTATTTCCGAACTACCTGCCGACAAGCTTGGAACTACTCACCGACGACCTCGCAAATACTTTTTGAGCATATTATCAGTTCGTTGCAGGTTCCGGGGCCGGAGTCTCGGATTCTTCCGGCTGCGGTGCGCCGCCACGCTGATAATGCTGCTTCATGTCCTGATAGATCGACGTGGTGCCCGATTCGTTCTCCGAAGCCAGATACTTCAATTCTCTGACATGTGGCTTTTCTCTTTTAATCTTTCTCTGGCCGGATAACTTCGATTCTTTATGGTTACCTATCGCGGTTATTTTGGACAGTTTTTTATTATGGTTACTTCAGGAGAATTTGAATGACCGGAAGAGATTGAATTTTCATTTTTCAACTCTTTTTCTACAGTCACTTCAGGAGCAATAACATCTTTTTTACACCCCGTTGGTCCTATCAGCAAAAGCAGGGTACCGACAGCGTGTTCGGTATCTTGCTCGATTTCAAATTTTGCACGTTCTTCCAACGCTGTTTTTCCTCCTCTCATCATAGACTGATTAACAAAAAGTCAGTGATTCGCGTTTTTTACAGGCATCAACGTTGTCTGAAAAGCAAAACCGTTTATTTTTCCCTTGATCTTAATACGTCCTTTTTCCGTTACCATCTTTTCCGTTATTTCGGTCGGAACATCTATGCATCCATTGATGCCTGTTTGGTAGATTTCAGCTTCAAAAAAACATTGCGTCTTTTGTTGCATTGATTCTCTCTAACATTCTTTGTCTTATCGTCGGCAACAAAGATGTTTTATTACTTACAGACAACGGGATAGTTCCCTGAGCGAAAGAGGACTTTCTGATTGCTTCCATCCAACGACATCATCACGATGCCGGAGTCCATCATATCAGTTCTTCTCGAAGAAAATAAAATAGGCTCTATGTTGATTTGAGTGGGTAATGGAAATTCCTTCCTCCGTTTATGTAGTATACCATATCCATAAAGTT
>NZ_RQYN01000129.1 GCF_003860135.1 Tannerella forsythia
GCAAGAATATCCAATAATTATTCCATTTATTTTATTGACAAACAGTTTAATGAATATATTTTAAGGAGCAACTATGTAAGAGGCGGTAAAGAATCAAACTGTAGAATATGTGATAAATGCGGAGCAGTTTTATATTTCCCTTTGCCTTTAAATAGTTGGTATCTTGTTGATAAGTCTATTCCAAATCCTATTTTATTTCTCAGTGCTTTAACAGGTATCATTGTAAATGATGAAATTTATCAGAAAGTTAAAAAATCCGGAATCAAAAGAATTGGATATGAAAAATTATCTGTATTACAAGAAAATAGATGGCTATGATAATTATTTTTGAATTAATAGTAGAGCAGTAAAAATTGTAACTTCGCAGTACGCGTTCTCTGAGGTGATTGTCCGTTCCGCTACTAAGGGCAGTATGAGGATAGTGAAACAGAAAGATATTGCGACCTAAGTACAGGAGCATATATTAGCCAAGAAATGGGGAATAATCCAACAATATAAATATGTAAGTCGAAGTAGATATATTGGCTCAATTTATGGAAAAAATCAATTCAATATTTAAGCTTAAATGTTAATAATACCAAGAAAAACAAAAAAATAATAGTGTTGTTTTGAAGTATTATACAGTGATAGGCTGGGATAATAGAAAAGAATATACTTCTCTTTTTAAAACCTTTATTAGGTTATTCAATGATTTTTTAGTGAAAGAATCAATAGGTTTTATTAACAAATTTGAGTTGAACTATGCTACAAAAATATAGTTTAGAAGATGTTAATACCAAAGAAGAAATAGTAGATGCCGTCGGTAACAATGCTGCCAATAGTGTATCTATTATTTACGGAAATAATGCACTGAATAAGATAAAAAAGGAGAGTGAAAAAGAGTTAATAGATTTAATTATCCATTTTAAAGAAGAAGTATCGGAAAGGATTGTCTTAAAACTTACAGAATTGGTAAATAGTCGCTCCTTAATGTTCTCTTAACATTTTGCGATTCAATAAAATAATATCAAAAAACAGTTGTATATATTTGCAGGAATTTGTATCTTTACAGTATAAAACCCTGCAAATTATGTTAGGAAAATTA
>NZ_RQYN01000130.1 GCF_003860135.1 Tannerella forsythia
CAAGAATATCCAATAATTATTCCATTTATTTTATTGACAAACAGTTTAATGAATATATTTTAAGGAGCAACTAAATATAAAAAGAGAAGAAATGGCTATTTAGTAGTGCTGTATTTGCTGTTTTCTTTTGTGTCGGGGTTAACTATTCTCCATTATTTAGGCAATTGGGAAGCAAAAAATACTAAGCATAATATTGAGAAAGTGAATTATCCGACAATAATTCGGAATTTTTGATTCAGAAGAAGGAATGAGTTATAGAGCAAGATTTGAATCGAAGTTTAAAAGGTGGACTCAGAATAGGTGTGTCTATTGTTTCATTGTACCTGTCTGTTGTCGGTTGGATTTATACGGGTCGGGTTATATGCTTCTTGATTTAATTGGTGCATTTGATTGTCCTATTATTCAACCCATTCGTAAAGATCCCTATATTATAGAAGCAGATAATACACGTATAATAAGACCTGTGATTGATACTTCTTTTTTGAGGAAAAAGTCGCTAATTATAGATATGCCATCATTAGTGTCCCGTTAAAATAGGACGAATTAAACAATTAATCAAATAACCCCGGAATCAGGGGATCATATAGATTTTTGACATCATTGAAATTAGTCTTGTCGAACAGGTCATGCAAGTGAGTTTTGTCTGTCAATGATATACTGAGAATTTGCAAGACTTCATAAGTCGAGCGTTTTAGCTTCATATCATGTTGGACAATAGCCACAAGACAGTATGTTTTCTTATAAAGATTGGCGACATCCAATGCAGAAAGTTGCTTCGCATTCGTCAAAAAAGTGAACTTACGATTATCTTCTTCGTCGTGATATCGGATGATTCTGAATGATTCCGGATATTTCTTCTCGGAGAGATATCCGGTCCGTTTCACTTCCGCATCTATCATTATATTCTTTGGCATTCTTCGCTTCCATTTGACTGTCTTATACTTTAAGTTCGTCTTGGCTCTGACAACAAAGAAAGAGTTTGTAAGATGTATCCTATAGAGTTTTTTAAACCCAGATTCCGCGATAGAAAAAATCTTATCTTTGCATTTTACAATTTCTAACGCGTAGCGATAGAGAAAAAAG
>NZ_RQYN01000014.1 GCF_003860135.1 Tannerella forsythia
ACTTTATGGATATGGTATACTACATAAACGGAGGAAGGAATTTCCATTACCCACTCAAATCAACATAGAGCCAGATTTTTTCTATCGCGGAATCTGGGTTGATTCCGGTTACAAGATGGATGCCGTCATCAAAGAGGCTTTCAAAGAGTTTAGGGGAGATATATCTCTTATCTTCAAAGAGTTTTCCGTATAGTTCTTTAGCCGGAACCTGCCGGACTTTCGGGTTTCTGTCATCCATGTTAGACCCTGTAAGACAAAACGTAATAAACTCTTCACGATCATTGCATACGAAATGAAGTTTCAATCCATGACACCATCCCATGGTACTTTTTCCGTTTGTGGCTATACCTTTGGTTTCTCAGGGGCTTGAGCGTTCGTGCTGTCCTTGTTATAGAGAAGAAGTTATTTCTTTTTTTTTCGTTTCGGATTGGCAGGGAACCAGCCTTTTTCGACACGTTGGGCTTGTTCGAAAATCTCGATAATAGACCAAAAGCACGAAAAAGCGACAACTCCCGCCAAGGTCGATAAAAAAATATGGTCGAGCATAATGGATACTCCTGTTAGAATAAGCCCGGCGATTAAAAATACCCACCAGCAAGCTGTTCCGAAATAATACTCTGTTTTAATGACGATCGGATGAAAAAGTCCGATGATCAGAAACGTTGAAATTCCTGTTGTTAACCCCCAAAGGTTATATGTCGTAAGAAATTCCGTCATGATTGTTAATTTTAAAATGTAATATTAAGTTTAGTGCCGAACTGCAAAGGGCTTCCCTTTTGCATGAACGACTTGTCGAATGATTTGAAATAGAAAGCCGAATAATCCGTATCGGTCAGATTCTTTATCCATAGATCGAGTGAAAAGATGCCTTTGCGCACGCCGGCTTGCGTATGGATCGTTGCATAAAACTTTTGTAAAAGATCGTTGTGTTCTGTCCAGTAGATGGGGCCTGCTCCATTACATTGTGCCGATGCGAAGAATTGGTTGATCCAGCAATGTTTCAATGACTTGGTGTAATGCAACCCGACACCCAGCGTATGTCGAGGGGTATAAGGGATATAACGACCGGAAAAATCTGTGCGACCATCATGATAGTCACGAAACGTAGCATGCGTATAGCCGTAGTTCAGGTCGGCGGTAAGATCATTTGTCAAGATGGCACGTAAAGAAAGTTCTGCTCCGTAACTTTCGGCTTTTCCTGCATTGCTGAGGATACGTCCGTGACCGCTGGTTACGAATTTTGTGATCTGAAGATTCGCAATATCCAGATAAAAGAATGTCAACTCTGCGTGAAGATGATCGCGTATCAATTCACTTTTTACCCCTATTTCATAATTCCAGCTCGTTTCCGGACGATACGAAATAACGTCTTTAACGGCTTCCGGTTCTATTTTCGGAATAGAAGGCATAAATGTGCTGAACACATTCATCATATCGTACTGCATCCGGGCTTGCATGATGTCGGCAGACATTTGCATATTGTATCCTCCCGTTTTATACCCTTTAGAAGCGGAAAGATAAGTTACCGTACGTGGAGAACATTCATATTTGATCGAGATTTTGGGTAACACCTGCCATAAATCGGACGAAATGGATTCGTCGATAACCGAAGCGGGGTAGAGGCTGCTGATATCTTTGGGTTCGGGCATTTTGGGCGGCAGTTGCATCGTCAGGTGCATTTTGCCTTTGGCATTGTAACGCAAGTCTTGTTTTTCGTAATCGAGCCGAACTCCTGCCGTCAGTGAAAGACCTTTGATGAACAGGTTTTTATAGGTGGATTGATGGTAAAGAGCGGCGCCGTACGAAGGCGTCTCGAACGTGCTGGGGATACCGATAGACTTGTCGGTGATAACAAGCGAGGGCATTTTCGGATTAATCGCCTTCAGTCGGTCGAAGATGGGTTGCAGGTTTCTTTTAATGCCGTCCTCCTTGAGTTCGACCGGGGCTTCCGTGCGCATGTCCGTGTAAAATCCGTATGCACCGACTGACCACTGATAATTCTTTTCGGTACGACTTTTAACAGAAACTTCTTGGCTGAAGGCGTGTTGTTTCTGCAATTGATTCAGAACAAAGACGGAGGCTGCCGAAAAGTCCTGATCCATTTTCATGTCATCGTCAAAATACTGGTAACCGGTTGTCGAGGACAAAAGGATTTTTTTTGTCTCATACGTCAATGAAAGGCTTTGATGAAGCATTGTCCGGCGATACGATGAAGGATCATTCATCTTTACTTGTGCTACTTTCCCTGTTGTTAGGTCGTATAATCCGTAAGGGAAGGCACCCTGATCGGAATATTCGCCCGAGAGGGAGTAAAGAGCTTTAATACCGGGAGTAATCTGCCAATGTAGTTTCAGATGTCCGCCGGTTGTCTTTTCGGCATCGGCTTTCTTCCCAGTGTATTCATTCTTGAAAAAACCGTCTCGGCGGCTATAATATGCACCGGCCGACAGTCCGAATGAATGGGTGATCTTCATATAATGCGATGCTTTCGCGCGAAATCTCCCGTAATTTCCATACGCCAGCGAAAGTTTTGTCCCTTGGTAGTCGAGCGGAGAAAGCGTATGAATATTAATGATTCCTCCCATCGCATTGCGTCCGTAAAGTGTGCCTTGGGCACCTCTTAACACTTCGATGCGCTGCACATCGGGCAGCTCGAAATCAAAAGTGCTTTTATCGGGATAAGGTGCGTTGTCGACATAGAGTCCGACAGACTGTCCGCTGCTTCGTGCCCCGACACCACGGATATAAATGGCCGACGTCAGTTTGGCTCCGTAATCGGGCAGATACAAGTTGGGGACGAAAGAGCGGATATCTTTGATAGATGTCATTTGTCGCCCTTTGATCTGCTGGGGGGTAAGAATCGAGACGGCTCCCGGCAGCGTACGTAAGCTGTTCGTTTCTTTCGCCGATGAAGTAATCACCACCTCATCGATGTTATACGTTTTGAGCGTATCGGGCAATATCTTTCCTTTTTCGGCATGTACTTTCGCTGTTGTCAAACACATACAGGAAACCCACCATAACAAATAAAATTTCTTCATTCTTGAACGTTTTTTATGTTGCAAAGGAATATAAAAACGTCTGTCAAGGCAATCACTACATGTAGTGATTTTTTGCTTTTTGTTCGATTATAGTTGAATGATTATTCGTTTTAAATGCTTATGCCGTCCTGATAAAGCACGAAAAATCATCGTTCTTGTTCCGGAGCGATTGCTAAAAGAAAGGCGGGAAAAAAAGAGGAGAATGGTATTGATTCAGATTGTCGTTTATAACGCTTTGTTACCTGAAGACCATCTGCGGTTCAGGTAATAAGTGAGCTCGATATCATCGAGCGAAACATAACTTATCTTCTTCATACCGTCGGATACGGCTTTGCGATACAAAAAAAGGACGATATACGTTTCGTTGATTATAAATAATGTATACCTTTGCCAGAAAAAACAGTTAATATGAAAAAAAAGTATTTATCAGTAGCATTAATCCCATTGATGATGGCTTGGAATTCAAATCCGAAGACGGCTACCTTAACGGACGATGCCGGTATCCGTCTCGAAAACCTCGACACGACCACCAATCCGGGTACTAATTTTTATCAGTATGCTTGTGGCGGGTGGATGAAAAATCATCCCCTCACGGGTGAATATTCGCGTTTCGGCTCGTTCGACAAACTGGGTGAAGACAACCGCGAGCAACTGAAAAGTCTGATCGAAGAAATTGCCGGAAAAGAGCATGAGAACGGTTCGGTTGCACAGAAGATCGGCGACTTGTACCATATCGCCATGGACAGCGCCAAACTCAATACCGACGGAACAGCGCCGTTGAAGCCTTGGCTCGATAAGATCGCAGCCATCAGCGATAAAGCCGAACTGTCCACCTTTCTGGCCGAGATGAAACTGTCGGGTATGTCAGCGTTTTTCAGTGTGTATGTTGGTGCGGATGTAATGGATAGCAAGAAGAACATCTTTTCGACGTATCAGGGCGGACTCTCGCTGGGAGAACGTGATTATTACCTCGAAGAGGATGAAAGCACGATGAAAATCCGTAACGAATTCAGAAATCATGTCGTCAAGATGTTCGAATTGTTCGGGATTTCGGGCGAACAGGCACAGCGGCAAATGGAAGATGTGATGCGTATCGAAACACGTTTGGCCAAGTCACATTTCGACAAGGTGAAAACGCGCGATCCGTATGCGAATTATCATAAAATGACGGTCGACGAACTCCGGAAACTCGTTCCGAATATCGATTGGACGAAGTTTTTGAACACCCTTAACGTCGATGTCAAAGAACTTTCCGTATCGCAGGAGGAACCGATGGTCGAGGTGAATAAGCTGATTGCCGAAGAGCCATTGAGTGCGATTCAATCGTATCTTTCATGGAAAGCGATCAATCATGCCGCTTCCTACTTGAGTGACGAGATTTATGCGCAGAACTTTGAATTTTACGGTAAGGTGCTTTCGGGCAAGACCGAGATGCAACCGCGTTGGAAACGTGCGCAAGCCAGTGTGAACAACTGTCTGGGCGAAGCGGTGGGACAGATGTATGTTGCGAAATATTTTCCGCCCGAAGCCAAAGAGCGTATGGTCAATCTTGTGCATAACTTGCAGAGTGCTTACGCCGAACGGATTCGTAATCTCGACTGGATGGGCGATTCGACGAAAGCCAAAGCGATCGATAAACTGAATGCGTTCTATGTGAAGATCGGTTATCCCGACAAATGGAAAGATTACACGTCGCTTGAGGTGAAGAAAGATTCCTACTTTGCCAATATCGAACGTGCCACGCAGTTTGCCATACGCGAAATGCTCGATAAGGCAACGAAACCCGTCGATCGCGACGAATGGTACATGACACCGCAGACCGTGAATGCTTATTATAATCCTACCACGAACGAGATTTGTTTCCCGGCGGGGATTCTTCAGTATCCGTTCTTCGATATGAATGCCGATGACGCCTTCAATTACGGGGCGATAGGGGTCGTGATCGGCCATGAAATGACTCACGGCTTCGATGATCAGGGACGCCAGTTCGATAAGGACGGTAATCTCAAAGATTGGTGGACGGCATCGGACGCGGAGAAGTTCCAGGAACGTGCCAAAGTGATGTCCGATTTCTTCGATAACATCGAGGTGGCACCCGGTGTGCATGCCAATGGGAAGTTTACATTAGGCGAAACACTGGCCGATTACGGTGGTTTGCAGATTTCCTACCAAGCCTTTAAGAATGCGACGGCCGGTAAAACATTGGAGAATAAACTCGGCTTTACCCCTGATCAGCGTTTCTTCCTTGCGTATGCAGGCGTTTGGGCAGGTAATATCCGGGACGAAGAGATTCTTCGTCGCACGAAGACGGATCCTCATGCCTTGGGTAAGTGGCGTGTAGACGGTGAACTTCCGCATATCGATGCATGGTATCAGGCCTTCGGCATCACGGAGAACAGTCCGATGTATATCGCCAAAGAAAAACGAGTAACGATCTGGTAGTGTAAATGAAACAAATTGTAGTCGTATTTTTAAGTATCGTTTGTCTGTCAGGTGCCTTGCGCCTGACAGCACAGACGTATAACGCGCAGGAAGTAGCCAAGCTGAAAGCGTTTTTAATCCAGAACTCGGCGGAGAAAGGGAAAAAGAATTATGAACAATTGGGGGTTGCTCCACTTGATGCCGTAGACTGGAAGAACGTTCCCGGACTGACATGGAACGCGAACGGGCGTGTGGAGAGCATAAACTGGAACAAGAAGAAACTGGGAGGCGATTTAGATGTCAGTGGCTTTACCGATTTGTTGGTAATGCATTGTGAAAGGAATCAGTTGCAGTCTTTGAATGTCACCGGCAATACGAAGATGACTTATCTCGACTGTTACAATAACGAATTTAAGTCGATCGATATCTCTACCAATGTCAATCTGACACGTTTCTGTTGTCGTTATAATCAGTTGACGAAGCTGGACGTGACCCATAATCCGAAACTTACGTTTCTCTGTTCGAGCGGGAATCGGTTCGAACACATCGATCTCTCGAACAATGCGGAACTCGTAGAATTTTATGCGGCCAACGGTAAACTGAAGCGTATCGATCTTTCTCATAATCCGAAACTGAAAGAGGTGGCTTTGCGTACGAATCAACTCACATCGCTGGACGTCTCGAATCTGACAAAATTAGAAAACCTGACTTGTTACGAGAATAAATTGACAACATTCAAGGCGTCCGGGTGTAAATCGTTAAAATTGATTCGCGCTTACGAAAACAAAATCACGTCTCTCGATGTGTCGGGGTGTACGGCATTGGAGACCTTGGCTTTCTATTCCAACAACCTCGCGGAGTTGGATGTGTCGGAATGCCCGAATATTGAGTTTATTTCGTTGATGAACAATGGGACACATACATTAAAACTTCCGCCTAATCCGTCGGATAAGCTGCGAATCATGTGCGAAAGAAACCGCTTTACTTTTTCCACGTTACCCCGGCCTTCGTTCTTGCGCTCTTATGCACCGCAAGCCAAAGTGACGTTATCGGCGCCATGCGACAAAATCGATCTGAGAAGCGAGTATAAACTGAATGGAGTGGCATCCGTGTTTGTCTGGACGGACAGGGGCGCTCCCGTGATTCCTGAGGCTAATCGAGACGGACTCTTTTCGTTTGCCGAATCGTATGTGGGCAAAACGTTGACGTGTACCGTCACGAACCCCGCATATCCCAAGCTGACGATGACGTATGAGGTGTCGTTGACGGAGCCGGTAGCCAATATCATCGTCGAATCGGAAGTAGCGTTCCGGACACAAAGAGAATTGCTTTGTCTGACGGCAAGTCGTCCTGTGACCGTGCATATTTATACGATCATCGGCGCGCTGTTGCGGAAACAAAGACTGAGCGAAGGCGAGACCTGCTTCACGTTGCCGCAGGGGATATATATCGTGTCGTTGAGCAACGGTACGGTACGAAAAATAGTGATACCGTAAAACAAACAACTTTTTAAACAAGTATGAATAAAATATATACCGTAATAGGTCTGTGCCTGATCTCGATGACTCTACAGGCGCAGACCATGAAGTGGTTTAATCCGCAACAGAGTGAAACACCCTGCATTCAGCAACGCGGCTGGGCCGATGAGATGAAGAACAGTTATGCACGCCTTCCCGACCGTGCCCGCTCCGAGGTGCGCGAACCGGTTTGGAAATTATCGCGCAACGCTGCCGGATTGGCAATTTATTTTTATACGAATGCTTCCGAAATACGCGTGCGATACACGGTCAGTAGTGGGATGAGCATGCCTCACATGCCGTCGACCGGTGTTTCGGGTGTGGATTTGTATTCCATCGACAAGCAGGGACGCTGGATGGATAACGGAGTTAAATACATCTTCGGAGATACGATTCTCTATACGTATACCGATCTGAACACGAAGATGGAACGTGAATACCGGCTGTATCTTCCGCTTTATAATTCGGTGACGTGGATGGAAATCGGAGTTCCCGAAGGATCAGTCTTCAAGGTCGAACCGGTGCGAAGGGAGAAACCGATCGTCGTTTACGGCACTTCGATTGCACAAGGTGCCTGCGCTTCGCGACCGGGCAACGCGTGGACGAATATCCTGGCCCGCAAGCTGGACTGGCCGGTCGTGAATTTCGGTTTTTCGGGTAACGGACAATTGGAACCTGAGGTGCTCAAATATATCAACGAAGTAGACGGAGCGGCCTATCTGCTGGATTGCTATCCGAATCTCGGAAAGTTTACAGTCGAGGAGAAGACGCGTCGTACCATCGAAGCGGTGCGCTCTATTCGTGCGAAGCATGCCGCTCCGATTGTGATTGTGCAGCATACCGGATTTAATCAGGACGAGGTGCAGGCATCGACCCGTATTCAGGTGGCGGAAGCGAATGAGGCGGCACAGAAGGCGTACGACCAACTCAAGAACGAGATCAAAGACCTTCATCTGATGACGTTCGACGAAAGTGTTCGCACAACGGAGACAACGGCCGAAGGCATTCACCCGAACGATTACGGCATGGTCGTTTTGGCCGGTCATCATGAAGCGTTCTTGCGTCGGCTTCTGCGTATGCCGAAAGGAACGAAGAGCACCATGATTCCGGTGACGCAACGCCGTGAGCCGGGTACGTACGACTGGCAGGCGAGGCATCAGGATATCCTGCGCCAGAATGCCGAACAGGCTCCGCGGCGTGTCATCATGGGCAATTCCATTACTCACTATTGGGGAGGAGCGCACAGGATTCAAGACGGCAAGGAAAGCTGGAACAGAGAGTTTGTGCCGGCGGGATACCGCAACATGGGCTACGGTTGGGACTATGTGCAGAATGTGCTCTGGCGAGTGTATCATGGCGAGCTGGACGGATTTGAGGCCGAAAAGGTGGTGCTGAATATCGGTACCAATAATTTGACGTTCGATAGTGACGAAGATATCGTCGAAGGACTACTCTTTCTGCTGGCCGCGATTCGCGAGCGTCAGCCCAAGGCGGCTATTAAAGTCGTTGCCCTGTATCCGCGTCGGGCGATGGAGGAGCGCGTAGCCGGGCTGAATCGCAAGATTGAGCAGGCTGTGCTTCCGTTGGGTTACGAGTACTGCGATGTGGGCAGTTACTTTCTCAAGCCCGACGGAAAAATCGATGAAACGCTCTTCAGAGACGGTTTGCATCCCAATGCGAAAGGGTACGAACGGATCGCCGCGAAAGTAGCGGAATAAGCGCGAAAGTAGCCGAATAAGATAGAGTGAAGAGGAGGGTGTGTCAAAGCGGAATGCTTGGGCACACCCTCTTTAAGAATAGGCGAAAAGCCAATCTCCCGGTATGATTAAGTCTTCCGATGGCCATAATGAAGCCTTCACATCGTTATGGTTAAGCTTGCCGATGCTTATGAGTTATTTAAACCACAGTTGTGTTCCAATTGGAACACAACTGTGAAACAATTGTCTCACAACTTTGATCCAATTGGAACTCAATTGTGGGACAAGTAACCGAATGTGATCCGTCGGCTTAACTGTACGCATCGGAGGGCTAAACTGTGCCGATCGCTTGGGTTACCCCCGGATTCCGCAATGGAACCAAATAAGAATGAATTTAATTCAGGCTTTCAGCCCTCTAAATAGGGTGCGGACATCGATACCCCACCCTTACGGGATGGGGCTGAAATAATTCGGGCTTTCAGCCCTTGGATGCCCTTCGGGGGGGGAGTTGTTGAGTTGTTGAGTTGTTTATTTGTTGATTCGTTGAGTTGTTTGATTGTTGAGCTGAAGGCTGATTGCTGAAAAAGCCCTGCAGGGGCGCGTTAATTCAGCCCAATGTGGAGCGAAGCGAAGCGTTGGGGAAAAAGGCATTGCATCTCGGCGGAGGGCTGTAAGCCTGACATAATGAATGGTTATGAATGATAAACGCCGAACTGTGTATCGCGTAATTTGGGTTAAAAGCAGGGTGGAAGTACCGATAGGTTTTGCCAAAAGGAGCTTAATGGCTGTTATGCTTCGTAAAGAGATGCTTTTTTGTGGGCTCGTATATCGGTATTTCGGCTTTTTTATCTATGTTTGCTGCGTTTTGCACAGACGATAACATTAGAACAGAAGAACGTGAATAGAAGAGTAGTTATTACCGGTATGGGCATTTATTCGTGCCTCGGAAAGAATCTGGACGAAGTGCGGGAATCGCTTTATCACGGAAAATCAGGAATCATCTTTGATCCTGTCCGAAAAGAGATGGGATTTCGTTCGGCGTTAACGGGGCATCTTGAAATCCCCGAATTGAAAGGGATACTCAGCCGCAGTCAACGCGGATATATGCCCGAGCAGGCTAAATATGCTTATGTCGCCACATGTGAAGCGATGGCGCAGGCACGACTCGATGCCGATTATATCGAACGGCACGAAGTCGGTATCCTTTATGGGAACGACAGCACCTCGGAAGCCATGGTCAGAAGCGTGGACATCTTGCGCGAAAAGAAGGACACGACCTTGATCGGTGCGGGGGCTATTTTTCAGTCGATGAATTCGACGGTGACGATGAATCTTTCGTGCATCTTCAAGTTGAGAGGTATGAATCTGACGGTTTCGGGCGCCTGTGCGAGCGGATCGCATGCGATAGGTCTGGGCATGTTGCTAATCCGTGACGGATTGCAAAACTGTGTGGTTTGTGGGGGAGCCCAAGAGATCAATCCATTTGGCGTTAGCAGCTTCGACGGAATCAGTGCGTTCTCGGTCAGAGAAGGTGAGCCCACGAAGGCTTCCCGCCCGTTCGACCGCGATCGTGACGGATTGGTGCCCGGCGGTGGCGCCGCAACGGTTATCCTCGAAGACTATGAATCGGCCGTACGCCGGGGAGCACCGATTCTCGCCGAAGTGTGCGGGTACGGCTTTTCGTCGAACGGCGACCATATTTCGGTGCCGAACGTCGAGGGCCCGGTACGTTCCTTGTATATGGCGCTCAGGCAGGCAGGCATAGACATCCGCGAGATTGGCTATGTGAACGCTCATGCGACTTCAACCATCGTGGGCGATAAGAATGAAGCGAAATCGATCGATACTGTGTTCGGCGACTGGAAGCCCGAAGTGACTTCGACCAAGTCCATGACCGGACATGAGATGTGGATGGCGGGAGCGAGCGAGGTCATCTATTCGATGCTGATGATGAAGAATGATTTTATCGCGCCGAATCTCAATTTTGAAAATCCTGATGAAGATTCGGCCAAACTTAATATTCCCGCGACACGCATCGATAAACATTTTGATATGTTTTTGTCGAACTCGTTTGGCTTTGGCGGAACGAATTCGACCCTTGTCATCCGAAACATGAACGGCTGACCGTTCGTATCACCTACCTGTCAACATATACAACAGTGAATTACGACGTAATTATTATCGGAGGAGGTCTGGGGGGACTGGAGTGCGGTTTCATATTAGCCCGTCACGGACTGAATGTATGTGTATTGGAACAACATACACAGGTTGGCGGCTGCTTACAGACTTTTCGGCGAAAAGGCGTGACGTTCGACACGGGTTTTCATTATATCGGAGGATTGGGCGAAGGCGAATCGCTTTATCCTTTCTTCCGTTATTTCGGGCTGCTCGATTTGCCGTGGCAGCGAATGGACGATCTGTTCGACGAAGTGGTTATCGGAGAACAGTCTTACTTTTTTGCCAACGGACACGAACGCTTCGTCGATACATTGGCAGAATCCTTTCCGCATCAGCGCAAACAATTGGAGACTTATACCGCTTTTCTGAAAACGGTCGGCGAGCATCTGCTCGATGTGTTTGATCCCGACGTGATGAATGGAGAGTATGTGCTTCCCCTGTTCGGACGGTCGGCGTATGAATTTCTGCATGAAACGATCGACGATCCGCTGTTGCGAAAGGTCCTTTCGGGTACTTCGCTCAAGATGGAGCTGGATGCCGACAAATTGCCGCTCTATACGTTCGCGCAGATTCATAATTCCTATATCCAGAGTGCGTGGCGGCTGCGTGGCGGAGGCTCACAGATTGCCGATCGTCTGGTACAACAGATCGAGGCGATGGGAGGTGTCGTTCGTACCCGTAGCGGAGTAACACGGCTGATCGAAACGAACGGACGAATTTCCGCAGTCGAGGTGAACGGTGACGAGCAACTTACCGCCCGCTTTTTCATCTCCAACGCCCATCCGGCCTATACGTATTCGATGCTCGAAGAGAGCCGGTGTATCCGTAGAGCCTTCCGTAAACGCATCACCCATCTGCCTAATACGACCGGCGTATTTACAGCCAACATCCGCCTGCGTCCGGGCTGTGTGCCCTACTGCAATCGCAATATTTACCTTCACGACGAAGCGTCCGACCTCTGGCACTACCGTTTCGACAAAGAACCGTCCGGCATGTTTATCAGCTATAAGACGCCGGAGAACGGTGATTGCCATACGTCGAACATCGATTTGCTCACGCCCATGTCGTGGGGCGAGGTGGAGCGCTGGAAAGACGGCCCTCGCGATGCGGATTATGTTGCCGTCAAGCGCGAAAAGGCCGAGGCATGCCTTGCTTTTGCCGCACGCCGGATGCCTTGGCTGCGCGATGCCGTCGAAGAGATATATACCAGTACGCCTCTGTCGTACCGTCGCTATACGAATACGGTCGACGGTTCGGCGTACGGTATCCGAAAAGACTGTACATCTCCGATCAGTACCGTACTGATGCCGCGTACGCCTGTTCCTAACCTGTTCCTGACAGGACAGAACCTGAGCCTGCACGGCATCCTCGGCGTATCCGTAACGGCTCTCTTTACTTGTGCCGAAATCCTCGGTATGAAGACGGTAACGAACGATTTTGGATAGAGTGGGGGAGAAGAGATGCGGCAGATTACTTGAACTCTTCCCAAAGGGCTGACGTGATCATCTGTTTGGTGGTATCGGCCCACTGTTGCAGATGAGATGAATCGGCCGATTGTTCCGTATCGCAAATCGGCGGATGAATCACCATCTCCATCCGGTGAGGCCGTACACGCCATGATCCGATGGGTAAGACGTGATATGGACCGTTCAGCGTAATGGGCACAATCGGCAGATGGAGGTCTAACGCTATCTGAAAGGCACCTTTCTTAAAACGCCCGACTTTCCCCGTTTCTGATCGTGATCCTTCCGGAAAGACCGCCAGCGATGCCCCGTTCTTAAGCCTCTGTTCGGCTTCGGCGATACTGCGTCGCGCAGCTTTCGGCGATGAATTATCGACAAAAATAAATCCTGCCGCACGACAGGCATATCCCACGAAAGGAATTTTAGCCAGCCCCTGTTTCATCATCCATTTCATGGGGACGCCCAGAAAACCGTATATCAGAAAAATGTCGAATGCTCCCTGATGATTGGCTACAAATACATACGACTGTCCTTTACGCAGATGTTCGCGTCCGCGTACTTTAACCGGACACATGGCGAGCCGGCACGTTACCTTCGACCAAAACATCCCCGGATAGAACGAAAAGAATTTTTCTCCTCCCAGCAGGCAGCCGACCGTTACGATCAGAGCGGTCAGAATGGTATGCACCACAAAAACAGGGGCTGCGATCAACCAGAAATAAACGGTATAAAGTATTCTCAACATCTGTTTGTCTTTTTTCAAGGGCAAATATAAAAGGTTATTTGATTCATTTCATCATTTTTTTGCCGAAATATTTTTCGAATCGAAGAATTATTCCTTTATTTGTGCTTAAAATTAGCATGTAATAATAATTAAAATATCAAACCATGAGTGCATTAAAGTATTTAGGAGTTCTTGTTCTCCTGATTGGAGTGGTCATATTGGCAATCCCTGCAATAAGCGGAAGCGCCGGGAGTAATGTCATGCTTGTTTTAGGTCTTGTGCTCGTTCTTTTAGGATATATAGGTCATATTTTCCTGAATAAGAACAGCAAAAGAATCGAATAGAAGCGATACGTCAACAGGTAGAGAAAAGGGGCTGTCCGATTAAGTCGAAAGACTTTGCGGACAGCCCCTTTTCTCTTTTATTTCTTTATCGCGCGATAAATTGCGTCCTGAATGCGTGTGCGGATTTCGAGCGATGAGAGTTTCCCGTTAGAACGTGTCGGATGAACCCGATTGCTTAGGAAGATATAGATTAATTGATTGTCCGGATCTACCCAGAAAGCCGTTCCGGTATATCCGGTGTGTCCGTAAACCGAAGCAGGTGCTAATACACCACAGGGTGACGCATCCGGATTGCCGGTATCGGGTTTGTCGAATCCCAGCCCGCGACGGCAAGTCGGACTTTTGCTTTCCGTAAAAAGCTTGCAGGTCTCGGCTGAAAGATACGATTCGCCGCCATACGTACCTTTATTTATATACAATTGCAGCAGCTTGGCCAGATCGCCCGCATTGGAGAACAGGCCTGCGTTTCCCGAAACACCTCCCTGAAAGGCTGCGGCTTCGTCATGTACGTAACCACGCAACAACTGCCGACGTATAAACTCGTCGTTCTCGGTCGGAACAACCACCATCGTATCCATTTTATGCAGCGGGTTGTAAGTCGTTGTACGTGCTCCCAATCGATCGAAAAAATGAGTCTGCAACAGCTTGTCCATCGGTTGTCCGGTTTGCTGTTCAACAATCATCTTCAGCAGAATAAAGTTTATGCAACTGTATCTGTACTTGCCGCGCTCACCGAGCTTCGAGTCTTTGATCTCTTGCATGATGATATCCTTGAACGAATCGTGCACATAGATATGCTTCGCAGCTTCGGCTGTGAACCCGGGCTTTTTCGTCTCCGATATCAGATGAGAGAAGAACTTGAAATCGTTACGGGCATAAGTGTGTGCATCCAGACGTACGGGATGGGTAGCGCTTTGGGTACGGCTGTATAACTTGCCGGTGTAACTTTTTTCATCGATGGCATTCATGTAAAAAGGAATGGACGGTACGAGGCCCGACTGGTGATACAACAACTCCTCAACCGTCAGATGCACTTTGTTGCTTTCTCGCAGGGATGGGATATAGGAGGAGACAGGGCTGTTCAACGTGATCAACCGGTCGTCGTAAGTTTTCATCACGGCCAGCAGGGTGCCAGTTGCTTTTGAGACTGACGCCAGATCATACACCGAGCGGCTCGTTACTTTCTGCTTCCGTTGGTAGTCATAATATCCGAACGATTTGTCGTATACGACCGTCCCATTCTTGACTACCAATACTTGACATCCCGGATAGGCCTCTTTACTCAATCCTTCTTTTACAATGGCATCGATTTCTGCCAGACGGGCCGCATCCATCCCGACCTCTTCGGGAAGATGATAGCCTAAACGTGTCTTTTCCGTGAAAACGCCTGTTCCCGCGTAAAACATACCGGGGATGGTGACAGCCAATTTGCCCTTCGTCGGGATACCGCCGAACACTGCCTGCGCCGCGTATTTCTGTGCGAAAGGAGTGCCTTCATAAGCCATGACTACAGCCTTCGCATGCTTGATAGACACTTTATACTCTTTGCAGAAGTAGGGCAGAGTGAAGAAAACATATATCCAATCTTTCCGTGCGGCGAGTTTGGCTAATGCGGGATGTTCGTTGATTCGTACCGTATAGACACCGCAGATAATCACATCATATTTCTCTAAATCACGCACGATGGTCTCGATTTCTGCTTCCTTTGTCGAAAGCGTAATCCTATAATGGTCAATGGCGTCATATTTACCGAGTGTCGATTGAAACTCTTCGTCATATAAATCGCCGACGGAAAGCAAGGCAATCTTTTTCTTTTCGAGTTGCTTCAAAGGCAGGTAGTCCGATTCGTTTTTCAATAACGTAATCGATTCTTCGTTCAACTTGGCTGCGAGCCAAGTGGCATGGGCGGAGTTTAATCGTTCCGGAAGGCCTTCGATCTTAATCGGACGATAATTGTTCAATCCGGCAATATATTTATACGACAAGACCTTTTTGCACTTCAAAGCGATATCATTCTTACTAAGCGTACCGTCGGTAATCGCCGCTTTTACGGCTTCTATTTCTTTGGCTAATTTATTCGGAGCAAGGGCAATGTCGTTTCCTGCCTTTAAGGCCAGAACCGAAGGACTTTCCTGCTTGTTGCGTTCGGCACCTTTCATGGCCAAAGCATCCGTAAAGCAAAGTCCCTGAAAGCCGTCTTTCTTCTGTAGTAGATCCGTAACGACCGCATCCGACAACGAAGCCGCTCTTCTCTCTTTTTTGTCGAGGGCCGGCACATACAGATGAGCTGTCATGATACCTGCAAATCCGGCCTTGATATAATGACGAAAAGGAGACAGTTCAATGCTGTCCATCTCTTTTAGGGAACGGCGTAAAACGGGTAAGGTATGATGCGAATCGTCCGACGTATCGCCATGCCCCGGGAAATGCTTCGCTACGGAGAAGATGCCTGTGCTTTCAAGTCCGCGCGCATACGCTACCCCTTTTTCCGCTACAGCATCGGGATCTTCACCGAATGAGCGGAGACCGATAACGGGATTATCCGTATTGCTGTTCACGTCGATAGTCGGTGCGAAGTTGATATGGATGCCCATCTCTCGGCATTGTCGTCCGACTTCGGCGCCGTAAGCTTCAATCAGACGGATGTCTTCAATAGCCCCCAGCATCATGTTTTTGGGAAACCGTGTAGTTTCGCTCAGACGCATCGATAAGCCCCACTCTCCGTCGAGAGCGATGAACAGCGGAACGCGTGAAACTTTTTGCAACCGATTCGTCACCTCGGCCTGTGTCAACGGATTGCCTTTTTGAAAAAGTACGCCGCCCACTTTCTGATTTGTGATATAACTTTCGATCTTCCGCATATTCGCAGCATCAGATTTCGGTTCGGCTATGACCATAAATAATTGTCCGATTCGTTCATCGTCAGTCATTGTCCGGTATACGGAATCGACCCAATGGTTCATCTTCGCTTTATCTGCTTTCCGAAATAAGGCAGGCTCTACTTGCGACGTCATGCTCATCCCAAGCAGAAAAAACAGCAAAATATAATTGATCTTATTCATGCGTTACGTTTTTATATCCCGCAAAAATACACGCCCGGGGACAAAAAACAACAATAATTTGTTTGCTTTTTATCAACAAGCGGTGATAAGAGCGACTTTTCTCGTTCGAACAGGCCGTAAAAACATACTTAGAAAATGCGTGTATATCTGTTTTTTTTGTATCTTTGCAGCCGCTTTACGTAATCGCTGTCGGGAAAGAGTGAGACCCGTTATGTTGCGTTTTGTTCGAATTATAAACATATAAAGAGCTATAAACAATGGATTTAATTAAAGTCGCAGAGGAAGCATTTGCTACGAAAAAAGAACATCCCGCGTTCAAGAGCGGCGATACGATCACGGTTTCGTATCGAATCAAGGAAGGAAACAAAGAGCGTATTCAGCAGTATCGGGGCGTGGTAATTCGCATTTCGGGACAGGGTGACAAGAAGCGTTTCACGGTTCGGAAAATGTCCGAAAATGTCGGTGTAGAAAGAATTTTCCCGATCGAATCTCCTTTTATTGAGAGTATTGTACTTAACAAAGTCGGTAAAGTTCGTCGTTCTAAATTGTATTATTTGCGCAAGCTTACCGGAAAGAAAGCACGTATCAAAGAAAAAAGAGTTACTACGATTTGATCGATTTCGTAACAAAATTAAAACAAGGCCGTCTCGAATCTGTAACGAGGCGGCTTTTTCGTTATAGCAACCTGAAAATCATTTTTTCCTACACCGGAAAGTCTACTGTGTTTTATGCTCTTGAAGTCGGTTTCAACTCAAGTGCCTAATTGAAGCTAAAAAGGTTGTTCAAAACATTTGTCTTGGTACAAAAGACTAAAGTGTCCAAAAATTAGACATCGTTGTCCAATTTTTGGACACCATAAAGCAAATAGAGTTTTTACAACTGACTGATTCGTTGATTGATTGCTGTATTGGCATTGTTTTTGAAAGAACATGACCGAAAGAATCTAAAAGCGAAAAAAGATGTTGTTAAGGCGATTAAAGAAAAGTAAATCATTGCGATTAGTCAACTTATTGGGACTATCGGTTATTTTTGCGTGTCTGCTACTTTCGTATGCCTATATCTGCAAGGAAACAAGCTATGACCGGTTTCACCCGTATGCCGAGCAGATCGTCCGGTTATCTTTTCGGACAGATAACGAACCGATCGATGTGCGTATTCACGGATTCGGACCATCCGATCCGGCATTAGCAGGCATTACAGGAATAGAAGCCGTCGTCAGAATGCACAAAAGCGAGAGTGGAGAATTGCGGCACGAAGGAAAAAATTACCTGACGGATCATTTCTATTTTGTAAGTAAAAATTTCTTTGAAGTGTTTGATTTTAGTCTTTTGAACGGTGATCCGCATACCGTCCTGAACGCTCCGGAGAAAGCCGTAATCAGCCGCAGTTATGCCAATCGACTGTTTGGCGATACTTCCCCCATAGGGAAAGAGTTGGAGCTTGTTAACGGACGTAAATTTGCCGACCGTAAAGTGTTTATCAGCGGCGTTTTTGAGGATTTTCCGGAAACGTCTCACTTCCATACGGATTTACTTGTCCATTTACCGGACGATGCTATAAGTTTGTTTTCATACGTTTATCTGTTGCTTCATCCTCAGACCAATATGACAGACTTGGAGCAAGGTATTGCCGCCAATCTGGAAAAACTGAACAGCAATGCTCCGCGTAAGGTATCTCCCTTGTTATTTCCGCTAACCGATATTCATTTGCATAGCCATTTCCAACGTGAACACGAACCGAATGGAAACATTTATTACATTTACTTGATTATCGGTGCTAACTTGCTATTGTTACTAATTGTGCTCTTCAATCTTTGGCTGAATGCCGGACTGATTTTTTCGTTCAATCGCCGATATTATCAGTTGTTACGGCTTAACGGAGCATCGTCATGGCGCGTCTTTTGGGACGAATGCTTGCTGGCGATCATTCTGGGAGGCGCAGCGGTGTTTGCCGGGCTGCTTTCCGCACAATCGGTGATGCCCGATTTATTTTCCGAAGCTGTATCAAACACAAAGGCTCTAATCTTGCTTTGTACTTTATTTCCGATCTTGGTGATGGTAACGTCTGTCATACCGGTTATCCGTCATATGTCTTCTACGCGCTTTTTAAGTATGCGCTTCCATCCTCACGGTGCGGGATTTGCTTTATCGAATATCAGGTATATGTTGATCGGGCAATATGCGATTGTTATGTTTGTGGTCATTGTGAGCGTCTGTATTTCAAGACAAATCGGGCTGATTCGTATCAGCCAGATCGGAGGTAAAGAGCGAACTATTTTGGTGATGAGAGAACAGCCGTCGAGCGTGATACGAGGCTACGGGTTGTTGAAAGCCGAATTGGCTAAGCATCCCGAGATTCATCGGGTTACCTCGGCTATGCAGCTGCCCGGCTCAGCCATTCGGGACGGCGTGTATGTACGTACTGACCAGGAAAGCGAAGAAGAAGGTCGACGACTTCCTGTACTCGTTGTCGGTGAAGATTTTGTTCCATTCTTCGGCATTCGTCTTCTCTCGGGAACAGATTTTAGCAAAGGATTACATACCCTCGAAGAAGAAGAGCAAATGCTTTTTGACTCGATAGACGGCCAACCTGCACCAGACCTAACGGAAGAATATATTATTAACCGAAAAGCGGTGGAAGTGCTTGGATTTGAAACACCGGAAGAAGCTGTCGGGCAACAGCTGCATATTCGTCATGGGAAAGGAGGGATCGATTATATTAATAAAGGAACAATCGTCGGGGTAACGGAAAATTTCAACTATACGACGACTTATGACGATGCGATCCCTCAACTGCTACTGCAACGTGCCCTCTTTCAACATTGCCTGATGGTCTACCTCTCACCCGATAATACGGAAGAAGCTCTCCGCACATTTAATCGTGTCTGGCAGCAAATTAATCCGGATTATCCGGCACACTACACTTTTCTGCACGATGTATACGACGGCATCTATTACAACGAACTGCATGCCGAACAACTGACCCATATCTTTTCTGCACTATGCTTGCTGGTGGCTACATTAGGCTTGATTATTGTAATGGCTTTCATCGTGAAACGGAAGACAAAAGAGATAGGTATCCGTAAAATAAACGGAGCGCAGCCTTCGGATATTCTTCGTATGTTGAACTATCGCTTTGTACTTTGGATTGGAATCGCTTTTTTGTTAGCCGTACCGGGAGCTTATTTCGTGTTGGTGAAATGGTTGGAAATCTTTGCTTTCAAAATCTCACTGGATTGGTGGGTATTCCTATTGGCAGGATTGTGTGTACTGCTGCTTTCGGTTGCGGCCGTTTCGTGGCAAAGTTTGCGTGCCGCTACGATCAATCCGGTTAAAACGCTGAAAAGCGAATAGAAACTTATTCAAAAGAATATAAAAAACGTTCCGAAAAACTGACTGTCGGGCGAAAGCGCATATATGCTGCGTGTTTCACCCGATAGTCAAACGACATATTCTTTTATTTCAATTAATTACCGGTTGGATATTAGTTTCTTAAACAGCCTTCAATGGTTTCCACGGTCGAACGGAAAGTTTTATTTATTTCCATTTGATCTTTCACAGTCTTACAAGCATGCAAAACAGTGGCATGATCTTTTCCTCCGACGATTTTACCGATATGTGAAAACGACGACTCCGTGTATTTTTTGGCCAGATACATCGTGATTTGACGTGCCTGTACAATTTCTCTTTTTCGTGAGGGGGTTTGAATCAGCGCCTCCTCGAGGTTAAAATAGTGACATACGGTCTCTTGAATCTTCTCGATAGAGAGCTGCTTCTCCTCGATTCTTACCGTCTGGGCAATCACCCGCTGAGCCATTGCCATATCGATACTTTTGTTGTTTATCAACGAATGGGCCATGAGAGAGACTAAGACGCCTTCCAGATCACGAACATTATCCGTTACGTTGTCAGCGATATAGTTAAACACATCGTCGTTGATTACTAATCCTTCGTGGGCGATCTTGTTACGTAGAATTTTTCTGCGCAATTCCGGATCGGGACGTCCCAATTCGGCCGTGAGTCCCCATTTCAGACGGGTAATCAGTCGCTCTTCCATCCCTTGCATATCAACCGGAGCCTTATCCGATGTCAGCACCAGCTGTTTTCCCAGCTGGTGTAGGTTGTTGAATATGTGAAAGAAGGCTTGCTGTGTCTTGACGAGTCCCACCAACTCATGGATATCGTCCAGAATCAAGACATCCAGACTTTGATAAAAATTCAAGAAGTCGTTCGATGTATTTTTTCGTACGGCATCCGTATATTGTATGCGGAAACGGTTAGCCGACACATATAATACACGTTTCTCGGGATGTAACTCCCGAATGCGAACACCGATGGCATGACAGAGGTGAGTCTTTCCGACCCCTGACGGCCCATAGACAAACAACGGATTAAAGGTTGTTTTTCCCGGATCGTTCGCAATAGCTTCGCCGGCTGTCCGTGCCAATTTGTTGCTGACTCCTTCGAAGAACGTTTCGAAAGTATATTTCCGGTTCAATTGTGAATCCAGATCTTGCGGAGCCACCTGTGAAAAGGGGGTGAACGGGACTTTGTTCACATCAAGCGGCGTATTCCGTTGAGGAGCGGCAACGCCGTTTTCGGTCGGGTAATCTACCGTACCGTTCGAAGAACCTTGATCAACCATTACGCGGTAATTCAGAATGGTTCCCTCGCCAAAGACACGAGGAATCGTCATCTTGAGTACACTGACGTAGTTTGCTTCCAGATATTCGTAAAAGAAAGGACTGGGTACCTGAATCGTGACCTTACGATCTTCGTAAGACAAAGGGACAATTGGCAAAAACCATGTTTTATAAGCCGCTTCCGGTACAATATCCTTGATAATGGACAAGCATCTACTCCATAATAATTGACAGTCTGATTCCATATTTTAACAATATATAAATAATCTCACAATATCCAATTCGATTTTCGAGTTGTAAAGGTCGGCATTATTTTCAAAATAAAAAATGAGGTGTGTCCCTACATAAGCAGGTTGAGCGTCAGTAGGCGATTGTATCATAGCTGTTTGTGTATATTGTGCTGATTCTTTATGCCTTATGACTGCTTCGAGAACATGACTTCTTGATAATACGGCTATTTTATGCCGGCGTGTTCTTTTTTACACATTGCGTAAGTTTTTCTTTGTTTTCCGGAAAACTCGCCAATAAACCGTCTGCGGTGCCATTTTCAAAAAAACAAGTGCCTTTTTAAATATAGAATGGCTCTAAGTTTGTTTTGCTTTTAAGGAGCTAAAACAATGAAAAACGAACATACCGTTTCGGGTTCTGTTTCAAGTCAATAAGCAGATCAGAAGCGTTTATAACCGTCTTATTCAAATTGTTATAGAGCAATGTGTCGTTAAGTAAAAGCCCCAATGAGTTATCTTTTGCATTTAATTTCGTGGTTGTTTGTCCCAAATTGTCGATCGTTAAATTCAACGACTGAATGCTACCTTTTAAATTCAGATTTTTCATTTCCTCACTCAAGGCTGCAAAATTATCCGTTGTCGTTTTTAAATTTGAGGCAATCACCGGCACATCATTACCGAGTAATTGATTTAATTGCCGCGACGAGACTTCAAGGCTGGCCGTTGTTTTTTCGATATGGTCTAATGACCGCGAGAGCGCCGGATGGCTGACTAATAATTGCAAGCTGTATAAGATCGAATCCAATTTGGGGAGCAGGTCGATAATCTGAGGAAGCATTTTCTCTTGTACCGAGGTCATCATATCTTCAGGAGACCGCCCTTCGATCGTATCACCGGATTTCAGGTATTCGTCTACATATTTATTCAAATGGATATGCAGTTCTCCTCCGCTCAGAAGTGTTTTTTCCAGAGAAATATAGCTTCCTTTATTGATGCGCATGCTCTCTTCCAGGCTGATCTCAACCATGATTTTTCCGGTTGTTGAATAGTCATAAGAAATACTGCGTACGAGTCCGACTTTAAAGCCTTCAACAAAAACAGGACTTGATATGGTTACGTCTTTAACATTCGAGCAGGCGACGTAATAATGATTGGCCGGGCGAAAGAGGTTAATCCCTTTCAAATAATTCACACCGATATATAACAATACGAGGCTGATGATGGTTACGATACCGATTGTTACCTCTTTACTAAACTTCATCTTCATTTTCTTTCGCTGTTTTATAAGTTTATTTTAAACGTTTTCCGTCTTTCATCCGGATGATGAAAGCGTCTCGGAAGTCTTTGGATATTTTTTTCTGAATCTTCTGAATTTCTTTGAAGTCCGATGATTCTCCGTACGTATATTTATAGGTTTTACCTTCCTGATAGAAATCTGCTTTGTAACCTTTCAGTTTGGGAGAATGTGCCGGCAACCGTCTGTCCGAAGTCAGAATCTGTACTTTATAAACGACTTTTCCGCTTATCTTTTCATTTGCTTCAGGACGAGGCGTCTCTGTCCCTGTTTTCTTTGCGTTCTGCTGTTCTTTTTTCCGGAGCGTCGGTGGATCTTCGTTGGTCTTTTCGGTTATTTGCGTATTCGTGATTCCTCCCTGTTTACGAACATAATTCCGCTTATAACGCGAAAAAGCACTATAAATCGCTTTGGCCAATTTGTTTTGTCCTTCGGTCGAATGCATGTAGCGTTCTTCTTCATGATTGGAAATAAATCCCAATTCGATAAGTACACTGGGCATACTGGTGGCTTTCAGCACGAGAAATCCGGCTTGCCGAACTCCACGATTTACACGCCGGGCTGCTACGAATTCTTTCTGAATCTCCGAGGCAAACGAGACGCTCTGTTCTACATGCTTATTTTGCATGAACTCGAAAATAATATATGATTCCGAAGAATTCGGATCGAAGCCCTCATAACGTTGTCTATAATCATCTTCTAACAGAATAACGGAGTTTTCGAGCATGGCGACTTCCAGATTTTCTTGCGTCTTCGCCAAACCGAGGGTATACGTTTCAGCCCCTTTGACGGAGGCATTTTTTTTCTTTAACGAATTGGTATGGATAGAAATAAACAGATCGGCTTTGTTTCGGTTGGCGATATTGGCACGTTCGCTCAACTCTACGAATTTATCCGTTTTACGGGTATAAATCACCTGCACGTCGTCGTGTCCGGCCGAGATCAGATTTCCTAACTTGAGGGCGACGGCAAGGTTGATTGTCTTTTCGTTCGTCTTTACCCCTTTAGCTCCGGGGTCTTTCCCGCCGTGACCGGCGTCGATTACTACGATAAATGTATCTCCTTTAGCTAAAAGAGGCAGAGCAATCCCGCACAACACACAGATTACCGGTATGACGAAAAGAAACCGTAATCTGTTCATCGTATATATCTTTTACGAATCATGCAGCAAATATAGTAATTTCCGAATAGATATGAAAAAAGGCCTCAATGGAGGCCTTTTTAACATGTATGGCAAATCGGAATATCAGGCTTCCGATATGACTTCGAACGGAATTTCGACCGAAACTTCTTTGTGAAGCTTCAGCACGGCATGATATGAGCCGACTTCTTTTACCGCATCCTTGATAAGGATTGTCTTACGGTCTATTTCGAATCCTTTCTTGGCCAATTCTTCAGCAATCTGAATATTCGTTACTGAACCGAAAATGGTACCGGTCGAACTTGTTTTTGCACCGATCGTCAACGAAACACCTTCGAGTTTTGCAGCCAATGCCTGTGCATCTTCTTTGATCTTGGCCAGTTTGTGAGCACGTTGTTTCAGGTTTTCAGCCAGCACTTTCCGTGCCGACTCCGAAGCAATCACTGCTTTACCTTGCGGGATTAGAAAGTTACGTCCGTAACCGTCTTTCACGTTTACGATATCGTCCTTGTAGCCTAAGTTCGCTACATCTTCTTTCAAAATAACTTGCATATTCTGTCTCCTCTTTACGTTTAAAATTATTTCATCAAATCGGTTACATAGGGCAGCAATGCCAAATGGCGTGCTCTCTTCACGGCCTGTGCCACACGGCGCTGAAACTTCAGTGACGTACCGGTGATACGGCGCGGAAGGATTTTTCCCTGTTCGTTCAAGAATTTCTTCAGAAACTCAGGATCTTTATAATCGATATATTTGATTCCGCTCTTTTTGAAACGGCAATATTTTTTCTTCTTTACATCCGACGACATCGGGGTCAGATATCTGATTTCCGTCTGATTGCTATTTGCTGTTGCCATAATTAATTCTCTTTTTCTGTTTCTTTCGATGCTTTCTTCAAACCTCTTCTCTTCGCAGCATATTCAGCCGCATACTTGTCTTGACGGAAAGTCAGGAAGCGGATAACGCGCTCGTCGCGGCGGAATTGTGTTTCCAATGTCGTAATCGTTTCCGGATTTGCCTTAAACTCAATCAGCCAATAAAAGCCGGTTGTCTTTTTCTCGATCGGATAAGCCAGTTTACGCAAGCCCCAATCTTCTTCATTCACAATCTCCGCCTTTTCGGCAGAGAGCACTGCTTTGATTTTGTCTACCGCTTCCTTCATCTGTGCGTCAGATAAAACGGGAGTTAAAATGAAAACGGTTTCGTAATTGTTCATAAATGTTACTGTTTTAAAATTTGCGGTGCAAAGGTAGTCATTTTCTTGACATATCCAACTTTTCGCGATGAAGTTTTTTTTCGTAGCTTTGCGGTCGTTTATCATGTAATGCTCGATAATGAAACGATATTTTCGCTTTTTTTTATGTGTTGCCGGTATTCTTTGCTATATCGGAGGATATGCCGAACAAGCGGATACGCTACGTCTATATACATTATATTATACAGGAGCGTTCGGCTCCGTAGCTTCGAATGATCTGACGCCTTTCGGTATCGTGAACGGCCGGTACGGCAAAGTTCCTTTGAAAGCGAACAATGGCTATCTGTATGGTTCCGTATATCATCGGCAACAGTTGGGGAAAGGGTTGGGCTGGCATGCCGGGGTGCAATTGATCGCTTCAACATCGCGTTATCGGAATATATATCTGCAAGAACTTTATGCAGAGGTATCGTATAAGAACCGATTTTATCTGAGTGCCGGAAGTCGTGAGGGGAGAGACGATGGATACAATCCGTCGCTTTGGGATCGGCAGTTGAGCAGTGGTGATCTGGTGCTTTCGTCGAATGCTCGTCCTATTCCGGAGATCAATTTCTATATCCCGCGTTTCCTGACGATTCCGCGCACCGCAGGCTGGTTGCAGGCGAAAGGAAATTTTGCCGTCGGGCGTTCGTTCGATACGGACTATTTGGAGTCGTTCCGGGGGGCACAGCAGACATACGTTCGGAATGTGTTGTGGCATCATAAGTCGATGTATCTGCAAATACAAGATACGCGCGGAGATTTTCCCGTCTCGCTGATACTCGGCGCGCGTCATTTCGCGCAATGGGGTGGCACATCAACACATCCCAAATTGGGAAAGCAACCTCGATCGGTGAAAGATTTTCTGCGTATTGTGGCGGGTACGTCGGGAGGAAGTGACGCGAGTATTTCCGACCAGATCAATGTGTTGGGGAATCATTACGGCTCCTACGATTTTCGTCTGGCCTACGAGCCCGGAGACTGGTCGATTTTCGGGTACTATCAGCATTTTTTCGACGACCGGTCGGGTATGGAATGGTATAACGCATGGGATGGCCTGAAAGGGATTCAGCTTCAGCTACCTCGTCTGCGATGGATGAATAAGGTGGTTGTGGAGCGTCTCTCTACGATGGATCAGAGCGGGCCGTTTCATTTTATCGAGTTCGACCATGACAAGTATCCGGGCTACGGAGGAGGAGCGGACAATTATTACAATAACGGCGAATATACGACGGGGGCTTCGTATTTTAACCGTTCGCTCGGTTCTCCGCTTCTGATTTCGCCGGAATATAATACAAACGGAGTACTTGGTTTCCGTCATAACCGGGTACGTGCATGGCATCTCGGCATCGAGGGAGAAGTGTCCGGGAACGTGGCTTACCGGGTAAAAGCCTCTTCGGTCGAGAGTTTTGGAACACCGTATGCACCGACCTTGCGTAAGCTGACTCTTTTTTCGATCGCGACCGACTGGCGTTATACTTATCGTTCACGTTGCGCGAAGAAAGAACACGAAACACCCGGCTGGGAGTTCGGAGTAGCTGCCGGAATGGACTGCGGTTCGTTGCTTGGAAATCATTGGGGAATAAGCTTCTCTGTAACAAAAAGCGGAGTGATCAGCCGCACGTTCCAACGAAGATAAACGTTCGGTACATCCCCTGAGCAAAGGCGTTTTCGGAACGCTTTTCAGACACCTATCCATCGATCGTAACGAAAGCGGGGAATCGCCTCCTCAAAAAAAATGAGTAAATTACTCATACGAAAATGAGTAATTTTACTCATTGACGTACCCCTTATACCTCTTTATCTTTGTACCGTGATTCTTAATAGAACTTTTTGAACGTTGAACCTGTAAAAAAACAAGACAATGAAAAAGACGAAGCGTAATTTAGCAGCAAGTATGCTGTGTGTGTTATTGATCATCGTATGGGGAACCGGTTGTGGTGGTACTCAGAAAGAGCAAGCAGACGGTGAAGAAAAAGCGGCCACGTTTGTGTACGAGATTGAAGACATCTTCCAGCTCAAAGACAACGGAGTCGTGGTGGTAGGAGAAGTATTGGACGGGAAGTTAAAGGTGGGCGACAAAGTGAATTATTACGATTCGGTCGGCGATAAAATCTTCGTTTGTACCGTTTCGGCCATCGAGCAACCGCCTCAGACAGGACTGAAAGAGGCTTCGGCCGAAGGGGAACACACGCATTATGCGTTTATGATTGAAAATAAAGGAAAAACCGATTTCGAGATAAAAGGATATCTCGTCAAAGGCGATTTACACAAGTGGCTTGCCCAAGAAGAATAAGGAAACTGCATTTAAAATGAACAATAGAATGAAAACGATTCAAAGAAAAACGTGGGCAGTCATTACGCTGTCCGTTATCGTACTGCTCTCGTGGACAAGTTGCGGTACGAGCCGCAAACAGGCACTTGTGCCGCAGGAGCCGAAAATGTTGCATATTCTGGCGGTAAACGATATGCATGCGGCGATCGACAATTTTCCGCGCTTCGCTTTTATAGTCGACAGCCTGCGCGCGTTGTATCCCGACATGCTGCTTTTCTCGGGTGGCGACAATCAGACCGGTAATCCGATCAACGATCAGTATTCGCCCAAAGGATTACCCATGATCGAATTGATGAACGCCCTGCGGTTCGATGTTTCGGCCGTCGGTAATCACGAGTTCGACTGCGGTCCCGAAGGCTTCCGGCTCTTGCTCGAAAAGGCATCGTTCGATTTTCTCTGCGCCAACCTTGCGCCTCCGACCGGGAAAACGTACCGTATCCTTCCGAACAAAACGATCAAGATGCCTAACGGACTGACGGTCGGCGTGACGTCGGTATTGGCCATCAACACGGGAGGAATTCCCGATACGCATCCCGACAATGCGGTGGGATTCACTTTTTACGATCCTTTTGAAACGGCATCCAAACAATTAGCGATGCGCGACCGTTGCGATGTCTTCATTTATCTCAACCATTTGGGATTCGAAGAGGATATGGCGCTGGCCGGTCAGTTGCCGAAAGACGCGGCCGATCTGATAATCGGCGGACATTCGCATACGAAGATCGACAACGAACAGTTTCATCACAACATCCTGATTACGCAGGCCGAGAACAAACTCAAATATGCGACGCTCATCACGGTCAAGGTAAATCCCGACGGTACGAAAGAACGCCACATGAAACTGCTGCCTGTGGGGAAAAAAGGCAACGAACAAGCGACCGTTCGTGCGATGGTAGACAAGTACAACGATAATCCGGCCATGAAAGAACTTCTGGCCGAAGCGACGGACGAATTTACGAGCTACGAACAGGTAGGCTACCTGATGGCCGACGCGCTGCGCGACGGTACGAAAACCGAGATCGCGCTGATTAACCACGGAGGCGTGCGCATTGAGCAACTATCGAAGGGAGGGATTACCGTGCGTGATGTGTACACCATGGATCCTTTCGGCAACGAATCCGTCCTCTTTAAACTTACCGGACACGAACTGAAAGCGCTCTTTATCGCCGCCTGGCCGCTCGACGAGGAACTGCCCATCTATCCTTCGGGATTGAAAACACGCTACCTCTTCGCGCCCGACGGTACCGTCAGCAACGTGGAACTGTTTATGCCCGACGGCACACCGGCCGATATGGACCGTACCTATACCGTAGCGATGAACAACTATATGGCTTCGGTCTACAAGTACGAGCATCAAGATCCGGGTACAGGGCTTTTCCAGCCTACGGCCGAGAATATGATCCGGTATTTGAAAGCGTTGAAAACCGTTCCCAGCTATCGGAACGAACAACGCGTAGAGCTGAAGAAGTAAAACAGCCTGTTGACTTATAGTCAAAGCACCGAAAACGGAAAAAAGCGTGTCTTGACTATAAGTCAAAGCACCGAAAACGGAAAAAAGTACCCATTGACTATAAGTCAAAGCGTCGAAAACGAAAAAAAGCGTCCATTGACTATTAGTCAAAGTGTCGAAAACGAAAAAAAGTGCCCATTGACTATTAGTCAAAGCGTCGAAAATGGAAAAAAACGTGTCTTGACTATTAGTCAAAGCATCGAAAACGAAAAAAAGCGTCCATTGACTATTAGTCAAAGCATCGAAAACGAAAAAAAGCGTCCATTGACTATTAGTCAAAGCGTCGAAAACGAAAAAAAGCACCCATTGACTATTAGTCAAAGTGTCGAAAACGAAAAGAAAGCATCCGTTGACGAATCGTCAACGCGAGAAAAAAGGAACAGATATGAATCATAAACGAGAGGAGATAAAACAATGAATGAAGAAAAAGTAAGAGGTCTCAACATTGCAAGGCTTCAAAATCATGAACAATTTGGTTTCATCACCGAATTTAAGATGGAGTTGCAACGGTCGAATATCGGCCCGCTACTGCCGTTTGTTGACCAACTAACGCCGCTTGTGGAAGAAGAAGATCGGGCGCTGGAGTGGATCAGACGCAGTGAGCATACCCGGCAGCTGGCCGAACTCGATACGGCATGCGACAATTGTTATCGGGGCTTGATAAAAACGGTTCACGCGGCGCATCACAGCCCCGAAACCGACGAACGCGATGCGGCCGAACTGCTGGAAATCCCGTTGCAGACATACGGCAATTTCACGGTCGAGAGTTATGAGATACAGCACAGCAAAACGCGGAATTTGATTCAAGACCTGCGGCTGCCCAAATATAAGCCGGCGGCCGATCTGCTTGGCGTCAGCCGATGGGTAGAACGTCTCGAAAAGGCCGACGATGCGTTTATGACGCTCTACCGTATCCGTCGCGACGAGCAGGCTCAGACGGCTCAGGAGCATCGTCCGCTGCGGGTCATCCGTGGCGAAGTGGAGCGAAAGTATCGTGAAATCGTGCGGCATATCAACGCGTTGGCCGTGCTCCAGCCTCATGCCGAATTGAGCGCGCTGATTGCTCGCATCAATGTGCATATCGACCGTCTGAACGCTGCGATGGCTACGCGCTCTACGCGCGCCCGCAAGAAGCAGGAAGACGAAACGAACGAAGGATAAACGGGCCGGAGAGAGAATCCCTGAGGGAATTTTCTGCGCGGCGCGTACTTTCATAGGCGGGGAAGTTCGGAAGAGCCGTTCGGAAAAATAAACCACAGTCTCCGGCCTACCTTTAAAAAGCCCCCCTTCCCGGTTCACAACCGAAAAGGGGGGCTAACTTTTTTACCCTCTCCTTTATTTAAGTTTTTTGCGGATGGCTTTACTTTCTTTTTCGTAACCGGGCTTGTCGAGCAGAGCGAACATATTCTTTTTATACGCCTCTACGCCGGGTTGGTCGAACGGATTAACTCCCAACATATAGCCGCTGATGCCGCATGCTTTCTCGAAGAAATAGAACAATTGACCGATGTAGTAGGCGTTGAGTTCGGGCAAGGTGATTTTGATGTTGGGCACGCCACCGTCTACGTGTGCCAGCTGGGTACCGAGCTCCGCCATTTTGTTGACCTCATCCACCCGCTTACCGGCCAGAAAATTCAGGCCGTCCAGATCGGTTTTATCGCTCGGAACAGTCATTTTATGATCGGGCTTGGCAACCGAGATGACGGTTTCAAAGATCGTACGTTCGCCTTCCTGTATCCATTGTCCCATCGAGTGGAGATCGGTCGTCAAATCGACCGATGCGGGGAAAATCCCTTTGTGGTCTTTTCCTTCGCTTTCGCCGTAAAGCTGCTTCCACCATTCGCCGATGTAGTGCAGTTTCGGATGAAAGTTGGCTAAAATCTCGATCTTTTTGCCTTTGTCGTAAAGGGCGTTGCGCGTCGCGGCATACATCGCCGCGATGTTCCGGTCGAACGGTTTTTTTACATCGGTCGCTTTTTCCATGTCGCCAGCTCCTTGCACAAGGGCGCGGATATCGATACCTGCCACCGCGATCGGGAGCAAGCCCACCGGAGTGAGCACCGAGTAGCGTCCGCCTACATCGTCGGGGATTACGAACGTCTTGTACCCTTCCTTGTCGGCCAGCGTGCGAAGCGCGCCTCGCGAACGGTCGGTGACGGCCACGATGTATTTCCGGGCTTCGTCGACACCGATATTCTTTTCCAGTTGTTTTTTCAGGATGCGGAACGCGATGGCCGGCTCGGTCGTCGTGCCCGACTTGGAGATGTTGATAATACCGAACTTTTTGCCTTCCAGCGTAGCGCACAGTTCAAAAAGATAATCTTCGCCGATATTGTTTCCGGCGTAAAGCAGCACCGGATTCTTGCGTTTCGACGTTTGCAACCAATCGAAGCTGTTGTTCAACGCCTCGACGACTGCTTTCGTGCCGAGATAGCTGCCACCGATACCGATCACAACGACAGCCTTGCATTTGCGCAGTTGAGCCGCCGTTTTCTCAATGTCTTTCAGTTCCTCTTCGGTGATGGATGAGGGCAGGTTCAACCAACCGAGAAAATCGCTTCCCGGTCCTGTACCTTTGTGCAGCATTTCCATGCTTTGGGTCGCTTTCGGGGCCAATGCCTCGATTTGTTTGCGAGTCACCGCACCGAGTGCTTTATCAATGTCTAACGTTATTGTTTTCATCTTTCTGTTTTATATATTGGTTTTCAACGTTCCGTTTTTATGTGAAAGTTTCTGCCAGTTGGCGGATGATGGTCATCGGCGATTTCCGTTCGTAGAGAATATCGTACAGCGCGTTCAGAATAGGCATATCGACCTGATACTTCTCGTTGATTTCGTGAATACACTTGGCGCCGTAATACCCTTCGGCAATCATCTCCATCTCCAGTTGTGCCGTTTTGACCGAATAACCTTTCCCGATCATTGTTCCGAACGTCCGGTTGCGGCTGTAACGTGAATAGGCCGTCACTAATAGATCGCCCAGATAGGCTGATGCGGTAATGTCGCGCGGCAGAATATGCGCCGAGTCGAGAAAGCGCTGCATCTCTTTGATCGCGTTCGACAGCAGAACGGCTTGAAAATTGTCGCCGTACTTCATGCCGTGGCAGATACCCGCTACAATCGCGTACACATTTTTCAGGACAGAGGCGTATTCAATTCCTTTTACATCCTGACAGCACGATGTTTTCAGATAATTGTTGCGGAATATGCGGGCCAGGTCTTCGGCCTTTTGCAGGTCTTTACATGCCAACGTGATATACGAAAGCCGTTCGAGCGCGATTTCTTCGGCATGACACGGCCCCGCGATGATGGCAAGATTCTCCAACGGCACCTGATAACACTGCGCGAAATAGTCGGTAATCAGCATATTTTCGTCCGGTACAATACCTTTGATGGCCGAAACGATTATTTTATTCCTTAGAGGCGTTTCGAGTTTTTGCAGATGCTGCTTGAGGAAAGGAGAGGGAGTGGCAAAAATCAGGATGTCGGACTGTTCGACCACTTCATTGATGTCCGAATAAAAACCGATTCGATCGGTATCGAACGATACGGCCGACAAGTAGCCGGGATTATGCTTCATCCGCCTGAAATCTTCGATTGCTTGCGGACGACGCATATACCAGTGAATATTCGGCTGAGTAGACAGTACGATTTTGGCCAACGCCGTAGCCCAGCTTCCGCCTCCCATAATCGCCACCTTTCCGAAAATATCTTTCATGTCGTAGAATTTGGTAGTTGATGATTTGTTGTTTAATGCCCCGTAACGACCTTGATCCATGCTTCGACCGTTTGTAACGGAGGCAATTCCAATCCGAGATTGTATTTCTTGTTCAGCTCGAACAGCGATTGTCTTAGCAATTGCGGATTAGCTCCTTCCAACATCTCGACCGTTACAAAGCCTGCTTTCTGTATCGCCGGTACCCATTCGGCCGGTATTCCTAACGGAGCATATTTTTCGGGTGCATCTTTCTTCACCGTCTTCTCCGGACGCATTTGGGGGAAGAACAACACCTCCTGAATCGTCGTTTGTCCGGTCATCAACATCACCAGCCGGTCGATGCCGATTCCCATGCCGCTCGTCGGAGGCATGCCGTATTCGAGCGCACGCACAAAGTCCATATCGATAAACATCGCTTCATCGTCTCCTTTCTCACTCAGGCGCAGCTGTTCCTGAAAACGCTCCAGCTGGTCGATCGGATCGTTCAATTCCGAATAAGCGTTACAAAGTTCCTTGCCGTTGACGATAAGCTCGAAACGTTCGGTCAGGTCGGGATTGTCGCGGTGACGCTTGCAGAGGGGCGACATCTCGATCGGATAGTCGGTGATAAACGTAGGTTGGATATAATTTCCTTCGCATTTTTCGCCGAAGATTTCGTCGATCAGTTTACCTTTACCCATCGTTTCGTCTACTTCGATGTCGAGCTGTTTACACGTTTCACGTAACTGGGATTCATCCATTCCCGTAATGTCGATTCCGGTAAATTCACGAATGGCTTCGATCATCGTCACTCGTCTGAACGGCGCCTTGAAGCTGATGGTCTTATCGCCGACCGTTGTTTCTGTCGTACCGTTTACGTCGAGACAAATCTTTTCAATCATCTGTTCGGTAAACTCCATCATCCAATGGTAATCCTTGTACGCTACATAAATTTCCATGCAGGTAAATTCGGGATTATGCGTACGGTCCATACCTTCGTTGCGGAAGTTTTTCGAGAACTCGTAAACCCCCTCAAATCCGCCGACGATCAGACGCTTCAAATATAACTCGTTGGCAATGCGAAGATACAAATCGATGTCGAGCGCATTGTGGTGCGTGATAAACGGGCGCGCCGCAGCTCCTCCCGGAATAGATTGCAGAATCGGCGTCTCTACTTCCAGATAGCCTCGGGTGTTGAAATATTCACGCATCGAAGCGTAGATTTTGTTACGCTTGATGAAAATATTTTTCACGTCGTTATTGACAACCAGATCGACATAGCGCTGCCGATAGCGCAACTCCGGATCATTGAAGCCGTCGTACACCACACCGTCTTTTTCTTTGACTATGGGTAACGGACGTAACGACTTCGAGAGTACCGTCAGCTCTTGTGCATGAACGGATATTTCGCCCATCTGTGTGCGGAAAACGAATCCTTTGACGCCGACAAAATCGCCGATGTCGAGCAGTTTTTTGAACACGGTATTGTACAGTTCCGTGTTGTTTTCGTCCGGGCAGATGTCATCACGAGTGATATATACTTGAATACGTCCGGTCGAATCCTGCAATTCCATAAATGAGGCTTTGCCCATGATGCGACGGCTCATGATACGTCCGGCAATCGTTACTTGCCGTGGTTGGGCATCGTCGTTGAAGTTTGCTTTTATTTCATCGGCATATCCGTTAACCGGATACGCGGCAGCCGGATACGGGTTGATATTCATCTTGCGCAACTGTTCGAGACTGCCGCGCCGGATGATTTCCTGTTCGCTTAAATCTAATACGTTCATTACTTGGTCAAAAATGGTAATAATCGTGCAAAAGTACAAAAAAATATTCGGATAGCCCATGTATTTCTTTTTTTTGATGCCACGGCTGACGCATTAAAATTGTAAACTTGCTTTTTGGGGGAATCATCATTATAACGATTTATATGTATCAGCTCCTGTCTTGTTAGAAACGTTCTTCTTAGTCGAAGATTCACGCTTAGAGCGAAGAATGATTCACTTACCAGACTTCCTGATTTTAATCGTCTTTCCTTCGACTTTCTCGGACAGTATCCCTCTTGGTATGAAGTCGAAGCAGCAACTTCTTGAATGTCGAAGCCCAAACCAAAATTTTGCCGGAGAAAAACATCAGTTTGTCGCTTGAATAAAAAAGAGGCTGTCTTAAAATTAAAGACAGCCTCCTTTCTAATGCGATTAAAATGAATGTAGTTACACACTTTTGTGTACGATTCGGGATACGGCTTCGGGAGTCAGGTCTACACCTACAATCACCCCTTTAGCGTCTATCAGAAAGTTTCTCAGTCCTTTCTTCAAACCGTACGCTTTGTATAGCGACGACGATTTTCCCTTTCCATCGTACCACTGATTCGCCGATTCCAGTCCATCTGTTTTCAAAGTCTCCGTAAATACGGATAATTTTTCATCCATCGAAACGGAATACACTGTAATACGTGTCGAATCCCAATCTTTCACTTTGTTCCAAAGCGCTATGTTGCGAACACGGGAATCAGCGTCGTAAGCTGCCCAGAAATTTACTAACGTGTAGCCTTCGGAACGATTTCGGAAATCAATATCTCTATTGTTTTCCAAAGACTCTATCCTCGGAGCAAGGTCTCCCAAACGATATCCTTCGGTCATCCCTGCTTTATCCGTCCCGGCCGATAAGAATAACCCAATCACCGCGGCGGAGAGTACACAAGTTCCAATCTTCATACTTTATATTTATAGTGAAAAAAACATCGAAAAACATATCGGGAATACTCGCCCCGCTTGTCTGTTCAGACCGCAAGAAACGCTTATTTCTTCTATATTTTTCGACCCCCTGAGTTTCAGGAGTGAGAAAAAAAGACCGCCTTCGCTAAGGCCGGTCTTTTACCTCAATTCGCATGCAAAGATAATGCAAAATTTCAGAGCAGAAATCGATTTAACATTACTTGACGCCTGAAAGTCAGGCCTGAAATCGTCTGCGACCAACGACTTTTCTTATTTTATCGGCTTTCTGAACCATTCCTGCTTTTCAAACGGCCGATTTATATGGAGATGATTACGAATATCTTTCATAATATTCCGTTTTCGATTGATATACAAACAGGAAGAAGATAAAGTTTGTCAGGCTAAAATCTTAATTTGTGTTATGTAACCGTTTTTACGAATGGCCGTGAACAGGCTGATATAAGAAGAGCGCGGTTTGACATTAACTTTATACGTAAGTACAGCCGTGTCGGTCTCGTAGTTCAATTCGTAAGAATTACTCATGACGTAGACATTTTGCTCTTCCAATGTCTTGCGCATCAATTTCAAATCAGGCTCTGACGTCGAACAGGTAATCACCAGAATTTTATTCACTCCGTCGAGCAAAATCCGTTTCTCGAAACGCTCCAACGATATCAGAACCGTTACGGTAAGCAACGTCACGATAATAGCGGCCGTGAACATACCGGCCCCCACGGCCAGTCCGATGACGGCTACCACCCAAATACACGCTGCCGTCGTCAGTCCGTACACGCTGCCGCGACTCTGGATAATCGCGCCGGCACCCAGAAAACCGATACCGGTCAATACCTGTGCGGCAATACGCCCCGGATCGCCGTTCAGAAAATTCGGATAAATCTGCGGAATCCAGATCGAGATCAGCATCGCCATGGTAGAACCGAGGCAGATGAGGGTGAACGTGCGCAAACCGGCTTCCCGACGACGCATCTGACGCTCCGTACCCACGATCGCGCCTAACATAAAACTAATGATCAATCGCAGTATGGTAGTCCATACATCGATCTTTGTACTGCTCATCACTTCATTTAACCATTCCATCATTTTACTTGTATTTGGGAAGATACGACATCAGATAAATAAAATAAGAGACGCCCGCACCGGTATGGTTACCCGGCACATCGATGAACTTCACTTTGCCTCTGGAAGCATGATGTTTCGCCGCATATCCTTGTGCGTTTTCGAAATGAACCGTCCGGTCGTCTTTTCCGTGAATCAGTACGAACTCGCACCGGTTATCCCAAGGTTGCAGGCTGTTCGCTTCGAGTATCGCATCAATTTGCGCATTCGCATGATGCGTGTTATGTATAAACGCGTCTGTAAACAAGTCGTGCGTCTTGTCGGGGAACTCCTTATATGTATGACTCTTTCCGTCGAAGTAAACGGCCAGCCTCGACGCGTATGGCTCTTTCAGCAGGCGTCTCACATCCAAATCGGGATAACTGTTCTTTTTATACCCGTAAATAGCAAGAGGCAACAGATATGGCTCCGGCATCGTTTCCGAAGTCCTTACCTCGTCGGCGATATTTTTCAGCAGACAAGGCGTACCCCCGGCCAGCAGTAGATCGACCGTTAGACCGTCTATCGGATTAACTTCCAGTTCGCGTGCCACTTGTGTCGCGACGAAGCCGCCCAACGAATAGCCGGTGACAAGTACATTTTTCTTTTTGGCATAATGATTCTCCTGTAGCACTTTCTGTGAGGCTCGCATGAAATCGATCGTGGTACGCACCATCGATTTTTTCTCGATATATGGAATAAAACATTTTTGGTACGAGTCGCCAAACCCTGGGTAATCGGGAATCATAACGATATAGCCTTTCGATGCCTGCCACATCCAGAAAATCAGGTAAGCCTCCAGAGTGGAAGCGTCGTAGTCCGTCAATTGTCGGGTAGGGGCCTGTTTGTCGAGTACATACGTGTAGGGAGGCGCAAGTATTTGCCGATGGAGCGTCGCCGAGTCGATGGCCGGCGGTACCAACAACACGCCGGACAGGGTGATTTTTTCGTCGGATCCGTTCGGATTCGCAGAGGTGCATATAACCTTGAATGCACGCAACTGAATGTCTCCATCAAAAACAGGCGTATTACCGATCAGACTAAACGCCGAAAGTCCGAGTCCTTTTTCCGCAGCTTTCAGTTCGGCAAACGTGAATTCTTTTAAAAGCTTCCATTTTACCCCTAATACCTCTTCCGGTTTGAGAGGGTTATCCGGCCGGTCGATAATCGAAGGAAGATTTTCGTCGCAGGCTGTAAACAGATACAGCGATGCGATAAACCATCCCAGCAGATATTTTATTAGCCTCTCTTTTTTCATGCCCTCCGTTTTTTACATACGTTATGGAGGGTAAAAATAGGCATTTCCGCCCATACCGACAAATTTACCGATAATTTACCTGTGCTTTAATCGGGTAAGCCAGTTTTGAATAGACCACCTCGCGAGGACAGTAAAGCGTTTCTAACGCAGGCATCGGAGCAGATTCCAGAAATTTGAGCTTTAAGTTTTGACGCACATCGATTACTTTTAACTCATTGCCCATGCATTTCAGTCGCTTGAGCATCGGATTCTTGCTGACATCCAAATCACTTAATCGGTTGTGCGAACAATTGAGCGACTCTAATGCGGGATTCTTCGCAAGGTTCAACTCGCTGATCGCATTTCCGTTGCACGCCAATTCGATGAGTGCGCCGTTATGCGAAACATCGACACGATCCAGTGAATTACGTCCGCAATCGAGAATCCGAAGTGCGGAATTACGGCTTACATCGACCGAGGTGAGCTGGTTCTCACTGCATACCAAACCGGTTAGTGCCTGATTGCGTACCACATCAATCACCGTCAGTTGGTTCGCACTGCAATCCAGATAGTTTAAGCCGCTATTCTGCGATACGACGAGCATCTTCAATTTGTTTTTTCCACAGTTCAGGGTGTCGAGTTGTTGATTCTTCGTGATATCAAGTGCCGTCAGATGGTTGTTATGGCAGCTCAACACACGGAGAGCAAGATTCTTAGCAATGTCCAACTTGATAAGACGGATGCTGTTGCAATGCAAGCTCTTCAACGACGGATTATGGCTTATGTCGAGTGTGATAAGGTTGTTCTCGGAGCATTCCAGATCGGTCAGCATCGGGTTTCTACGAACATCTAACCGGTGAAGTTTATTGCGGGAACAGTCCAGCGATTTCAAGGCCGGGAAATAACTCATGTCTAATGCCGTGATACGGTTATCGCTACATTTCAGTTCTTCGAGCGATGAGAAATATTCAAGTCCTTCGACGGATGTCAGTCCCAGTCGCGAGCAATCCATCGTTTTGACGGCACGCGCTTCCGCCCCCGACAACTCGCCGTCGCCATTCGTATCGTACCGTCCGAACAGGAAAGCAGCCAATACGGCATCGGGTACGGTGATGTTTCCGGTGTATGTTCGTATGGCGGTGCGGCGTTGCTCTTCCGCTATACGCTTTTCTTCTTCCAGTTTACGCAACTCGGCCTGTCGGCGGGCTTCATCGTAATACCTCTCACGGGCGGTAAGCGGACGCTCCGCAGAGGCTTCTTCTCCGCTTTTTACAGCCGTTTCGGGAGCTTTCGTCGTCTCTTCTTCCTTTGTCTTTTCCGTTGCGGCAATATATGTTTCAATTTCCGCCGTTGCCGTCTCCGTATCTACGCGATAGGTCGTTACCGAAGCAACCAGATAACTCAGGTTTTGATACTCCGAACCTTTGATCAGGTAGACAGAAGTTAGTGATGGCATCGCGTTGCAATACAGATTTTTGAGTGCCGGATTATGCGAGACGTCTAATGTTGTCAGACGATTGATACTGCATTCCAGATCGGTCAATGCCGTATTTCGCGAGAGATCGAGAGCCGTTAAACGGTTGCTGCCGCAATCGAGATCGGTCAGCGCCGTATTGTGAGAGACAACGAGCGAATCCAGTTTGTTGTGGCCGCAATAGAGTTGCGACAAATGGATATTGGTTTTCAGTTCCAAAGTTGTCAGCAGGTTATTATTGCAAAACAAATGCTCCAGATTGGCATTCTGTGCCACGTCGAGCGAAGTCAACCGGTTTTCCGCACAATTCAGCCATCGTAGCGATGGGCACGAACTGACATTCAGCGATTCTAAACGGTTCGTACCGCAGTGGAGTAGTGCAAGGGCACGACAATCCTCAAGTCGCAAATGCGTCAAGCGGTTATTGTCGCAGAGCAGCTCCTCCAATACTCTATGACGACCGACATCGAGCGATCGTAACAGATTATTCCGACAATGCAATTCGGTCAATTCTACGTTCTGACTGACGTCGAGCGAATCGAGCCGGTTATTATCGCAATGCAGTTTTTTTAGCGCCTGATTGCGGCTGAGATCAAGCGAAGTAAGGCCGCCGCGTTGGAAGTAATTCGCATACGAACAGTCGAGTTCTTCCAAGGCCGTAAAATATTCAATTCCCTGCAACGAAGTGAGCGGTTTATCCGTACATTCGATTTTCCGCACGGTACGTGCCTCCTCGACCGATATTTCACCGTCGTTGTTCGTATCGAAGTTTTCCAGCAGATACGTTTTGAAGGTTGTATCGGGAATGGTAATCTGTTGCGCGCCGGCGTACAACGACGTGGCCGCAAAAAATAGAAGAATATTTTTTCTCATTTGAATAAAGTCTTAATCTATGGTCAATGCACCGACCAGCTCGGCAACAGAGGCGAACCCGTAACGCTCGCAATAAGCCTCGATCCCTTCGATGACACTCACCGAAACCGTCGGATCGATGAAATTATACGTTCCGATCTGAATGGCTGTTGCGCCGGCAAGCATAAATTCGATGGCGTCCTGCCATGAAGCGATCCCTCCCATACCGATCACCGGAATCCGCACTGCCGAAGCCGTTTGCCATACCATCCGAAGAGCCACAGGTTTGACACAAGGGCCGGACAATCCTCCCGTCACGGTCGAGAGCAAGGGACGACGACGCTCGACATCAATTGCCATGCCGAGCAACGTGTTGATCAGCGACACCGCGTCTGCTCCTTCGGCCTCCGCCGCACGAGCGATCTCGGTAATATCGGTTACATTGGGCGAGAGTTTTACAATCAGTGTCTTAGGGTAAACTTTACGCACTGCGCGCACCACTTCGGCGGCCGACGACGCGCAAACCCCGAACGACATGCCTCCCTGCTTCACATTGGGACAGGAAATATTCAGTTCGATGGCGGGAATCCGGTCCAGCGCGGCCATTTTTTCGGCACATTCGACATACGTCTCGATGGACGAGCCGCTGACGTTGACAATCATATTCGTATCAATCTCGCTGAGTCGCGGATAAATCTCACGCGCAAAATAGTCGGCGCCTTTGTTTTGTAATCCAACGGCATTGAGCATCCCCGACGGTGTCTCAGCCATACGTGGATAGGGATTTCCTTCGCGCGGTTCCATCGTCGTACCTTTCACAACGATCCCGCCGAGTCGGGCGATATCGAACAAATCGGCGTATTCGATCCCGTAACCGAACGTTCCCGATGCTGTCATTACCGGGTTTTTCAATGTCAAACTTCCTATGGTCGTTGTCAAATCTGCCATGTCAATCGATTGATGTTAAATACCGGACCTTCGGTGCAGGCGCACACATTGCCTTCGGTGGTGCGCTCGACGCAACAGAGACATACGCCGAAACCGCATGCCATCATATTTTCGAGCGATACTTCGCAAGGTGTTCCGACTGTCTTCGCATATTTCGCCACAGCCATCATCATCGGCTTGGGGCCACAAGTATAAATTTGTCCGAATGTTTTCTCTTTCAATATGGAATGTTGTGTGACCAATCCTTTTTCTCCCATCGATCCGTCTTCGGTCGTAATGTATACCGATCCGTGCTTCTCGAAATCTTCACGTTGCAGGATGTCGCTTCCCGAACGGGCACCCAAGAGGAATACGGGGGTAAACCCCGCCTTCTTCAACGACTCACCCAAGTAGAGCATCGGTGCCGTTCCAACTCCTCCGCCGACCAGCAGTAGTTCCGGCGACGACGGTTTCTGCGGTATCGAGAAGCCGTTGCCCAAAGGCAACAACACATTCACCGTTTCGCCTGCTCTATACCGCGCCATGCGTCGCGTTCCTTCACCGATCAGACGTATCAGTAGCCACAGCTCGTTTTGTATTCGATCGACATAGTTGACCGAAATCGGACGGCGCAGAAAAGTCGATGGCGAGTCGTCGACACGCACCTCTACGAATTGTCCGGGAACCATTTCGGGTAATGTCTGTTCGGTCGTCAATTTCAACAAACAATAGTCATGGTGTAACGGCTCGTTCGATGTCACCGTCATATCCAGCAAGTATTTCTTCATCCTCTCCATTTTACTCCACAGGTGCCAAGTGTGCGGTTTATTTCAGGAAACGGATGGTCAGCGGATATTTCCATGATTCGCCATTCAGCGCCTTGACGATGGCGATAATGATCATCACAAAAATAGCAATGCCCACTACGGGAACGATGACAAGGCCCACAATCGTTATACATAACACGATAATATATAATGTATAGCTGATTTCGAAATTGAGAATTTCTTTGCCGGCCTCGTCTACTTTTGCACTTTTGTCTTTATACAGTAACCAAACGATCAGCGGTGCGATAAAGCTCGACAGAAACTGTGAGGCATGCATCAGTCCGACGAATGTCCGTTCGTCTATTCCCAAATCCCATGCCGGCTGTCCCGGCGAAGAAACGGGTGGAGTGAGAAGTTTCGCCTTTTCACGTTCATATTCCTCGTGCGTAATGGCACCTTCGTCCAGCAATTTCTTCAATTGTTCCAGTTTTCCGTATGTATCCATCCGTATCTTTTTTCTAAATGTCTATATTTACTTTTTGATATTCTTCTGTTTGTTTTCTTTGAACGGACAAAGATAAGCATTTCCGCAAAATACGACAGACTCCGCCGTCAAAAGTGAACGGCCGGACAACAAGCGGAAGCGCACCGGTACAAACCATCCTTTATATGAATATCAAGAGGATGACTCTTCTGTTTTTACATTGACCGGTTGCCCGCAATACTTGCAGTACGAAGCGTCGAGGTCGTTATTTTTTTCGCAATGCGGACATTTTTTATTTCGGGTGCCGGATTTTTGCATCATCGTTGCCGATACGATGCCCGTCGGTACGGCGATAATCGTGTAGCCCAACAGCATGACCAATGCGGAGAGGAAACGTCCGGCACCCGTCATCGGGGTAATGTCACCATAGCCGACGGTGGTGAGCGTCACGATCGTCCAATATATACTATTCAAGATGTTATCGAACCCCGGCGTGTGATTCGCTCCTTCGATCATATACATCAGCGTACCGAGCGAGATGGTCAGAATCAGGACAAAGAGGAAGAAAACGAAGATTTTGCGACGACTCTCCTTGAGTGAATGAAGCAGAACATTCCCTTCGGAGATGAATCCGAAAAGCCGGAAGATGCGGAACACGCGTATCAGACGGAACGAGCGTGCAATGACCAGATAAGCGGCCGTATGAAAAAAGAAGGTCATATAAAGCGGCAGCGTCGATATTAGATCGACAATGCCGTAGAAACTGAATATATACTTCTTGGGCTTTGGCGAACAATAAATTCGAAGCACGTACTCTACCGTGAAAAACAATGTGATGATCCACTCCAGCACATGCAATATCTGGTTAAACGTGTCCGTAAACAAGTGTAAACTGTCGACGATGATCAACAGGATACTGACGAGAATAAAGACAAGCAATACGACATCGAAGAGTTTACCTTCACGGGTATCTGCCTCGAAGATGATTTCGTATATCTGCTCTTTCCGAGTCATTCCCGACAAGGATTTCTTCGGCAATAAACTTTTTCGACTTCGTTTTTTATATTTCATGATCCGTATTATTTATTCCGCACTTTTCTCCGGAATCGGTTGCCGGAGGATGTTGTAACTTCACCCGATTAATTTTCGGAAAACCAAAGAAGATTTCCTCAAAATATACACAAAAATACAATTTATTCGGAATATACGTTATCATATTCTGTGTGGATTGTTTATTCTTTCTGATTCATTGTCGATATGGCGAGGGATCGGGTAGCGATCGTTTTTTACCTGAAGGATTGCTTCCTTAAGATGAAGGAACACTTCTTTAAGGTCAAGGAACGCTTCCTTAAGGTCAAGGAACGCTTCCTTAAGGTGAAGGAGCACTTCCTTAAGGTGAAGGATTGTTTCCTTAAGATGAAGGAACACTTCCTTAAGGTGAAGGAGGCCTTTCTTAGGATAGGGGGTGAAAGAAAACGTTGAAAATTGGGAGAGTGGTGGATGATGGTTTCCCGATGGGGTATTTCGGGTTAGCTGTCTTTTAGGTAGGCTCCTTCGATCATGAACAAACGGTTCTTTAACGTCTCTTCCTGACTTTGGCGGATACGGAGTGTCATCTCGCAATTCGCTTCGAAGGTCTGTGAAACGATAGCCGGTTGCATCTCTTTCACCACACGCATGATGTCATTCAAAAAAGGGTATTCGAAAACCACGGTACATTCGGCATCTACGGTGCGCTCTTCGACTTCGGCAGCCGCAATCGCTTCGGCCGCGGCCGAACGATAAGCAACGATCAGACCGCTCGTGCCCAATTTGATGCCCCCGAAATAACGCACCACAATCACGAGAATATCCGTCAATTCGTTCGCATTGATCTGTCCGAGTATCGGTTTGCCGGCTGTCGACGAAGGTTCTCCGTCGTCGTTGGCTCGAAATGTGGTACGGTCGGCACCGAGCATATAAGCCCAGCAGACGTGACGCGCGTCGTAATATTTCTTTCGGCAGGCCTCCACCTGCGCCTTCACCTCTTCGGGTGTACGCACAGGGATGGCGAACGAAAGAAAACGACTGCGTTTCTCCGTATAATAGCCTTCGCTTGCGGCACGAATGGTTTTGTAAAGATCGGACATCGGTTGCGGTTATGCTTCGTCGTTTTTTTCCTCTCGGCAGGTCAGTCCGGCACGTGCGTTTGCTGTTCTTCCAAATAGGCGCGGAAGTCTTTCATGATTTCTTCGATCTCTTCGATAAAACGCGGATCTTTCACCTTGTCTTTGACGTTTTCGTAATAAGTTTCGATGGCAGGAAGCGCACAAATGTCCTGACCGCGCAACAGAAAATAGGGTTCGTCCTTCTCGTTGCATTGCTTGATCATCTGTATCGGATTCTTCATTTTTTATTTCATCTTTTTATGGTCTGATAATTCTTCTTTCAGAAAAGGGGCTGTAAAGCTTTTTGTCCGGGCTTTTACCAACGCTTCCGGTGTTCCGGCAAACAGGAGCTGTCCGCCTTGTTTCCCACCGTCAGGCCCCATGTCGATTAAGTAGTCGGCACATTTGATGATGTCGAGATTATGCTCGATCACGATCATCGTGTTCCCTTTGTCGACGAGTTTGTTGAGCACGCCCAGCAGCACGCGGATATCTTCGAAATGCAATCCTGTAGTCGGTTCGTCCAGAATATAGAGTGTGCGTCCCGTATCGCGCTTCGACAGTTCGGCCGCAAGTTTCACCCGTTGGCTTTCGCCCCCCGATAATGTCGTCGAAGGTTGTCCCAGTTTGATATAGCCCAGTCCCACATCTTGCAGCACCTTGATTTTATTTAGGATAGAAGGTATGTTCTCAAAAAACTCGACAGCCATGTTGATGGTCATATCCAGCACGTCTGCGATCGATTTGCCGCGATAGCGTACTTCCAGCGTCTCACGATTATAACGTTTGCCGTGGCAATCTTCACAAGGTGCCAATACATCGGGCAAGAAGTTCATCTCAATCGTTTTATATCCGTTTCCTTTACACGTTTCACAACGCCCTCCCGAGACATTGAACGAGAAACGTCCGGGTTTATACCCGCGTATCTTCGCCTCCGGCAGTTCGACAAACAAATTACGGATATCCGAAAACACTCCGGTATACGTGGCCGGATTGCTGCGGGGAGATCGTCCTATCGGCGACTGATCCACATCCACCACCTTATCGATATGCTCCAATCCTTCGATCGACTGATAGCCGAGAGGCGAGCGGAGCGAACGGTAGAAATGTCTGCTCAAAATTGGTTGAAGGGTGGCATTGATAAGGGTCGATTTGCCGCTTCCCGAAACGCCGGTGACGCAAATTAGCGTACCCAGCGGAAACGATACATCGACCTTCTTCAGGTTATTTCCGGTAGCTCCTTTCAATACAAGCCAATGGCCGTTCCCTTCGCGGCGAACGGCCGGTACATCGATCGATCTTTTTCCGTTCAAGTATGAAGACGTCAGCGTGTCGGTTGCGATCATCTCTTGCGGAGTGCCGGCAAAGACGATTTCGCCCCCCAGACGACCGGCCTTAGGCCCCATATCGACCACGTAGTCGGCATTCAGCATCATGTCTTTATCGTGTTCTACCACAATCACCGAGTTGCCCATGTCGCGCAATTCCTTGAGCGAATCGATGAGCCGCTTGTTATCCCGCTGATGTAATCCGATGCTCGGTTCGTCGAGGATGTACAGTACATTCACTAATCGGCTACCGATCTGCGTAGCCAGTCGGATGCGCTGGCTCTCTCCGCCCGAAAGCGTGGCCGAAGGTCGGTTCAGAGACAAGTAATCGAGGCCGACTTCCAGAATAAATTCAAGTCGGGAGCGAATTTCTTTCAATATCTCCACCGCGATTTTCTGTTGCGATGGCGACATCTTTTTCTCTACCGCGTTGATCCATCTCGCTAATTCGGCAATATCCATCTGAGCCAGCTCGGCAATATTCTTTCCATCGATGCGATAATGTAAGGCTTCTTTATTCAGGCGTTGTCCGTGACATTCCGGACATTCCGTCATGCTGATAAACTGCTCCGCCCATTTCTGTGCCGACGCCGGAGCATCATCGTCCTGCTGCATCAGAATGTATTTGGCAACTCCTTCGTACGAATAAAAATAATTGGAGCTTCCCAATGATTCGTTCCGAATATGAATCCGCTCTTCGGTACCGTTCATAATCTCATCCATAGCCTCTTCGGGAATATCTTTAATGGGCGTTTTGATCGTGACGCCATGCTTTTCGCAAAGCGCCTCGATTTGCCAGAAGATGAGTGATTTTTTATATTTCCCTAATGCCACGATACCTCCGTTATAAATACTCAGTGAAGGATCCGGGACAATTTTTTCCATATCCAGAATATTCACTTCTCCGAGTCCTTTGCAGCGCGGACACGCGCCATGCGGAGAATTGAACGAGAAGTTATGCGGCGCCGGTTCACTGTAAGATAGTCCCGTCACGGGGCACATCAATTGCCGGCTATAATAGCGTGTCTCGCCACTGTCGGCATCGAGCAGAAGGATCAATCCGTCGCCTTGCTTCATCGCCGTACGGAGACTTTCTTTCAGGCGTTGTCCGTCGGTTGCGGAGACAATCATTTTGTCGACTACCACCTCGATACTGTGCATCTTATAACGATCCAGTTTCATCCCGTGACGTATCTCCTGCAACTCGCCGTCGACACGGACATTCAGATAGCCTTTCTTGCGTATCTGTTCGAAAAGCTCCTTGTAGTGTCCTTTCCGGTTACGCACCAGCGGAGCAAGCATATACGTTTTTTTGCCTTTATATTCCTCAAGGATCAGTTCCAGAATCTGCTCTTCGGTATATTTGACCATCTTCTCTCCGCTCAGATAGGAATAGGCATCGCCGGCACGCGCATAGAGCAGACGCAAGAAGTCGTATACCTCGGTGGTTGTCCCCACTGTCGAACGCGGGTTCCGGTTCGTCGTTTTCTGTTCGATCGAGATGACCGGGCTCAATCCGGTTATCTTATCGACATCGGGCCGTTCGATGGCTCCTAAAAAGTTCCGGGCATAAGCCGAAAACGTATCGATATAACGCCGTTGACCTTCGGCAAAAATCGTATCGAACGCCAACGACGATTTACCGCTTCCACTCATACCCGTGATCACGGATAAACTGTTACGGGGCAGTACGACATCAATATTTTTCAGGTTGTGAACACGTGCACCCCAGACGCCGATACTTCCCTTTTCGACTTGCTCGCTTTGACTGTTTTCTTTCTTTTTCGCCATAATTGTTTACCGAAACATTTCATAGCCGGTATTCACCGTACCACCCAACGTTTGTCGTGCACCGTTTGATTCGGTTCGTTATAATACATATCTTTCTTGCGCGGAATCGAGATGGTGAAACTTTTTCCGTTAACAACCAGCTTCGTATCTCTCAACCACGAATTAAAACGTTTCAGGTCGGCATACGTGATGTCATGCGATTTGGCAAATGCTACCAGATCGGGAATATCGTTCGATACAATCACTTTTTCGCACGAAATCGGACGGTATAAATCTTTCGCGTGCATCACAAAGCCGTATTTATACGGATTCTCGAAAATCTGCTTGATGGCGAAGATTCGATAGACATAGCGCGATGTCTCTTCGACTAACCACAAATTCAGTGCCGATGCTTCGTTTTGACGGGCATATTCGGACGAGATGCGTCCCATTCCGGCATTGTACGAGGCGGCTACCGAAATCCAGTCGCCATACTTGGCATACGCGTCCCTGAGGTAACGGCAGGCGGCTTCCGTAGCACGTTCCACATGGTACCGTTCGTCTACTGTCGGGGTAACGATCAATTGGTATTGTTTGGCGGTTGCCTCCATAAATTGCCACATGCCCGCAGCTCGTGCCGGAGACACGATGCGTGGATCGAGATGACTCTCGATAACGGCCAGGTACTTGAAATCGTCCGGAATGCCATTGGCTTTCAGAATCGGTTCGATCACGGGGAAATAACGGTTCGCCCGTTTGATCATCAGCATGGTCGTTGAATGAAAGTAGGTGAAACTGCTCAACTCCCTGTCCATACCTTCATACATATTGTATCGGGTCAGATCGACTTTCTCTCCGCAAAACGTAACGTGCGTAGGGACAGTCGGTGTCATGGTGACTGACGAAACGGCCGGTCGTTCCTGCATCACCTGTTCCGAGTCTTGCGAACTTACCGACAGACATGCCGTCAAGCCGATTCCTCCGGTCAGCAAAAGCGCTATACTTATTGTTTTTATATTTTTTCTCATTCGTTAGGGTGTTTGACTGTTCATTCTATTAGATCTTACGACATTAATATCTCCACTCAGTTTATGCGTTTTTCCGTCGGTTCCCGTATATTCGATCACGTAATAATAAGCTCCCGCAGGTACATATTTTCCGCGATACTTACCATCCCATCCTTCGTTCGGGTCTGTCCAGTGATATAACTCATTCCCCCAGCGATTGAATATCCAAGCCCGGAAACGTACCACCGATTTATGAACTACCTTAAAAATATCGTTCACCCCCGGCGAGTCGCCCGGAGTAAAAACATTCGGCACCTTAACGATGGTCTCCGTAATGTGGATGTTGTATGATGTTTCGTTGTGCGTACATTTTCCTGATCGATCGCTTACTTCGAGTGTTACCTTGTATTCGCCGGCTGTATCGAACGTGTAATCCATTTCTGCTTCCGTGAAGCGGACGAGCGGTCTGTCGCCCGTCGGCTCTTTCTTTACAATCTGCCAGACGAACAGCGAAGCGACAGGAGTATTGGCATAAGCTTTGAAATGCACATGGGCCGGGGCCAGCAACTCGCCCTTTTTTCGTGACAGATTCGTTTTACTTTCCGACGAAACAAGCGTATCGGCATGTACTTCGATGGCTACGGTTTCGAATAAATCGATCGCAGCCGATTGCTCTACCCCGAAGTGACGTGCGAATAAATCGCCAGTCAACTCGATTTTTGTATCGCGCAGAGGCGGACGAATCTGGGTCGCGAACGGATTGCCCCTGAGCGTATCGATGGCCAGCTCTTCGATAAACCGTTTGCCGGATTTACTCCATGCTTGCGTCAGGTAGCTTACTTCAAATTCGCGTTTTACCTCCATCTCTTTACCATCCGGAAGAAAATATTTCAGTGCAGGCATTTCTGCCGATCCGTCGAGGCGGAGACCGGAGCAGCGGTCGGACGATTCGCCTACCTTCAGGTGGCTGATGTTAAACGGATATTTACTGTAGTCAATCAGCCAGATATAATGTTTCATCCCGCCGTCGTTCACGAAATAGCCATATCCTTCGGTCAGATTGGTTACGGTCGAAGTGGTGCCATTCTGTGTTGAAGGAACAGCTTCCCATTCATCTTCGAGGGCTGCTTTTGTTTTATAGCGGTACCAACGGTGCGAAGCAGATGCCGAGGTATAACTGATTGTTACTCCTTCCATACCGTAGACCAAATAAACCTGCAATTTATAGGCCGTATTTTCCACCACTTTCAACGGCTTTTTGGCACCACTGTCTACCTGATACTGTGCCCACAGTTTAGCTTCCGAAAGCATCAATGCGAGCATACAGCTCACGATTATCCTAAACATTCTTTTTCGCATACTCATTCCGAATCAGCTTACAAAAGTACAATTTTATCCCGCAACCACAAGGAGGCTTCACCAACTTTCCTTCGCGAGCTTTTTTCTTTCGCCGGTTGCTCGGATGAAAAAATATATGCTATCTTTGCCTAAAAAATAATTGAAGAACGATGAACAGATTTACTATTCACCTGCTCACCTTTTTATTTAGCCTGTCGATAGCGTTTGTTTCGGCACAGGAAAATCGGTCACAAATTCATACGAATAACGTACAAGACGAAAATATATTTCATCATACGGTCGAACGCGGCCAGACGGTATATGCCATTTCGGCCATGTATAATATAGATAAAGAAGATATCTATCGCCTCAACCCGACGAGTCGCGACTATATCAAAGTGGGTGAAATATTGAAAATCCCCCAGAAACACGTCGCTGATCATCCCGATACGGGAGCAGAAGACTTACACACGTATCATACCATCCGCTCCGGCGAAACCTTGTACGGCATATCGAAACAATATAACGTACAGGCTGCAGCCATCACCAAGGCGAATCCCGGACTGACTTCTCTGACTTTCTCTGCGGGAAAGACGATCCGTATTCCGGCTACTCAGATTGAGGCGTTACCGACGAGAGCCATCCAAAAGGTCACAAAAGAAATCGAATATAAAGTCAAGAAAAAGGAGACGATGTATCGCCTCTGTAAGAAATTCAATACGACCAGTCATGAGCTGATCAGACTCAACCCGGAGCTGAAAAGCGGACTGCAAGCAGGTATGATCATCAAAGTCCCGGTGGAAACGGAAGAGACCGTCACGACGCAAGCGCATGAAACGAATGAATTCGATATCAATGCTCTGATCAAATATCGGAAAGAAATGCAGCGGGTAGACGTAGCGAAGATCGCTTTGCTGCTACCGTTTCAAACGAGCGACACTAAGAATTCAGCGCGTATCGTCGAGTATTACGAAGGCTTTTTGCTGGCGGTGGACAGCTTGAAAAAGATGGGCTACTCGATCGACCTATCGGTGTTTGATATCGGCGACGGTGTACAGAAAACGCAGGAGGTGCTCAAGAACGACCGTCTGGCGGACGTGCATCTGATGATTGGAGGGGTTACGAACGAACAAATCGAACTGATTGCGAATCATGCCAGAAAGCATGAAATTAAATACGTGATCCCCTTATCGTCGAAGAGCGACCGTGTGACCTCGGGGAATGCCTACGTTTTTCAGGTCAACACCCCACATTCCTATCTTTATTCGCTGGCCACAATGCGTGCTTGTACGTTATTTGCGAATTACAACGTGATATTGGTCAATACGGGCGACAAAGATCCGAAAACGGAGTTCATCCGTACATTTAAGGCCGATATGAATCAGAGAAATATTCCGTTCCGTGAGATAAACTATAACGAACGGACATTCCGCAATGATATGGCTGGCATACTGAGCAGTACGAAACCGAATCTTGTTATGCCATTGTCCAGTTCGATGGAAGCGCTTGTAAAAATCAAAGGCCCGTTGCGCATGCTCGCTGAAAAAAATCAGGGATATCAACTGACTCTCTTCGGCTATCCCGAATGGCAAACGTACACGAATGAATGCATCGAAGATTTCTTTGCTCTTAACACATACATTTACACACCGTTTTATGTGAATCGATTTTCGAATCAGACACGAGACTTTAGTGCTAAATACAGACAATGGTATAAGAAAAATATGAGTCAGACGTATCCCAGATATGCAATGCTTGGATTCGACACGGGCATGTATTTTATGAGTGCGATCAGTAAACTCGGCTCTAATTTTGAAGACCATCTTCGGCAGATGCAATATAATAGCTTACAAACCGGACTTCGTTTCGATACGCGCACGAATAATTGGGGGGGATTTATGAATATGAATCTTTATTTTGTGCATTACAATAAAGACTTATCCATCATACGAACCGAATGATGAAAGGGCTGGTCTTTCTTTTTTTCGGTCTGACATTCGTCTTTTGTTCTCCTATTCAAGCACAGGAAACGTTTAGGAGGGAGTGGGCAGTCGGTGTTTCAGGTGGCATCAATGCTTCGTCGGTGTTTTTTGCGCCCAAGGTACAGCAAAAAATGCTACTGGGATACAACGGAGGGCTGACGGTACGATGGATCACGGAGAAAAATCTTGGTCTGCAACTCGAAGCCAATTTCAAACAGCAGGGATGGAACGAACGCTTCGAAGTTCCCGAAGGATATCCGAACCCCGAAACGTATCCCGATTATCGGTATATTCGCCGGATGAACTATATCGAACTGCCGTTTCTGACACATATTTATTTCGGCAGTGAGCGGGTGCGCTTCTTCTTCAACATGGGCCCTCAAATCGGACTCTTGACGGGCGAAAGTACGGAAGAAAACCTGCGGGGAGCAACCCCGAACAAAACGAACGCCCAGCATACGATGGCGGCCGAAAAGAAATTCGCATGGGGATTATGTGGTGGGCCGGGACTTGAAGTCCGTACCGGAATCGGCTACTTTTTACTCGAAGCACGCTATTACTATTCGTTAGGTGACTTTTACAACACCCGCCGTCAAGACGTTTTTTCCAAAGCCTCGACGCAGGTGTTCTCAGCCAAACTGTCTTATCTGATTTCCTTTCGCTGAGACCGGCTTAGAGAGAGACGAAGAATATATAGAGTAGCTTGACCGAGCTGAAATCTCTTGTCTTCGCTTTCAGTCTTCTGCTCTCTTATCGGGATTCGGGCGATAGCCTTCCAGCAGACTGTCGTTTTCCATTAGGAAGGGCGATGCGGTGGGTTGTCCCCATTCGACGTCATACATCTTCATCAAATAATCGTTCAGCTCGCTGCGGTTGTTGAAGCGGATGACCTGGTAGGGAGCTTGAAATGTCAGTTTTTCGACAAAAAGCAGTTGATTGCTGACAGGAAGCAGTACACCGGCGTGTCCCACAAAGAGGAAGCTCTCCTCCGGCGTAATAGCCGAATGCATCACTACGGATATCAGCGATGCCTTAGCCCGGTCGTTTTTATGAATAAAGCGAATGCCTTTGCGCTGCCAATAATCTTGTATGTTTTTCAGATGCTTGTCGATCTCTTTTTCGTTAGGCGTGGGCACAGGGGCGAAAAGGTTTCGGAAAGCTTGCCTCTCGACGGAAGAGAAGAGGGTGCGACCGCAGTTGTCGAGCGTCTCTTCATCGAACATCAGTGTTGTGGGATGTTCGTCGGCAGGCTGATCGACAGCGATGAAGTCTTTCAGCAGATCGTAGGAAGTGATTCGGCAATTGTAACCCGCAAACTCCGGATGTTTCTCATCCCAATTTGTCTGTATGGCTACTTCGTCGTAGTGAGGAAGTATGCTGTCTAACTTCACAAAACCGCTTGACACAAGTCCATGCCCTTCGATAGCGTCGTTGAACTGCTTCACATTTTGCAGAAACGATGCGACGTTTTCGGACGCTATGCCGGCATGGGTCATGGCTTTGCTTACTTCCTCCTGCGTCTGCTTGTCCAGTAGGTTCGAATAAGTAACGGTTGGGGTGTCTTGCGTAGCTTCCAAAGCATTATTTTTTTGTTTGTTGCTCCGACATCCCCAAGCTATCGTCATCACAAATGCCAAAGTTGCTGCGATATAAGTGTAATGTCTGTTCATATTGTCTGTGTTTAAATTGTTTGATTGTTCTTTTACTTGACTTTGTTGCAATGTTATTGAAGGATAGGGGGGATATTTTTGTATTTGCAAATGAGGTTGCGTCATAAATGTTTTACCGGATTGTGATACCTTAAAATTACGAAAGCGGGGTTTCATAACAGGCGAATTGCTTCGTTGCTTACGGCAAGTGAGCTCGGTCACATACGTTCGTATGCTCCCTCGCTCTCATCCTTAGCGCCCCTAATTTTACCCTTTCTTACACACCTAAAGAGGGTATGCCCAAACATTACGTTTTGAACATCCCCCTTTCCGTGTCATTGGCTTTTTCGGTCATAGATTCCCCTAAAAAGTCAATGCTAATGCGTATAAAACTTCAACGGTTGTCAGATCAAGTCGTCGTTCATTGCATTATGCTAACGTTTGATCATCGATAGTTGCATCGGGAGCGTTCTTTTGTACCGATTTGATACCGTTATCGCAAGAGACTTCACTTTCGTACATTTGACTACTGCCAATTACTTGTCCGTTTGTAGCCTTCAGGTTAAAATAAAATTTACCATTTTTTGCGATGCCCTTCTCATAACGACTCTCAGTCGGTGCATTTTTCTTTACCGATTCTACCCCGTTCATGCATGCAGCTTTGGTTGTATAACCTTCACTCGATAAAATCACCTGCCCGTTTGTAGCTTTCAGATTGAACTGAAATTCACCGTTCTTACGGGTTGAAATTACAAATTTTCCCATTGTCTTTATTTTATTTTGTATGATAAATATTTTTTGTCATTGTTTAAACAAACAAGATGTCAGGATTGTTCAAAATCGACAGACGATCATTACATGAGACCGTTCTTTATTCACCGAGTTAAAAAACTCATTTATCCGGGTGGGAGATTCCCCATTGCATCGATATGCGCACACAGCAAAAGCAGCAATGGGTAGTAGTCTTTCAGTTCATGCCGTAGGGTTTTCAGGGCTTTGCTCATGCGGGCTTCGACGGTTTTGGGGGAGACATCGAGTTGTGTGGCAATTTCGTGATACGTCAGTCCGTTGAAGCGGTTCATTTCAAATACTTCACGCACATCGCTCGATAATTTTTCCAACGCTTGGTGAAGGAGGACTTCGAGTTCGCTCAACGTGTAGAAATCTTCGGGCGACATGGATGCATGGGAAGGCTCAACTTGACCGGTATATCGGGCTGTAACCGATTCTTTGCGCAGATAATCCGTACAACTGTTGCGGACGCTGGTAAGCAGGAAGTTGCGAAAAGAGAGCCGGATATCGATGGTCTTTCGATTTTTCCAGACTTTTAGAAAGGTTTCTTGCACGATGTCTTCCGAGGTTTCCCAATCATTTACATAACGTTGGGCAAAGACGCACAAAGCGGGGTAAAACTCAAAAAACAATTCCTTGAAAGCCTCGCGACTGTCATGAACGCCTATTTTCCTGAAAAGATTTTCGATGTATGCATCGTTTTTCATGTTTTTTGTTTCTGCCCTCGAATATTACGGATGATTCACCGCAAATGTATAACATATCGGGCATATCTGCAAACCATTCATGCCGCTTTTTATGCGGGTTTGCCACGCAAAGTGAGCGACGGAGAATCTTCTCTTATTGGGTGGTGGGGGCGTAGGCGCATCTCGATACGGAAGGTGGTGCCTTTGCCGATCTCGGAAGATTTTACATAAATTTCGCTGCCCGGTGTCGTCTCCACAATGCGGCGGACGAGTGATAAGCCTAATCCCCAGCCGCGTTTTTTGGTCGTATAGCCGGGGTTAAAGATAGTTTGAAAGCGTGACTTTGGAATACCTTTGCCTGTGTCGGTCACCTCGATCCAGACACGTTGTTTTCGGCTGCCTGTACGGAAGGTGATCACTCCCTGTCCCTCCATGGCATCAACGGCGTTCTTCGTCAGGTTTTCAATCACCCACGAGAAGAGCGATTCATTCATCATCACGAACAGGGCCTGGTCGGAGAACTCGGTTTCAATGCGTATTTTCGACGAGATACGCGTGCTCATGTAGTCGCAAGCCGAGCGGATGGCTTCGTTTACGTTAAGCGGTTTCAATGCGGGATCGGATCCGATTTTGGAAAAGCGGTCGGCGATGACTTCAAGTCGTTTCACATCTTTCTCCATCTCGTGCAGGTAGGTGCCGTCCACTTCTTTTGTTTTGAGGTATTCGATCCATGCGATCAAGGATGAGATGGGGGTTCCGAGCTGATGGGCTGTTTCTTTCGAAAGACCGACCCATACTTTGTTCTGCTCGGCTCTTTTAGTACTGGCTAATGCCAGAAAGGCGAGCAGGATAAAAACGAAGACGACCGACAGTTGTACATAAGGATACATTAGTAACCGTTTGAGGAGGATAGAGTCGTCGTAATAGAGGTATTGGTATGAGTTGGGACCGATCTCGACGGAGATGGGGGGATTCTTCGATTTAAATTCGGTGACTTTTCGTTTAAGAAAAGCGTCTTCGTCGCTGCCGCGCACATCGATGTTACGGTGACTGAGAATATTTCCGGCATCGTCGCAAAGGATAACGGGGATGGAAGTATTGCCTTCGATGATGCGCAGGACAACCATCAGGTTTTGATCTGTGTTCTCGGTGGTCAGGACACGATACGCTTCCGTCCATATTTCCATCCGTACGCGCTCTTCGTGTGCCAGTTTTCGGATTAGCATATCGGAGACCACGACCGACGCGATGGCAATCAGTACGGCTCCGATAATAAAGGCATATTTCAAATTCCGGCGCGACTCATATAAATTATTCATAACTTATCGTCTTGTATCACTACGTTAGTAAACGATGAGAGATATGAAATATTATACGCGTCGCGCCGGAATGGTGGAACGGTGTTTTTTTATGGCTCTATGTTGATTTGAGTGGGTAATGGAAATTCCTTCCTCCGTTTATGTAGTATACCATATCCATAAAGTT
>NZ_RQYN01000131.1 GCF_003860135.1 Tannerella forsythia
CTCCAAGTCTTCATTCTATCTCGAGATCTATCGGACAAGTCCTTTTCCAGAGGGATGATATCCGTGAACTTTTTATTAACCCGACGTATAAATAGCGTAATTTGTTGTTGTCGTCCTATGCCGCATATTCAATTGACTTATGTTTAAAGTACTTTTTCACTCTCTCGGGATTGTTTGTAAGCAAATCCATATGCTGTTTTACATTGTTTTGTAATATGTCTTTATTTTTAGGGGATTTCTTGGCTGACAGCCCTTGTTTCAAATCACAATTCAGGTATTCATCCGGGTTGATTTCAGGAGAATAGGAAGGCAGAAAAAACAATGCAATTTTGTCCTGATTCTTTCCCACCCATTCTTTTACTACTTTGCTGTGATGAACTTTAAGATTATCCAATATGAGATAAATTTTTCTTCTTGATGATTTGATTAATTGTTTTAGAAATTCTATTAATCGCTCTGCGTTCATTGCTTCCGAGTAAATCATAAACTGAACCTTACCTTGATTGGTGACGGCTGAAAACATATTGACCGAGAAGCGTTTAGACATACTTTTCTTTATAGGCGTTTTTCCTTTCGGTGCATAACTTCTGCCATGATTGCATTGGTTTTTTACACCTGTTTCATCACCCCAATAAATTTCCGCGTTTTCTTTTTTAGCTCTTTCTTTGATTGACGGATAATCCTCATTCAACCACTTTTGAACGGCCTTTGGACATTGTTTGTATGCTTGTTTCTTGGGCTTTTGAGGCGTAAAACCCCATTTCCTCAAATAATCCCCCATAGTGGTCTCGGCAATAGTTATTTGTAACTCCCGATCAACCAATTCTTTTACAGCTTTGCGTGTCCACAAGGCAAAGTTTAGTTTCAATTGATCCGGCATGGTGTCTGTTATCATCTTTTGGATAAGTAGCTCTTGGCTGTCGCTGAGGAGTTTCTTATCCTCTGATTTAACGCCACGTTTCTTGGCTATCAAACCCTTTTGACCCTCATGGTCGTAATCTTTACACCATTGACAAATAGTGGCCGGTCTAATACCAATTATTTGAGCAATTTCTTTTTGAGAACGACCTGA
>NZ_RQYN01000132.1 GCF_003860135.1 Tannerella forsythia
TGCAATTTCAGTGCCTCTTTTTAATCGGATAGGTTTGCCTGTTGAGCTTATGGAAGAGGGCACGTGGTTGCACTTCGAATATCGGGAGATGACGGAAGAAGAGAAAAACCGAAAGCTTTTTCAACCGGATGAACCGGTGATATGTCTAATGAATCAAATTCCACCTCCAGCCAATACCTATATGATAACAAAAATCATTGCACACAAACCATAAAAAAATAAATCCATCATGAAAAAGAAGATCATTTTATGGATAGGTACCCTGTTTTTGCTGATAGCTGGAGTGGGATGCGAGAAAGAAAGATTAATAAACTATATTGATATAAATGTAGTTTATCAAAAGTGTAATAGCTCTGTTGATTATCCTATTCAAGGAGAAATAAAAAAGGAAGATATTCTGCTTTTTAATTCAACATACACAAAAGAAAGTGAGATAATTAAGCGATATTCTCAAAATAAAGAGATAGAGTATATAATTTATAATCCAAATTCTATTTCGAAGAATTATTTGACTTATAAAAGAATAAGTATGAATAATCAGGGGCATGAATATGGCAATTTTTGCAATTTTCCTATAGCAGATATAGAAAAATGGAATATTCCCAAAACTGGTTTATACATATCTTTCTCTGGAGATTTTGTAAACACAAAGTTTACAACCGATGCAATGTATTCTACGTTTGATATTTCTTTAAAATCTCTTAAAATTCAACAGCCATAAAAATATATATTTATTACATTAGGATTATCAAGTACATTACAAACAATTAATAATCAGAGAATATTTGTTATATTCTGAATAAAAAAAGGAACGCTATAAAAAAATGACTGATATTTCACCAGACAAGCTAATGCGCAGCGTAAAAGAAATATCCGAAACGCGGAAAGTATGTATAAATATTTAACTGATAAAACAATGAAAAAGAATATCATTTTATGGATAGGTACCCTGTTTTTGCTGATAGCAGGAGTGGGATGTGAAAAAGAAACACTGCCTCCGAATCAAGCCAAGGGAAAAGTTTTGGGACCTACAGGCCCTTGTCAGGGGTATGCACTCTATATAGAAGTT
>NZ_RQYN01000133.1 GCF_003860135.1 Tannerella forsythia
ACATACCCCCGCACAAGACGCTTACAAGCGATATTTTTCCAAATTCAACGCCAAGACCAATTTGGAAGTTGCTCGTCATTTCTTTGGTTGGTTTTTCAAGAGTTTGAATATCAACTATTTTACATCAGATGTTGATTCTTCGGTCATTACTCGTTATGGTCAGCAGGAAGGAGCCAAAAAGGGTTACAATCCTAAGAAAAGAGGCAGAAAAAGCCATCATCCACTCATTGCATTTGTCAATGACACAAAAATGGTTGCCAATTTTTGGCTTCGTAGCGGAAATACGAATGCTTCCCATAACTTCATTGGTTTTTTGGAAGAAACTTTGGCAATGTTTGATGGCAAAAAAGTCGGTTTGGTACGGCTTGACAGCGGTTTTTGTTAGAGGGAGATATATTTGACTATTTGGAGCAAAAGCCTTTGCAATACATTGTTGCCGCCCGATTTACCCACCCCATTCAACACCTGATAGACAAACAAGATTTTTGGTTAAAAGTAGATAACGGCATTGAAATTTGCGATAAAACCTATCAGGCACAATCGTGGCAAAAACCGAGAAGAATTGTTATTGTAAGGCAAAAAATAGAGGAAAGACCCCAAGCGGGCGGAAAACAGTTGAGCCTTTTCCCTGAGGATGAAATCCATCGTAACTACCGCTACTCTGCCTATTTTACCAATCAAGCCTGCTCAATGGTAGATGTTTGGCGTACCTACCGAATGCGTGGAGATGCAGAGAACAGAATCAAGGAGTTGAAGCAAGATTTTGGAACTGAAAGTTTTAATCTGAAAGACTTTTATGCCACGGAAGCTGCCTTGATTTTTTCGATGACAGCCTACAATTTAATGTCTCTGTTCCGACTATTTGTTCTTCAAGAAAAAACGCAAAAAACACTATCTACACTGCGTTACAGAACCTTTGCTATAGGAGCATATTTTGAAAGAACAGGCGATACGCTCAAACTAAAAATAGCACTTACTAAAAAACGACGAAAATGGTTCATCGGACTATGGGATTTCCCCATAAATCTAAACCAAAAAGTTCCTATC
>NZ_RQYN01000134.1 GCF_003860135.1 Tannerella forsythia
ATTTGCGACAAAACCTATCAGGCTCAATCTTGGCAAAAACCAAGAAGAATCGTTATTGTAAGGCAAAAAATAGAGGAATGAACTCAAGCTCGCCGAGCTGAACAAAAAACGTGACGAAGCCCGCGCCGCACTTGCCGACGTGAAACATGCGAAAGCCATGCTTACGCAAGCTGTTGCCGATCGCCAAAACATTTTCAGCCTGCTGAAACCTTTAGCCACCCGGATACTCAGTGCACTGAAAGCGTCCGGCGTATCGGACAAAACCGTCGACAGCGTACGCTCCCTTAATCGAAAAATTCAAGGACGCAGAGCCTCATCCGTAAAGATGAAGCCCGCCGAAGAAAACGCGGAAGAAACACCGAAACGCACCATCTCCGTTTCGCAACAGAGTTTCGACAATCAGGTCGAGCATTTGCTGCAAATCATCGCCATTCTCGAAATTCAGCCGCTCTATCAGCCCAATGAAGGCGATCTTAAAATCGACGCGCTGAGAAACTATGCGCTGAGACTTCAGGATGCGAATCAGATTGTCATCAAGGCTACCACAGCGCAAGTCAACGCGCTCGCTGCCAGAGATGCCGTTCTGTATTCGGAGCATACCGGCATGGTCGATATCGCTCTTAACGTAAAAAAATACGTGCAATCCGTTTTCGGAACGAACAGCTCCGAATATAAGCGGATCAGCTCGTTCATATTTCGCAACAATGTATAAATAAACCGTTGCAGCCCGGGAGAAACAATCAAGTATTCTTTCATAGCAAACATTCTCCCGGGTATTTTTACAAACGTCAGCGGCAAAATAAGCAAGTCGGACGAAAAAAGAATCATCCGCTTGCGCAAAATAAGAAATTGTATTGATAAAATACCCATCCGCAAAAAGAAAAGAACCAACGATGTTCGCGAAACAATCAACCGCATTGGTAAAACTGCCATCGTCGTTAACAAAACAGCCATCCGCGTTATATATTCTTCACAATGCGTTTGTAAAACTGTCGACCGCGTTAACA
>NZ_RQYN01000135.1 GCF_003860135.1 Tannerella forsythia
TTTCCATGAATGCAATTATACAACTTTTTTCCGGATCCTGATTTATGGGTTACCCACACGATTCAACACAGACCCCAAATATTTTTAATATAGGTATACACCCGTATTTACTTCATGCTCAAATGTACTTATGGGATAATGGAATTAGACTTTAGTCACTTAATCATTTTTTTAATCATTAGTTATGTACTCAATGAAAAAATATATCGTATCTCTATGCTTTTTGTTGTTGATAATAAGGCCTAATATGTTAGCACAAGTTTACCATATGCAGCAGAGGGGTTTTAAAAATATCCCCGACAGTGTATTAAATAATATTAATAAAATGGGGATAGATGACAATCCATTGCTTACAGAATTAGAGGGAGAATATTTCAATGCTCTTTATCAGGTGCCAGACAAGGAGTTTAATTTATCAGGTAAAAAAGTGGCTTTTTTTACAGGTAGTCTTGGCAAAACAGAAAGCAATAAGGTACGGTATTTTATAATCGAAAGAGATAGATTGGAGTGTAATTATTCCCCAAGTATTGGTATATTATACATTTTTAATGCCCAACAAAAAGCCAAGAGTGGAGGGTATGATGCAGCGATTGTGTATTGGAGTAAAAAATTACTTACGATAGAAGAGGTTGTTAAGAGGCTGAAGAGAAAATATTAAGTGGTAAATTTATATTGGGTGTACCCATATTTGCTTCATGCTCAAATATATTTGTGGGGTAGAGGAATAAAAACTGATTTATACTAGTATTATTTAACAAATTCGTATAGAAATAATGAACACACTAATTTTTATTTTGTTAGCTATGCTAACTTTTTCGAATAAACTAGAGGCTCAATTGCCTCAAACGTCGATAATTGAGGGTGATGTATATATATATGATTACGCGATGAAAAAGCATAATCAAGTACATATCGGATTTATCGTTATAAATAATGACTTAATTGTTCAAGACCTTTCTTTTACAGTAAATTTCTCAAAAGG
>NZ_RQYN01000136.1 GCF_003860135.1 Tannerella forsythia
AAAGTAAGTGAATAGTGAATAGTGAAAAGTGAATAGTGAAAAATGAAAAATGGAGCAAAGTAGTCAGAGTAGTAACGAATAACCATTGACAATTCATTTGTCATTCCGAACGCAGGGAGGAATCTCGCACCGAAAGAGGAAAGGAAAGATTCATCGCTTCGCTCTGAATGACAAAAAACGATGTTCAGAACGCAAATAAACACAAATGGCGCAAATCAACGCAAATGAAAACTTGTGCAACTTGTCATAAACTTGTGCAACTTGTGGTTAAATGCTGAATGCTGAACGCTAATAAGAATTACGAATGACAAATTACGAATTACGATGTTCCGAACGCGAAAAGCGTATGAAATACGATAAAAAAGAACATGAAAATAGATTCAAACAACTATAAAAAGGAAAGAACATGAGAACAAAAATGATCAGACTTGTCATTTTACTCTTAGGGAGTATTTTGATGAGCCAGTTCATAGCAGTTCCGTCTGTTATGGCTGATAGTTATGGGAAAACCATATATGTATCTTCTCCAAGAGAAGTAGGAATTGATGAAATGGATGTAAATACATTTCCTAGTTCAGATATCACAATTACAAATATACGTGTTAAAAATGGCGCACAATTTGTGATAAATCTTAACAACATTGCTGATCTTAAAAGAATTTCTAACCTTAGCGGAGGAAATTTGATCGGCAATAATGAAAAGGTGGCCGTTGCGAATGCAGGAAGAGTTTCCTTTGTTTATTACACACAAACTTCTGGTGGTAATGAACAAGGTTATTTAGTATTTGCATATGTCAACTACTACGGTGTCCTGCAATACCAAGGCAGCGATGCGCCCGCCTCCATCGACGTCACCCTCGACAATCAA
>NZ_RQYN01000137.1 GCF_003860135.1 Tannerella forsythia
CTGTTTAAATTTATAGTTTGAACGACGAAAGGTGTTTCTTCTTTCCTGCAAAATGATTATTTTTAGTTACCAAGCTTCAAATAATTATGTATTGTACGGATTTAGAAGAAACACAGTGGCAAGTTATCAGGAAAATCTTGAATGTGCAAGAAAGGAAACGAAAATATGATTTGCGTGAAATATGGAATGCGATCTTCTATTTGGTGAAAACAGGCTGTCAATGGCGTATGCTTCCTTGGCATTTTGCTCCTTGGGAACTGGTTTACGATTATGATCGCAAATGGTGCTCTTGGGGTGAGTTTGATCTCTTATTAAGCCGTTTGCGAGAGAAAGTACGTGCCAAAATGGGCCAAAAAGCAGAATCAAGTCCGGGTATTATGGATAGTCAAAGTATACGTTGGGGAGATAATCGCTCTCTCAAGGGTATCGATGGGAATAAGAAAATAAAAGGGATTAAACGTCATGTAGTCGTGGATAAGAATGGTTTCCTGCCGGCCGTAATGGTAACAATTGCGTGTGTGCATGATAGTAAAGCGGCTTATTTATTAGCAAGATGCCTTAGGGAGCTTTGTTGTAATATCAAAATCATCTTAGCTGATGCGGGGTATCGAGGGGAAATAGCAGACAAGGTAAAAACTGCTTTTGGATATATCCTTAAAGTGGTGACAAGCGGAGATAAGGTAAATGGCTTTAAGCCAATTGGGAAAAGATGGATTGTAGAAAGGACATTTTCATGGTTTGACAATTATAGAAGACTCTGCCGAAACTATGAAATAACCTTCGATTCGGCCGAGGAAATGGTAAAACCGGCATCCATTAGGAGGCTTTTGAATAAAATTTAA
>NZ_RQYN01000138.1 GCF_003860135.1 Tannerella forsythia
CACGTTTACGGTCAACGGCGATTACGAAGAGGTGCAGCTCACGGCCACCGTCGCCCCGTCGAATGCCACGGATAAATCGCTGACATGGTCGAGCGACAATCCGCAGGTCGCCTCGGTCGATGCCAACGGTCTGGTGACCATCCATAAGAAAGGCAAAGCGCGCGTCACGGCTCGGGCCAACGACGGCAGCGGCCGGTACGACGCCTGCGATTTCAACGTGATCATGACGGTCGGCAACGAAACGGTCGACGGCCTGCGCGTCTACGCCGCCGGCAGCGCGCTGTACCTGACGCTCCCCAACGCCGCGACGGTACATATATATAATGTACATGGCGCGATGGTGAAAACGCTCTTCCTCCCCGCCGGCGACCATGTAGAGCCGCTGCCGTCGGGTGTATATCTGGTGCGCGTGGGAGAAAGGGTAACGAAAATCCTGATAAAGTGAAAAACGAAAAGTGAAAAGTGAAGAGTGAAAAGTAGTCAATGTAGGGGCGGGCCTTGTGTCCGCCCTGATCATCGGCGACCGGACACCGCCGGCTATCCGAACGCAAAGGAAGTGAAAAGTGAAAAACGAAAAGTGAAAAATGACGCCCTTCGGGCGGAGAATAATTGTGAATGGTTATTTACCGCGTACATGATTCGGCGGGTAGTGCAACATATAAAAAAACGTGTAAAACTTGTGGTTAAATGCTGAACGCTGAACGCTAATAAGAATTACGAATGACAAATTACGAATTACGATGTTCAGAACGCAAATAAACACAAATGGCGCAAATGAACGCAAATTAAAACTTGTGCAACTTGTCATAAACTTGTGCAACTTGTGGTATCTGAACGCTGAAGGCTGATTACTGAATAACAATTAACAATCAATGAACATGAAACGAATAAAACAACTTTCGATTTGGATCATCGCTCTTTTTGCGATAACAGTGACAAACCCGGCATGGGCGGTCGATTCCCTGCCCCCCAGGCCGGGCACCTACGGCCCCATTACCTCTACCCAGACCACCATTACGGTAAACTGGACAGAAGCTGCTGATAACGTTACGTGGGTAGGCAATCTGAAGTATCGGGTGGCCTGGAAGAAAAAAAAGTCAGCAACATCGTGGAATTATACTGGTCTGAAGACCAATATCACCACCTATACCCTTACCGGTCTCGAACTCAATACCGAGTATGTGGTGGAGGTGTGGGTAACGGATGAAAACGTTAACTACATATCGTATGGCGAAAGAACGATCAAAACCAAACCCGTCGATACCCAATATCCCACGAAGGGCAGCTACGGCACCATTACTTCTACCACCACCACCATTGCGGTAAACTGGACGCGCGGAAGCGATAACGTCACGCCGCAAAACAAGCTGCGGTATCGACTGGAATGGAGGAAAAA
>NZ_RQYN01000139.1 GCF_003860135.1 Tannerella forsythia
TATGATAGAAAAATCCCTAAAATTACTTTTTCTAAAACTAAACAATGAAATAGCTATATATATTTAACAATACCGCAATTTGGTTTATTGTTGTCTTTCCACTTATAGCTATCGTTGTAGGTCTTTTATAATCATTCAATCCTCCTCCCGATGTTTTTGGTGTTCCTCTGCTAGCCCATGTACCATCATTTTTAACCACAGTACCAGCAGTCTGAACTAATGAGACACCATCATCCGCTCCTCCTAATTGATTTGATGTATACGGATCACTTGTGCCACCAGATACAGGACCATGAATATGAGCAGCATTACATGGATTTGAATTATAGTTAGGGACAGGATTTGGTCCATTCCAATTAATGCCCCCACCATCCCAAGCAGGCCATGGATCCACTGGACACCGCCCATTACCATTACCACTCCAGGAACCTGTCCATACATTTGTATAATCATCATACCTACCTCCGGCATTGTATGAATGAATAACGATATTCCCGGCACCAGTAATATTTCCGGGGTTTCCGTGTCCGAAAATCTGGATTTCAGCATTAGTCCATGTTCCTCCTCCAGGAAAAACCACCTGTCCAGCTTCAAGTCTTGCACTTTCTCCGGCACCAAAAATATTTTGGGTCTGTGTTGAATCGTGTGGGTAACCCATAAATCAGGATCCGGAAAAAAGTTGTATAATTGCATTCATGG
>NZ_RQYN01000140.1 GCF_003860135.1 Tannerella forsythia
TTTTTCCTCCATTCCAGTCGATACCGCAGCTTGTTTTGCGGCGTGACGTTATCGCTTCCGCGCGTCCAGTTTACCCCAATGGTGGTTTCGCCAGGGTAAATATCGCCCCAACTGCCCGGCGTAGGATTGACTTTATCGGGATCAGTCTTAAACTTTTTCGTCTTATAATGAATCATATCCGTATTTGGATTCCAAACTCTGATATACACTTCATATTCCGTACCGGCTTCGAGCCCGTAAATAGTATAAGAAGAGACATTGACAAGCCCGTTTGAACCACTATTCAGCTCTAAGCTTGAGCCTTTCTTTTTCCAAACCACCCGGTATTTAAGCCGATCTTCGGGATAGTTATTGTCAGAAGCTTTACACCATGATATGGAGAGGGACGTCATGGTCCTGCTTGTTAACGTTATTTCTCCACCGCATCCCGGCTTGGGGGCCGCCCATGCCGGGTTTGTCACTGTCATCGCAAACAGGGCGATGATCCAAATCGAAAGTTGTTTTATTCGTTTCATGATTATTTGTTATTTAAATGTTAGTAAATTAATTGTCAATTGTTATTCAGTAATCAGCCTTCAGCGTTCAGATACCACAAGTTGCACAAGTTTATGACAAGTTGCACTAAATTAGTTGTTAATTGTCAATTGTTATGCCGGGTACCCGCCGAATCATGTACGCGGTAAATAACCATTCACTTTTCGTTTTTCACTTCCTTTGCGTTCGAGGCGGTCGGCGATAGTCAGGGCGAACACACGTGTTCGCCCCTACACGGCAAACAACTCAACAACTCAACATTTCAACAACTCAACGCCCGAAGGGCTTCACTTTTCACTTCACCACGATTTTCGTTACCCTTTCTCCTACGCGCACCAGATATACACCCGACGGCAACGGCTCTACGTGGTCGCCGGCGGAGAGGAAGAGCGTTTTCACCATCGCGCCATGTACATTATATATATGTACCGT
>NZ_RQYN01000015.1 GCF_003860135.1 Tannerella forsythia
ACCCGCCGACAAGTTCCGAAATACCCGTTAAGTATTTCCGAAATACCTGCCGACAAGCTCGGAACTACTCACCGATGACCTCGGAACTACTTTTGGAACATATTATCAATCGGTTATCAATCAGTAGTCAGTGGTCAGCCATCAGATTTAACCACAAGTTGCACTAATTTAATGGTTCGTTATGCCCTGCGGGCGTTGAGTTGTTTATTTGTTGAAGTGTTGAGTTGTTGAGTTGTTTGCCGCTCGACATCCCCCCCCTTCAAAGGGGGAAGAGCGAAGCGAAGGGGGATGTCATCCCTTCAAAAGGGGAATGCCCGGTACCCGCCGAACCATTGACAATTAAATTCGCGTTCATTTGCGTCATTTGCGTTCTGAACATCGTAATTCGTAATTTGTCATTCGTAATTGATTTACGCGTTCGGACATTTGTCATTCAGAGCGCCAGCGATGAATTTTTCCTTTTCCGGGGTGAGATTCCTCACTATGTTCGGAATGAGATATTAATGTTAATTGTCAATTGTCATGTGTGGTACCCGCCGAACCATGTACCCGGCATAACAATTGACAACTGACAATTAACAATTGAAAAACAGCCCTGAAAGGGCGCATTAATTCAGCCCAATGCGAAGCGAAACGGAGCGTTGGGGAAAAAGGTAGCACCCATTGGGAGGGCTGAAAGCCTGATTTTAAAAAAAACCAAAACAAAATTAAAGTAGGGAGAGAACACATGTACTCTCCCTACTTTTATACTGGAAAAGTTCTTTTCAGAACATCGCCATGGTAGATTTTAATTATTACCAATCTCTATTCTGCTGTTTAGCTAAAGTCGGATTGCGAATAATATCATTTTGGGAAATAGGCCACAAAAACCTTCTGTCCGTATAAGGTATAGCGGCTTTGTAGAAAAGTCCTTCAGTCTCTTTTCCAATTTGATACACATTCAAATTTGTCAATTTCTTTGGGTCTACTTTAGCGGGGATACCTTTTGAATCAAAATCAGGATCATTTATTAAACGGTGAATATCCTCCCACCTTCTTCCTTCGCCAAAAAATTCTATGCGTCTCTCCCATAATAAAGCTTCCAACATTTCTTTATTTGTTGCAAAGTCTGTTGATTTATATGCCTCTGATTCCTTAACTGACCGATTACGTACCGCATTGAGAAGTTTCAATGCCATTTCAGGTCTCCCACTTCTCAGCTCTGCTTCTGAATAGTTTAATAATACTTCCGCATAACGAATAATAGGAGCATATTCATCTTGTTCCTGCGGTCTCTTATATTTATCGACATAATATCGAACATCACGTTTAGCTTTATCCTCTCCACTATACAGAAGTTTTCTTCTTAAGTCACTTTCTATCCAATATTTTGAGTTGTACAAAATAGGAGATAAAGAGATCAGTCCACGGCCTCCAGTGCGATTACTCATCATTTGTCCTAAGGAACCATTTACCGTAGCATTATCGTCACTGCTATTTTCAATTGAGAAGATTGATTCCGGATTACTTTTAAAGTTTACAAAAGGAATTTCAGGAGAATCCGCCAGCTTGTATCCGCCAATCGAACTTGAGAATGGCGCATCGCTCTGTGGAACGATCTTTTTAGCTTCATCTACCACTTTATTCCAATCCTTCTTCCATAAATACAACCTTGTTTTCAGCGCAATAGCTGCTCCCTTCGAGGCTCTCGTGATCGCGTTGGCCGGATTTTTTGCAGGCAGTAAACTCTCTGCCTTGTCCAAATCGGCAAGAATCTTTTGATATGTTTCTTCAACAGTAGAGCGCCCTATTTGCAAAGCTTCCTGCATCTTCTCCGGAGTAGTAACGGCTTTTTCGTAATAAGGTAATCCGTAATTATTATTGCCCTCAACTCCATACGGCAGACAGAAGTGAATTAGCATATTGGAATAAGTTAATCCCCTTAAGAAATAGCACTCCCCAAGGTACTGGTTCGTTATTTCTTCCGTTATCACATTTGTTTCCTTAGCTTTCTGTATACCTTCTATCACTACATTCGCTCGATTAACCGCAGCCAAGGAGTTTTCCCACATGCTATTATTATTAGCTGTTGTCGGATTATATGTTGCTTCATAAGTATACTGGTAAAAAGCAGCCATATTCACCAAATCGTTCCCCCTCATTTCAGATTGAATAATGGAGGCCGCTCCAAAGGGGTATCCTCTTCGTGCATTGTTTCCGACATAATATCCGCTTTGAACAGCATCATAAACCCCCGTCACAGCCAATGCGCATCTTTCAGGAGTGTCAAATGCCGTTTCGTCCGTTATTCTATCTATTGGAGCGAGGTCTACCGTATCTTTTTCACAAGAAGTGAACATCTGTAACCCATAAATAAGACAGAAAATGCCTATTATTCTAATTATATTCTTGCGTATCATATTCTTCGTATTATTTTTTTAAAAACTAATATTTACTCCAAAGGTGAATACTCTTTGTTGTGCCTTTCCTCCGGCATCCACTCCAAATGCTCCGACAAACTCAGCAGTTGTCGATAGGTCTGTGATGATTTCCGGATCAAGTCCTTTGTACTTCGTAAGTGTCAACAAGTTCTGTCCAGAAACATATATGCGTATATTAGACATATCCAATTTCTTAGTAATATCTTTAGGCAAAGTATATCCTAAACTAAGTGTAGAGAGTTTTACATACGCTCCATCTTCTGCGAATCGAGAAGTTGCAGAACCTTGCATATTTAATGCACTATCATCTCCGGCACCGACCATTGGCGTTACGCCATCCCCCGGTTTTTCCTTACTTTGCCAACGGCCTAAAATTTCCGTTCCGTTGTTGGAAAATGCCATATTTAACAAGTCATCTTGACGGGTGCGATTGTATATCTTGTTTCCTCCGGAGAAACGAATAAACATCGTTGCATCAAAATTTTTATATGTAAAGGTATTACTCCAACCTCCAAACCAAGTAGGAATCGTACCTCCCAATATCTTTCTATCTTCTTTCGCGCTTAAACTCCCTCTCTTGGATACATCCGCCGGATTTGACGGATCATAAACTTTCCACGTATAATCACCGAGCAAATCAAATTGAACTTGTGTCCCGTCTGCCTTCTCGTAAATCGGATAACCGTTTTCTTTATTGACACCGCTATACTGGTATCCATAAATCGCATTCATGGATTCACCTTCGCGAATAATTGTGTAACCTCCTATAATATCGGCATTTTCAACCAACTCAACCACCTCATTCTTTAATGTTGAAAAGTTCAAATCAGACTTCCACATAAAATCTTTATTCTGAATAAGTGTGCTTCCTAACGTAAGCTCAATACCACTATTTTGTATCTTTCCTACATTATTAATATATGAGTTACCCGGTATTCCCATGGAAGGAGACGTCGGCACTTTCAAAACCAGATTCTTACTATTCTTCTTCCAATAAGCGATTTCAAAAGTTACTTTGCTGTCAAATAGCGAACCATCGAGACCAATATCAAATGTTTCCGTTGTCTCCCATTTCAATTGGTTATTCCCCATATTCAACCATGCCGTAGCATTTTGTTCTCCATATTTTTGAGCACTGTATGTTCCCAAATAAGGATAAGGACCTCCAAGGTTCTGATTCCCTACGGTAGCATAACTTCCTCTTATTCGGAAATCGTTAAAGATCGTACTATTCCAGAAATTCTCACGTGACACACGCCATGCTCCAGAAGCCCCCCAGAAAGTACCCCAGCGAGTATCTTTAGGAAGTTTAGATAAACCGTCTCGTCTAATTGAAAATCCTAAATAATATTTGCTGTCATAATTATAGTTTGCTCGAAACAAATATGAAGCCAGTCCGCTAAAAGTCTTACCACCAGCCACTGATTTTTCACCAAATGTGCCGGATATAATATGATCCATAAAGAAAGGGTCTGAAATCTTATTTACCGAACTTTCATCCCAATCCGTATCGGAACGAGTATACTCCTGAACAGCTGTCAAATCAATATTATGAAGGCCATTGATTGATGTATTGTAAGAGAGTATATTTTGCCAATTCCAAGTGGAATAATTCGTATAGATCTGATCGATTAGTCCTCCGTATCCAAGGCCGTCTCCCGTGAAAGGATCCCAAGTCATATAGTTATTCATCAATGCGATATCAACGCCCGCCAGCGTTTTAAATGTCAGACCTTTCATCAAGGAGAGTTCTGCAAACGCATTCGATATGATACGATAATTCGTCGCTCTATTTACGTTGTGGTCGAGTACGTATACAATATTGGGAATTCCATTCGAAATAACATCTTTATTTGCACCTCTGCCTAAAGCCTTTCGGTTTTGCGCATCAATATTATATCCGGTAATGTCCTTATCATCAAAAACAGAAACATTCGGCAACATCCTAATTCCGGAAAAAGAGGCATCGCTAAGCGAATTAGCACCTTCCACGATACCATTGATTTTGGATTTGGAGGCACTCAAACTCATCCCAATATTTAACCAGCGATTAATTTTACTGGATATATCTCCTTTTACAGATAGACGTTTCAAGTCATTCGCTCGAATAATCCCTTCTTGATTCGTATATCCCAATGAAAAATAGTATTGGCTTTTCTCAGTACCGCCACTTGCACTTAATGTATGACTGTGCTGGAATGCTCCTCGATATACATAATCATTCCAATTCGTATTAGTCCCGTCATAAACGGCAAGTCCTTCGTCACCCCAGTTTTTGTATTTTTCATTCGCTATTTCAGTAAATTGTTCTCCATTTAACAAGTCGTGTAGCTTTGAAGCCTTAGCAACTCCCATATAACCACTATAACTGACTTTTACAGAGCCTTTCTGACCTTTCTTGGTTGTAATTAAGATAACTCCGTTGGCAGCACGTGAGCCATAGATTGCACTGGCCGCACCATCTTTTAAGATGTCAACACTCTGAATATCGTCAGGATTTATATCTCCTAATGCATTAGCAGCCACATAGCCCTGAGATATGTCACCACTGGTCATTGGAACACCATCTACAATAACTAAGGGTTGGGTTCCTCCGGAAAGAGAGTTGATACCACGAACTCTGAATTTAGGTGGGGCACCCAATACACCTGACGGTTGAATCACCTGTACTCCGGCTGCTCGTCCAGCAAGCTGGCTATCAAAACCGGGAGTCGCCAAATTTGCAAGTGCATCCCCGCTCACCTTAGAGATAGAACTCGTTACATCCTTCTTTCGTTGCGTTCCATAACCTACAACCACGACTTCTTCCAACGCTCTCGTATCACTTTTCAAAACAACTTGAAGATTGGGTGCAATCGTGACTTCCTGCGTAACCATTCCGATATACGAGATCATCAATGTTTTGGCTGAATTCGGTGCTTCAGGCAAAGTAAATTTCCCGTCTATATCCGTTACTGTGCCGACAGTCGTACCTTTTACCAATACCGAAGCCCCGATAACGGGTTCGCCATTCTCATCCGTCACAGTGCCTCGCACCTGCGTCTGAGCCATTACTACGCCTATTCCAACAAAGAACAGGGCTAAAAACAGTTTTAGTTTTCTTTTCATACTCTACTAATTTTAAAAAACAACATCGATTTACTAATCACTCCATTCATACATCCGATTTTACTGCTTCAGGATAAATTATTGTATCTATTTCTTCGATTTTTATCGACACTTTCAAATAAATTTTCATGTACCCCATATCGCTTTTCCTTTACAATCATCGCCTGCAAAAATAACGAATATTTATCATTTGCAAACATTTTCTGCTAAAAAAAAACTTTTTATTCAAAACAAGACTTTCCAAACCGCCTTGATTCATAAAAAATTTGTGCTACATGAGGCTTTACATTATCTTTGTACTTTCATCAAAGAAATAAACACGTATCATTATGGCATTACAATGCGGCATTGTGGGACTACCGAATGTGGGGAAGTCGACCTTATTTAATTGTTTATCGAATGCGAAAGCGCAGGCGGCCAATTTTCCGTTCTGCACCATCGAACCGAATGTGGGGGTGATCACCGTCCCCGATGAGCGACTTGGCAAACTGGCCGAGCTGGTACATCCGGCACGGATTGTCCCGACAACGGTCGAGATTGTCGACATAGCCGGTCTGGTGAAAGGAGCCAGCAAAGGCGAAGGATTGGGCAATAAGTTTCTGGCGAATATCCGCGAGACGGACGCCATCCTTCATGTACTACGCTGCTTCGACGATCCCAATGTCGTGCATGTAGACGGAAGCGTCGATCCCGTACGCGACAAGGAAATCATCGACACCGAGCTTCAGATCCGTGATTTGGAAACGGTCGACAGCCGGATATCGAAAGTACAGAAACAAGCCCAAACGGGAGGCGATAAACAGGCCAAACTCGCCTACGAGGTGCTCGTCAAATATAAGGAAGCGCTCGAGCAAGGTCGGAATGCCCGCACGGTTTCATTCGATACGAAAGATGAACAGAAGGTGGCCCGCGAGCTGTTCCTGCTCACCGACAAGCCCGTACTCTACGTCTGCAACGTCGATGAAGCAAGCGCGGTGGATGGCAATGCCTATGTAGAACAGGTACGTGAGGCTGTAAAAGACGAAGGGGCAGGCATCCTCGTCGTAGCAGCAAAAATCGAAAGTGAGATTGCGGAACTCGATACATACGAAGAGCGACAGATGTTTCTGGCCGAAGCAGGCCTTGAAGAGTCCGGCGTAAATCGTCTGATCAAAGCGGCATACAAGTTGCTCGATCTGGAAACGTTCCTGACAGCCGGTCCGGAAGAAGTACGCGCATGGACATATCGCAAAGGAAGCAAGGCACCGCAATGCGCAGGAGTAATCCATACCGATTTTGAAAAAGGTTTTATACGCGCCGAGGTCATCAAGTACGATGATTATATCCATTATGGCTCGGAAGCGGCCGTGAAAGAAGCCGGAAAGATGCACGTGGAAGGGAAAGAATATATGGTGCAGGACGGAGATATTATGCACTACCGTTTCAACGTGTAGTCTTCCCATAAAGAGAGACATTGTGTAAAACATTGAAGGAGGAAACATATTGAGCTGGCGTGATTTCTTTTATTTCTCACGAGGTGAACGCCGAGGGCTAATCGTTCTGCTCTGTTTGATTGCTCTGGCAGGCATCATCATGTTGCTGAAAAGCCCTTCATCGGATCACGAACAGTCGGCACATGAAGATGCGACCTTCGTTCGTCAGGTGCCGGCTGCAAACACGGCGGCGGATCAGGCTGCTCATCAGACCACACGGCCGTCGAGAGAGTCGGTCAGCAGAGCGAGACCCGCCACGTCTCGAACACGTGAAACCACCGACGAACGTATCAAACGATTGACTGATACGCGTCCACGATACCCTCGAACTCAAAAACTCCCAGTGGGCTCCACCCTTGAACTGAATACGGCCGACACGACCGACCTTCAGAAAATTCCGGGTATCGGCCCCACATTCTCTAAACGCATCGTCAAATACCGTAACTTATTGGGAGGATACGCCGATGTCTCTCAACTGGCGGAAGTATACGGGATCGATGAGGAAAAGTACACGGCATTGGCACCATGGTTTACGGTCGATCCGACACGAATACGAAGGCTGAATGTAAATCGTCTGCCGGAAGACTCGCTACGTCGTCATCCTTATATCGACTATCGTCAGGCAAAGCTGATCGTACGCTTACGCAGACAGCCTAACGGCCTTACCGGATGGCACGACCTGATGCTTGTGGAAGAATTTACCGACGCAGACCGGCAGCGTCTCAAACCTTACCTCTCGTTCGATAAATGAATCCGGCGATCTTTATTCGGACATCGGCGCTTGACATTTGCATATATCGATCGGAGTGGGTAAAGAACCGTCAACACATTACCGGAGGCTTTCTCTTTGATACGGAATGTAAGCTCGGTCACATACGTTAGTATCCTCCCTCGCCGTCATCCCAAATTACGCAATAGACCGTTCGGCGGGTACCATTATTTAATTGTCAATTGTCAGTTGTTAATGGTTATGCCGGATACATGGTTCGGCGGGTACCACGCATGACAATTGACAATTAATAATTAATCTGTCATTCCGAACATAGTGAGGAATCTCACGCCGAAAGAGGAAAGATTCATCGCTCACGCTCTGAATGACAAATTACGAATTACGATGTTCAGAACGCAAATAACGCAAATTTAATTGTCAATGGTTATGCGTGTACCACGGATTCCCCCTTCGCTTCGCTCTTCCCCCTTTGAAGGGGGGGGAAGGGGGGATGTTCACCGGCCAACAACTCAACAAATAAACATTTCAACAACTCAACATCCGAAGAGCATACAAGGGCTGAAAGCCCGGATTATTTCAGCTCCATCCCGTAAGGGTGGGGGATCGACATCCGGACCTTGTTCGCAGGGCTGAAGGCCTGAATGAAATTCATGCTTATATTTTCTATTGCGGAATCTGGGTTCATCCTTAGCGCCTTGCATCTACCCCATTCTTACACACCTAAAAAGGGTGTGCCCAAACATTGCGTTTTGACACACCCTCTTTCTTTATGATTATCGAAAACGGTCAGTATGACACCTTCGATTACGATGCTATCCTTACGATTACAACATCACACGATAGGCAACGAATCACGGCACTTAGGAGGTTGTGGTACGAATACTTTTAATGGTTGAGTACACTTTGGTATATTCGGGCTCATGTACTTCTCGAACTTCACTCATCCCTCTGAAATCGGAAGAAGAAAAATATTTCATCAGTTGCAAATAAAAGACTTTCCCTGTCGCATCTTCGTGAATATAGAGTTGCAATGGCTGATTGTTCGCTTCCGCCGCATCAGCAAGACCTTTGAAATCCCCGCCCTCGAACATTTGCAAAAGTGCTTCTTCACTCACAGCTGAAGCATCGAACTTTTTCACAGCGCTCTTAACGATTTTGCCACCACTCCGCTTATTATAGTATGCTTCGCCTCCGAAATAAGCCGCGAAACCAAAATATAGCAGCCCGATTACACCAATCACACGAACCAGAAAAGAGGAGAGCGGAAGGATGGTAGGAAGGATGATTAGCAACAAACAGATGGCTGCCAATACATAGTAGACGATCTTTTTCGTCCCGTTTGTTCTTTTTTCAATGTCACTGCTTGCCTCATAATACGCATAGAGGTTTACCGGATAATCTTTTTTTTCTGTTTCCATGTTCTCTTTTTTTAGTGTTGATTTATCTATTGTTTCATTTCTGTCACACCTTTATCATGAGTTCTCTCTCAGAATTTTTCCACAAATATACATCTTTTATTTGAGCCGGGGATAAAAAACTCTACATACTATACCAACGCACGTATAAAAAGGACGATGTGGCATAACGGGCGAACGGTTTCGTTGCTTGCGGAATGTAAGTTCAGTCACATACCTTAATATACTCCCTCGCCATCATCTTTAACGCCTTGCATCTCACCCATTCTTACACACCCAAAGAGGGTGTGCCCAAACATTGCGTTTTGACACACCCTCTTTTTTATTTATGATCTACGAAAGCGTTTTAGAACCCATTCGGTTTACCTCCCGCTTGGAGAGGCCATCCGGGATTCTGATAAATCACCGAGTTTTCAGCTTTTCCATCGGGGCTTGTCAGCACGAAATGCTCAAACGCAATCGGTGACAAATAATGTGCCGAAGTCCAATTGTATCCATTGTAGAATTTATTATTAGCTTCTACGATCTGATACGGACGCAGATACATGCTGTTTTCCTTGCGCGACACATTCGGTTTATCGCTTGGAAGCGTAATCAGCTTGGATTTATTATTATCCTTATCGACATATTTGTCTTGCATCGTTCCCCAGAGCTTAAAGCCTTCGATCTGATAATTCTTTACCTGATCGAGTGCTCTCCAGCGGCGCAGATCATCCAGACGCATTCCTTCGGCCATTAATTCGCATCTGCGTTCGCGGCGGATATTGTAGAGCGTTTTGTCGATGAGCTTTCCGGCCGAATATTTTCCCCAGTCTTGTTCCTGTGCTAAATCAGTAGCTGAAATGGTCACATTATAGTCTTCGGGTAATCCGGCTCTGCGGCGAAGCTGTTTCCAATAGGTCGAAGCCGTTTGATCAAGACTTCCGTTCTTTTCATAAGCTGCTTCGATATAGTTCAGATAGGCTTCGGTAGCACGGAAAATGATACATCCGGTCGTTGTAGGGTTTTCACCTTTGAGGAATTTCGCTTCGAAACCGTATACTCCTTTTTTGACGTTATATCCGGTCACGGCTCTACGCTCCGGCAAGTCGAGGATATCCGGATAAGATGCCACCAATGTTTCACCCTTATCTTTGACGAGCGTATCTCCGGGAGCCGCGGTAAAGAGTCTCAGACGATGGTCGCGGTTCGTGAGTACATCGGCAAGGTCTTCGTCGCCTTTATACCCCGACCCGGCAGCGTAAATCGGGAGTCCGTTTTCCATCAAGAACGATTCCACAAAGTTGCGGGTATATCCCGACGCAGCTCCGCCATTGAGATAGTGCATCGTATGATGTCCGACAAATTGCGCATCGTAGTGTCGCCAAAGCAGCACCTCGCTGTATCCGGACATATCCAGATCGCCGAACATTTTAAAATACGGATTTTCAAGTGCAGCCACTCCAGTCAGTACCTTGTTGCTTTCAACTAATTTCACACGCTCGGCTACCGCTTTAGCAGCTTCCATTGCCTGCCCTAAGAAAAAAGCGATTTCGCCGTCGATATCGATCGAGAAGTTATCAACTTTCCCTGCGCCCGGCCAACCTGTACCGCCGGGTACTTGTGCCGTTCCTTTGTGATGTTTCAACCATGTTCCTTCGTAGAGTGCCACTCTCGATTTGAAAAGTTGAGCTACCTCCTTACTCAGCCTGTTTTTGTTCGCAAACGGACCGGTTTTCATCAGCATAATGGCCGAATCGAGATCGGACAAGATAAATCGTGCCACCTCATGGCTCGGACGACGCTTAGATGCTTCAACCAGCAAGTCTTTCTGATCGGGGAAAGTGCGACGAATAATCGGGAAATCGCCAAAGGAACGCAACTTCGAATAATATTCGTAGGCACGCAGAAAATAGACCTCACCGATATAATGTTTGATATTTTCTTCATTACCGGTAATCTTCTTCGCTTTCCAATTCGGAAGAACGGCTTCCAGAAAATAATTAAAATGGCGGATTTCGTCAAAGTTCCATGCTCCACCGGATGCTTCTACACGCCATTCTCCGGGAAGCCACCGGTTGTTGGCATGTACGCCGGCCTGATTATCCGTATGATTGTCGTCAATAAATGTTCCTGCATTCCATCCGCTATGCGATGGGAATTTATAGCGTGTAATGCTATATGCTTCGAGGTCTGCCTCGGACTTGAAAAAGACTTCGGGAGTAACCTGCGACAAGGGGCCTCTATCCAGATAATCGTTACAAGAGATACTGAATGCTCCTGCTGCTATCAGGACAATATACAATAAATAAGATTTCTTTTTCATTATGTTTTTTGTTAGAATGTTACACTTAAACCACAAGACCATACACGCGAAAGCGGATAAATCTTTCCATTGCCCCAACCACCCAAGAAGGTTTCCGGGTCGAATATTTTTGTCATCTTCGTAAACGTCAGCAGATTTTCACCCGATACATACACACGGAAGTTGCTAACGCCTATTTTCTGCGTGTAAACCGACGGAATCGTATAACCAAGCTGTAAGTTTTTCAGACGCATATACGCTCCGTTTTGAATCCAGCGCGTTTGTGTCTCGAAGTTCTTCCATCCTTTGTCGAAGCTGGGACGAGGGTAGTAAGCGTCTTCGTTCGGTCCGAAGAAACTTTTCGTATCGGAGGGACGATAGAAATCGAGATGCTCTTCAAAACCGGCATTCTGCCACATGTTCCCGTTACCACCGGTAAAATAAGGACCACCTACGGCAAGATCCCGTTTACCCACGCCTTGGAAGAAAGCTCTGAAATCGAATCCTCTCCATTGCATATCGATATCGATACCGAAATTATACCGTGGCGTATTGTTACCAATAACTTTCAAATCGCCCGGATTATCGACTGTTTCTTCTCCTCTGGTGATTTCGTTATCATTATTCAAGTCTTTGTACATAATATCGCCACCTGCCCAATCGCTGCCCCATGTGGGTTTATTCTTTTTAATATGCTCGGTCATTTCGGCATCTGTTTTGGCAATACCAACCGTCGTAAAGCCCCATATCTCTCCGATTTCTTTACCGGAATAATAGGCGTCATGTCGGCCTCCATTTCTATCATAGTAGTATATTTTTTTATTTTCATTCGGATATTTCGTTACGGTCTGGCGGCTGTCAGCCAATGTCGCTTTCACGCCATACGAAAGTTCTCCGATGCGATCGCGCCAGCTTATTTCAAGCTCGAATCCTTTCGATTCCATGTCCGTATTGTTGATTTTAGGAACGTCTGTTCCTAAAACATTGGGCAATTGCGGAGCCGGACCGACCATATCGAACGTTCTGCGCTGGAAGTAGTCGAAGACGATATTCAGGCGGTTATTGAAAGCGTTGATATCGGCTCCGATATTCCATGAGTTGACACGCTCCCATGTGAGTAATTGGCTTACCAACCCCGGCGCCCATGCGCGATTCGTCTTTTTGCCGTTCACAAGCCAGTTTCCATCGGCTACCCCCACCGGCATATTCAGATAGAACGGATAATAGATCGGGTTTTTATATTCATCAACAATATTTTGGTTACCTAATTCACCGTATGAGCCACGGAGTTTCAAGGTAGACACGTATTCTCCCAGCGGTGAATCTGTCCAGAACGATTCTTTGGCCACGTTCCATCCGAGCGAGAAGGAGGGGAAGAAGTTCCAGCGCTTGTCGCGCAGGAAGCGGCTCGATCCGTCATAGCGTCCGTTCAATTCGACAAGGTATTTACCCATGTAATCGTAGTTGAGACGTCCGAAGAAACCGGCCGTTGCCCAATGATTGAAATATCCGTTTACTCCGTCGTTATCGCCGTATGTGGCGTCGATGGCCGGTACGTCAGGCGTATAGACTTGTTCTCTCCATGCGCCCAAACCACGTGACTGGTCCAGTTCGGACTGGAATCCTGCCATGACCTTAAAATTATGTGTATCATTAATCGACTTTATATATTCCGTATAAATGTTGGGGTTAAAGAAATTCCATTTACGCCCATACTCGGTAATGCGCGACTGCCCGCCCGACCAAAACGAACCGAACTGCAACGCGGCAGCGTTGGCCACACCGTTCTTGTCGTACGAATAAATCGGCAATATCTCGACATGCGTAAATTTTGTTCCCGTTTTATAGTTCAATTCTACATGGGTATTCCATCCTTTGATGGGGGTAAAGACAAGTGCCAGTTGTTGAATAAATTCGTCCGTTTGCTCTTCGTTCCGTCCGTTGTTCAGGTGTGCGATTTCGTTCCCGTACACATAGTTTCCGTTCGGATCTTTGAGGGGTAAGGTCGGCCAGCGGCGGGCGATGTTGTGATAGAACAGCCCGTGATCGTATGAAGAGCGTCCGTAGTCGACGCGCGAGAACTTACCCGAATATTTCAGTTTAAGCATTTTGTGTACCTGTGCATTCACCGTAGCATCGACCGAATAGCGATCGCGTTTGTCGGGATTGAATTTCATCAAACCATCCTGCCCGAGCCAGTTGGCCGAGAAATAGAAGTTCACGGCTTCCGTACCGCCGCTCGAACTGATGTTATGTTCCTGCGAAGGCACGTAATCGCGATAGAAGATATCATACCAATTATTGTTGGCAAATCCGTTCGTGTACCCCTTCCAATTTTTTCCGGACTCGTTCCATTCCGTTTCGTGAGGGATTTTACCGGCTTTGTAGTCGCGGATTTTCTGCAATGTCTCGTCGCTGAAGGGCGCTGCTTGTCCTCCGTTCTTGGCTGCTTCGTTAAAGTATTCGGCAAAACGCTCGGAGTCGAGCATCTTCGGACGCAACAACGGACTGCTCCAACGGAAGTTGTTGTTGTAGGTCACACTGATTTTACCGGATTTACCCGATTTGGTCTTGATCAGAATCACCCCGAAGGCTGCGCGCGATCCGTAGATGGAAGCCGATGCCGCGTCTTTCAGCACCGAGATGCTTTCGATATCCTGCGGATTGAGCGCGTTGATATTCCCTTCCAACCCGTCGATCAGAATCAACGGAGACGAACTGGTGTTACCGATCGTTCCGGCGCCACGAATCGTGATACCTAACGAGTTCCCCAATTCACCACCGCCGTTGCCTACCGAGATATCCATACCGGCCACGGCGCCTTGAAGCGCCTGCGTAACAGTCGTCACCGGACGGCCCTTCAGTACCTTTTCATTGACCGTGGCTACGGCTCCGGTCAGGTTTTCTTTTTTCTGGGTACCGAAACCTACCACCACGACTTCGTCCAACATCTCGGAGTCGTCTTTCATAGAGACATCGATCACCGTGCGGCCGTCAATCTCCACATCATGCGACTTCATTCCCACGAACGAGAACGTAAGCGTTCCTTTCGACGGAACATTAGCCAGCGTGTACTTCCCGTCCACATCGGTTATTGCTCCTTTCGACGGATCTCCTTTTACTACGACGGTCGCTCCAGTCAGCGGCTCATCGTTTGCATCCGTCACGGTACCTCGTACCGTGATGGTCTGTGCCGAAAGCGAAAGCGCCGAGATACACAGCAACAGTGTAAGCAAGCCTCTCGCTCCAAAAAGTTTTTTTCTTCTCATGTTTTTTAATGATTCGTTATACAATTGTTTCTATTTAGTCGATTTTCAATCTCAGGGTTGAAAATGTACAAAATATTCATTCGTTTTCCGGATGCCCGTCTCCGGATGCAGCCGGAGGTTCGGATTCTCCTTTCGAGGGTTTCCGGTTGCTTTGGCGCGCTTCTTTGATCAGTTCGTTCAGATCGTGATACAAGTCTTCCCAGCCTGCCACGTTCTTCATGGCCGAGACGAGTGAGAATATGTCGCGCAAAGCCTGATGCAGCGCGCGGCGCGCACCGGAGGCGGACTGTTTCTGCCGCAACGCCGAGTTGGCGTCCGTCTGTTCGGCACTGATGGCCTCGAACGCCGCTTGTGCCTGCTTCAAGGCATCGTATTCGTCTTTGGCCATCACGGTAGAGAGATGTCCCAGATTAACCGGCTCGTCGAGGTGTTTAATCAACGTTTGCATCACCACATTCTCATCGGCATACGAAAGGCCGTAGATGTCGCCCGCTTCCTCGAAGACCGTCAGCAGCGCTTCCGCCGCTTTTCCTTTGGGCGTATCGTTGAATCCGGCCATGCCTTGCAGCATCCGCCGGAGATTCCGGTACACCTTGTCGCGCACCAAATCGGCTTGTGCTACCGGGTTACCCAGGCCGCTGTACGTATTTTTAATGACGATGGCCTGATACGATTTATTCGTGGCAATCAATACTTCTACCAGCGGATTATGTTGCAGCACTCCGCTCTGATACACCGGCGAGATCACTTCGATCGTACGGTTCGACAAGTTTCCTAATACTTTAGTCGATAATTCATTGTAATTAACACGTAACATAAGATTGGTATTTTATAGGTTGAAAAATGAAATGGTCGTAGCAGCGTGACAGAGGCTTTCTCCCGTACGACAGGAAAGGAGCATAAGCCCTACGCGAATCGTTCGTTGCAACGGAAGAGGATAATATACCGTACGGGAATCGCCCGCTGCGACGGGAAGTTATCATAGACCTTACGAAGATGTTCTGCCGCGATGGGAAAAGATCATAGGTTTTACGGGAAGCACCCGCCATGCCGGGAAAAGATAATAGATGGTACGGGAATCGCCCGTTACGGCGGGAAGTCATCGTAGATTCTACGGACATCTCCCGGCGAATCGGAACGTCTTCGCGCATGGTATGATCATGCCCGGCTGATAGGAAAGTATTCCTCATCCGTCCGCGAAAAGATAGGGTAATGGTATGAAAAGGCCAAGCGAGCATACCGGCCATGCGCCGGATGCTGCGAAAAACTATGAAAATGTCGTCAAGAAAAAGAGAATAGCAAAGGGGTGAATCTACATTCGTCTGATTATGTGATAAATACCCCCCCCCGTTAGTTTTTATTAACAGACAAGCGAAAGGGTATTTCCGTACATGGAAAACAGATTTCCACGCTGCCGGCCAGCACAAATTGAACGTATTAAAATTCATTTCCCTTTTTAGTGTGTTGAGGCGGCAAAGATAATGCAATCCTTTCGATAAAGGATAAGATTATTCTATGTTATATAACACTTTTTAGAGAGAAAACGAGAAAAGTTGTAAAAAAACATGACGTGTATCATCGGTGGCAGGGGAGGGAGCGAACTATGGCTCTTTCTTGCGGTTTTTATAAAGAGGGACAAAGACGATAATACCCGAAGCGATAATGGCAAAAATCGTCATAAAATCGATTGCCTTAGCCGATGTCAGCAGGATGTATACCAAAAAGCCCCAGAGAAGGATGATGCAGACGGCTTGCGTGTTCGTGATTTTGCGACGTGCCATGTGAGAATACGATGAATTATTTAATTTCGGTTATGATTTTATGGGTGATGGCATAGAACGTAAGCCCCGGAATCGTTTTGATGCCGAGTTTGGCCGTGATGTTCTTGCGGTGTGTCAGGATGGTATTGAGGCTGACGAAGAGCCGCGCGGCAATCTCTTTGTTCGTGTACCCGCTGACAATGAGCTTGAGTACTTCTTTTTCGCGGTTCGAGAGTTCGCTGTTATCGTCGACCATCGGGAGGAGGATCCGGCTCCGGATGCGGTTGTGCTGCCGGATGTCACGTCCCAGCGCATCGATGGTGAACAGAACGGCGTAACCAAGGTTTTGGTCGTACGCTCCCGTCAGATGCTTAATCATGATGTTCCGCATATCGTCCATCATGGCTTCGATGGCTTCGTCCGTTTCGCGCGATGTCCGGGCACGCATGCTTCTCCTGTTTTGCTCTTTTTCGCTGAGCGCAAGGAGTTGGGGAAACCATTCCTTCTCGTCCGTCTGAATGCGTCCGCACAATTTTTCTTTGAACGAGGCGAAGATATTGCCCAGCAGTTGCAACGAAGTATTGCTTGCGCCCGACGTATGAATAAAAATCTGCAGGTGTCGGTCGATGTTGGGCAGCTGATATTGCAGGTAATACCGGTTCGTTTGCTTCAGATAATCGATGATCTGGCTGAGGTGAAAGCTTTGCAGCTTTTTCTCCGGAAAATAATCTTCGTTGATAAACGTGTTGACGATGGTGAGGAAAAAGTCCGTATGGATATCGTTTGCTTCACAAAGCGCCATGACCGTTTCATCGCCTACCCCAAGCCGTATGCCGAAGCGGTTGATAACCGGAATGAGCGAGAGGTGCTCGCTCACCACCTCGCTCATTCTCATATTTGCATAAACCAACGGCATCCGTCTTCGCTATACATTATTTATAATGATTACGCTTCGTCCCATTGCTTGCGAAGCAATTCGACGGCTGCCGTAGCCGTAGCTACGCGGTCGTCGTTCTGACAGCCGCATTCAAAGCTCACGTATTGATCGTAGCCGAGCATCTTGAGGGCGCGGAAACCGTCGACGTAGCGGTCTGCCTCTCCGTCTTCGCCCGGCATCAGGCGACGCTTGCGACTGGCGATATGTACGTGCTGAAGCAACGACCCGGCCGAAAGGAAAGCGCCCATATCGGAGGTCTCCTCCCACGTCATGTGCCAGAAGTCGCCCATGCAACGCACGCCCGGGTTGTCGATGTCGCGACAGATCGATGCCGCGTCGGCTACCTGACGGAGGTAGAACGCTTCCTTCCGATTGAGCGGCTCGAAGATCACCGTCGTCCGGTGTTCGGCGGCAAACGTGCCGAGCTCGTCGAACCACCGGCAAAGAAAATCGCGCGTCTCCTGCGTATGCGGCATGGCCGGCTGTTGCGCGTTGAATGCCGGCACGATGATGACTCCGGTCGAGCCCAGTTCGCCCGCCGCGGCGATAATCTCGCGCATCGTGTCACGGCACAGGTTACGCACGGCTTCTTCTTCCGAAAGCATAAACCCTTCGAATCCCGCGCATATCGCGCTGATTTTGATATTCCGTCCTTCGAGCGCTTTCTTCAACTCGTCCTTCCGCGCGGCCAACCCTTTGCCGCTCACTTCGAGACCGGTCACACCGAGCTTTTCCATTACGTCGAGCTTGGCCGTCAGCTCAAGATCGCCCAGCGTCCACTCCTGAAACGAGAGGTTCAGCTTCACGTCTTTCTTCGTATCGCCTTCGTCCTTGCAGCATGATTTCGTCTCCGCGCCTGTCGTCGCGCCTCCGGAGCAGGCGGCCATCGTTGCCAACGCCGCACTGCCCAAAGAGGCTTTCAGAAAATTTCGTCTGTCGATGCGCATCACTTTTTCTCTAACGGTTTACCGGGTACGGGAACCACGAACGGTTTCATATCCATTTTACCCAGATTCAGGTCAGCCGGCATATAGTCGAGCGCGGAAGCCGTCATGGTTTCCCATGTCGTTTCTTCGCCCGTATAAGCCGATTCGCGTCCCATGATGGCGGCCATGTTCGATACGGCTGTCTCCGAAGCCTGATCGATCGATTTGCCGGCGCGGATCGTATTGATCCAGTTCACATGCTCGAGCGTATAGGGGTCATTCTGTTTGAACGATGCCTTCTCGGCGTCAAAGTCATATTTCCAGATCACATTTCCGGCGAGGTCTTTGATCTCCATGTTCGCACTGTTCCACGAACCTTTTGTTCCCTGAATAAATTCGCTGACGTTGTTGGCGCAGCCGTCTATCTGGCGACACATACTGTGCAGATGGATACCGTTCTCCATCGTGAAGTCGATGCTGAAATTATCGTACTGGTCGCCCGTGATCCGGCGCTGACGCGAGCCGAAGCCTACGGCTTTCACCGGTTTCAGCCCCGAAAACCATGTAAACACGTCGATGTTATGTACGTGCTGCTCGACGATATGATCGCCGGAGAGCCATTTCCAGTTCACCCAGTCGCGGATCATCCATTCGCAGTCGCTCCATCCGGCCTGACGTTCGCGGTACCACAACATATTTTGATTCCAATAAACCGTTCCGCCCGTGATTTCGCCGATCGCACCGTTCATGATCTGCTGGTACGATGCGATATAACTCCGCTGATGGTGGCGTTGCGTACCGGTGATTACGCACAGGTTCTTGGCCTGTGCCTGCTTGGCCGTGGCCATGATGGTGCGGTAGCCTACCGCGTCGACACAGATCGGTTTTTCGAGGAAGCAATGTTTGTTCTTCTCTACCGCATACTGGAATTGGGCCGGACGGAAATTCGGCGGCGTAGTAATGATCACCACGTCGACGTCGCTGTCGATAACCTGCTTGTACGCATCCAATCCGACAAAGCGCTTATCGGCAGGGATGTCGATATTCTTCTCGTCTTTCAGTTTCTGGGCCAGACTGTCCACCCGGTCCTGAAACGTGTCGGCCAACGCCACAATCGTGACACCGTTCGCTGCCGCGAGGAAATTCATCGCTGCGCCGCTTCCGCGTCCTCCGCAACCGATGATACCGGCCTTCAATTCTTTACCGTCGGCCGCCATATCGGGCAACTCGGGTACATAATACGTTCCCGGTTCTTTCAGCGGCTTGTTGGCTGCATTTGCGTTCTCGTTACTGCTTGCGCCTCCTCCACACGAGGAAAGCAGGGTGGCAGTTCCCCCCGTACCGACCATTCCGGCAGCCCCGGCAAGGGCCGAACTTTTGAGGAATGATCTTCTACTGATACTGCTTTTTTTTGTCATGACAAATTTGAGTTAAATGTACTGTTTCTTAGTTTCTGATTATTTCGCTTTCAGCGACGAGTCCGGCTCGCAAACCACACGGAAGCCGATGCCCCGGATGTCGGAATACCACCAGATGCTCTTGGGCTGTTGCGGATCCGTTTTCAGCCAATCGTCGTGATGCGTATGGCTGCGGGCGGCACACCGCACATCAGCGGCATCGCTCGTATAGTTGCCGCCGCGTACCACCCATTCTTCACCTTCGGTCACCAACGGATCGGTAACGGTCGAGCCTCCTTTGGCATACGCCTGCGGATCGTATTTGTCGGCGCAATATTCCATCACGTTGCCGAGCATATTTTTCAGCCCGAACGGGTTCGCCTTGACTTTATCGGGTTCTTGTGTCTTGTTCTTCGCGTTTTTGCCGTAGACGATAAATTCGCCGATCGGCTCGGTCTTCGCGCTAATAAACTTGCGGATGAAACCTTCGTCGGAATAATCTTTCGGTCGTCCCGTGAAGAAGTAAGGAGTTACCGTCCCTCCGCGAGCCGCGTATTCCCATTCGGCCTCGGTCGGCAGACGATATTTCTTGCCGGTCTTGAGAGAGAGCCACTGGCAGAACGTCTCGGCAGCGTAGTGCGTCATGGTAATGGCCGGACGCGTACCTCCTCCCCATCCCTGATCGGGAAATCCGAACGGCGGCGTAGGACCCGACACGCCGTCCACGTCGATGTCCGCGCGGGTATTGTTGGCATAAATCGTTTCGGGCGGGGTACGTCCTTCGCTGAGCGTCGCCGCGTAGAATGCCCAATATTGATCCCAGGTCACTTCCACCTCGGCCATAAAGAACGGACTGACTGTCACGCTTCGCACCGGCGACTCATCCTCCCGGCGGAAATCTTCTTTATCGGGACTGCCCATCTTAAAGGTGCCGCCGGGTATCGCAATCATCTTGAAGGATACCGGAGTACCGGGAATCTGTTCCGTGAAATCGGTGAAAGACGTCACGACCGTTGCCGAGTCGAACGGCGGGCCCGAAGCCGTGGCGGAGGCTCCCGGAATACCGGTCATCTGTCCGTGCTTGTAATTCGGATTGTAATGTCCGGCATCGAGGTGACAACTGATGCATTGCAAATTCAGTTTTTTCTCATTTTCTTCGTAGTAAAGGTGCGCGGTGATGCCCGCATCCGTAATACCTGCGGGAAACAGATTCTTATGACATTCTTTGCACGACTCGTTCGGGATATATTTTACGGCATGTTCGAGTTGCGACTTCATTTCCCAATCGAACGAGTCTTTTGTCAAATAACCCCACAAATCGCGTACGCCAAGCTGTATCTTGGCCGAATAATGGTTCCATGTCTGATTCTTCGGAGGCAGATGGCAGTCGACACAATGCACGGTGACACCGCTCCCGTTATTTACGTGCGACGATAACTTCCATGTCTCTTCCGCATGCGGATGGACGTGGCAGCTCATGCAGGCCTCGTCCGTCGAATAGTAGACGGATACTTCATAGAGCGACATAAAAAAGGCCATGCCGACGATAAAGCCGAACAGAAACAGGGGCCATTTCTTTTTCTTTTTTTCGTCTCTTCTCGATCGGTAGCTCGTTGTCATAATTAGTCTATTCGTTGTTTTTTGATTTCGTTATAGTCGATCCATACCTGCTGCTTGTCGTTCTTCGTTATGGCTATACTTCCCACGAATAAGATCCATCTCGCCATCCACCATAAGAACGGCAGAACGATGAGCGACTCCAATACATTCATTAGTGCCACCTTCCATCATTCCCACACGTAGCGTTCTGTTTCTCATGAAAGAATATGTCTTTCGTTAGAAAAAATACTGATTCGGCCGATAAAAGTAGTACTTTTTCAACAAATCGCCAAATTCAAACCGGTTCGTTTCATTCATCATTCGTCCGGAAGATCATTTACGGAGTTTCGTATAGGATCCGTATTCCGAAAAGAAGCATTACTTTTGCAATTCACTTCTGATGGAAAATAAAGATGAAAAAAATAATCATACTCCTTTGCGGATGGATTATGCTGCTCTCGGGGTGTGCGAAAGAAAACCTTGTAGATGATGGTGGAGACCTTCCATCTGTTTCACTTACGGAATACGAGAAAGAAGTCGTAGCACTTGTCAATAAAGAGCGTTTAGCCGCCGGACTGAATGCCTTGCAAATCGATCCGTCGTTGATGGCTTCGTGCGATGTGCGCGCCAAAGAAATCGTGTTCAAATTTTCTCATACCCGTCCCGACGGCAGCTCGTGTTTTACCGTTATCACGACGAAATTCGCATCTGCGGGTGAGAACATAGCCAAAGGATATGCGTCGCCTAAAAATGTGATGAAGGGCTGGATGAATTCACAGGGACACAAAGAAAACATCATGAACGGAGAATTCACGCATATCGGAGTCGGTTGCCATCGCGACAACGGAACCTTCTATTGGGCGCAATTGTTTATCGAGAAGTAAAAAGAGAAAGAAATAGAAATGATATTATAAAACCTGATGATGAAAAAGTATATAGTTTTCCTTTGCGGATGGATGCTTTTGCTCTCCGCGTGCGGAAATGAAAAAGAGGCAAGGGCTGATCTGGAGCGTGCCCGGGTGCTGTATGAAGACCGGCAATTCGCTGCGGCCAAAAATGCGATCGATACGCTCCGGATGCGTTATCCGGAGGAAGTGGCCGTGCTGAAAGAGTCGCTGACGCTGATGCGTCTTGTAGAGCGGGGCGAGAGTGAGCGTAACATCGCTTTTTGCGACAGCATGATGCCGATTCGTGCGGAAGAAGCCGAAGCGATGAAGAAAAACTTTGTGCTCGAAAAAGATACGGCGTACGAGGACGTGGGGCATTATATATGGAAGCAAAAGACCGTCGAACGCAATGTGGAGCGCAGCTACATCCGCTGTGGGGTCGATGAGAAAGGCGAAATCTATCTGGCGAGCGTTTACTTCGGACGAGCACCGCTCAACCACACGGGGCTGAAGTTCTGCCTTGCTGACGGAACATACGCCGAGACCGCTTCCGTCCCTTACGATGGTGGTGTGAATTATCGCTTCAAAGATTTGGGCAATACGACCGAGATCGTTACGTACAAAGCTGAAAACGGTATCGATGCGGTCAAGTTTGTTTGCGGGCTTGATGACAAGGCGCGTGTGAAGGCCGAATATACCGGAGGCAAACCTTTCTCACTCACACTGAGTAACGATGACAAGAAAGCCATCCGTGCCACGTTCGAGCTGGCCATTATTCTGAGCGACCTCGAAAATATGCGTCGGGAGAAAGAAAAATCGATGAAGAAAATTACGTACATCGATCAGAAGCTCGGCAACGGCGAAATGCTGAAAAAGGATTAAAAAAACCACTCGCCGGTTGCCAATTCTCAATAAATCTTTACCTTTGTCTCCCTTTAGAAAAAATGGTATAAAACAGGTGTTATGGCACAACAGGAAGATGTATTTAAGAAACTGATTTCGCATTGCAAAGAGTATGGGTTCGTATTTCCTTCGTCCGATATCTACGACGGATTAGGCGCTGTATATGATTACGGTCAATACGGCGTAGAACTGAAAAACAACCTCAAAAAATACTGGTGGGACAGCATGGTGTTACTCCATGAGAATATCGTCGGGATCGACTCCGCCATTTTTATGCATCCGACCATCTGGAAAGCTTCCGGGCATGTCGACGCATTTAATGATCCGCTGATCGACAATAAGGACAGCAAAAAGCGTTATCGCGCCGATGTGCTGATTGAAGATTACCTCGCGAAGCTCGATGAAAAGATCAACAAGGAAGTTGAAAAGGCGGCCAAGCGATTCGGCGAAGCTTTCGACGAGCAACAGTTCCGTTCTACGAACCCGCGTGTGCTCGAAAATCAAGCCAAGCGCGATGCCGTACACACCCGTTTCGCTGAGGCGATGAACGCCAACGACCTCACAGAGCTGCGACAGATTATCCTCGACTGCGAGATCGTATGTCCCGTGTCGGGTACCCGCAACTGGACGGAAGTTCGGCAGTTCAACCTGATGTTTGCCACCGAGATGGGTTCGACCGCCGACGGCGCCATGAAAGTTTACCTCCGCCCCGAAACAGCACAGGGTATCTTTGTCAACTACCTCAACGTTCAAAAGACGGGACGCATGAAAATACCGTTCGGCATTGCACAGATCGGGAAAGCGTTCCGCAACGAGATTGTGGCGCGACAGTTCATCTTCCGCATGCGCGAATTCGAACAGATGGAGATGCAGTTCTTCGTTCGTCCGGGCGAAGAGTTGAAATGGTTCGAACAGTGGAAAGAGATGCGTATGAAATGGCATCGTAACCTCGGTATGGGCGATCACAAATACCGCTTCCACGACCACGATAAACTGGCGCATTATGCCAATGCCGCTACCGACGTCGAATTTGAAATGCCGTTCGGATTTAAGGAAGTGGAAGGGATTCACAGTCGCACCGATTTTGACTTGTCTCAGCACGAGAAATTCTCCGGTAAGAAGATCCAATATTTCGATGCCGAACTGAACCAGAGTTATACGCCGTACGTGATCGAAACGTCGATCGGAGTCGATCGGTTATTCCTGAGCATTATGGCAGGAGCCTATCAGGAAGAGACGCTCGAAGGCGGAGAGTCGCGTGTCGTGCTGAAATTGCCGCCCGCGCTCGCTCCGGTCAAGTTGGCAGTACTTCCGCTGGTGCGTAAGGACGGACTGTCGGAAAAAGCCGAGGAAATTCTGCACATGTTGCGCTTCGATTTCCGTTGCCAGTACGACGAAAAAGATTCCATCGGCAAGCGTTACCGTCGTCAGGACGCGATCGGTACGCCGTACTGTATCACGATCGACTATGATACGATGAAAGACGATACGGTCACGATCCGTTTCCGCGACACGATGCAGCAGGAACGCGTACCGATCGCGAAACTACACGAAATCATCTCGGACAAGGTGAGCATGCGCAGTCTGCTCGAAGGTTTGAAGTAAGCATAGAAACTAACGGATACACACACGAAAAATGAAGAAAAACATTTTCTGTCTGATCACGATATTTGCGGTGCTGTTCGCCGCGGTAAGCTGTGACAAAAAGGACGATGATAAGACCGATCAGGTATGGAAGCTCGCCAATGAGCAAGCGTTCAATGCGGTTAAAAATAATCCGGCGTATACCGAGTTCAAGTCGCCCGGCAACGAAGGGAGTATATATTACAGAGTTCTTAAAAAAGGAACCGGCACAAAGCAAATTTTTTACACCAGCACTGCGACGGTGTATTCGAAAGGGTGGTTTGCGGCCGACTCGAAGGAGTATGGTATCACAAAAGGCATGGTATTTCAGAAATGGCTCGCGGAAGATGGTATACCGGCAGAGCTAAAGGTGTCCGAGCTCGTTTCGAAAAAAAATGGCCTCACCGTTTCGCTTAAAGGGATACAGGCTGCTTTGCAGAAGATGACGCAAGGCGATAAATGGGAGATCTGGATCCCCTATCAGTTAGGCGGAGGAAAGAGTAAAGCGTCGGCCTTGACAATCGGTTCCGCTCCGCTCCATCTTATTCCGGCTTATTCGACACTCGTCTTCGAAATCGAAGTCGTGGAAGTCATCCAGTAGGAATTTCGCTTCACCCCACATTGAATTCGGGCTTTCAGCCCTTGTATGCCCTGCGGGCGTTGAGTTGTTGAAATGTTTATTTGTTGAGTTGTTGGCCGGTGAACATCCCCCTACCCCCCTTCAAAGGGGGAAGAGTGGAGCAAAGGGGGATGTCATCCCTTCAAAGGGGAAAGCGTGATACCCGCCGAATCATATACCCGGAAAATAACCATTGACAACTGACAATTGACAATTAAATAATGGCAAACGCCGAACAGTGTATCGTGTAATTGGTGGCTAAAAGCGCAACTCCCCGAAGTGTTCGGGACAATGATAGTCCGGCGACGGTAGATCTATCGGGCTCCATGTCACGAAATGCGGGTTTTCCGTACTGTCGGCGCATTTGTAGAAGTTTGCCCGCATATTTTGCGGCAAATATAAAGCGTCAAGGCCCATCAAATCAAAGGGAATAGCGACCGTCACCTCCCACGCATAGATTCCTTTCTTTTCTTCAAAGGTCTGCCTTTCTACGGTCGTATAACGGCGTATCTTGCGGTATTCGTTATCGGTGAACGGGGTGCGACCATGGCGTCCTGCTCCCCGTGCTGCCAGACACGTGCCGATACAGTTAAATTCGAAATTCGTATAGAGTGAGTCGTCATTACGACGCACAAAAAACTCGACGCAGCTGTCGGGATGTACGTGTTGGCCGTCCTGACCGGCTACAGCCCGGAGCGATAAACCACGCACGAAGTAATGGAGATACAATTCTTTGTCGCCACGTGCGATATCGAACGCCACGATCGGTTTGTACGGAAATTCGGGCCAATTGATCGTGTCGATGCTTTGGCGTAAGGCGATTGTTTCCATCGCAGCCGTTGCGCTCTTCAAATCCATGCCGTCCAATTCGGGGCAATACGGCACTTTCAATGTTTTCATCATGATGTAGTTTCGTGAGATGTGTGTTATGATATGAAAAAAGAGGGAATGACGCGCGAACGCAGACCCACTCCCTCTCTTGTTAAATGTTTGTTATTTGCAGGCGCAAGAAGGTTTCAATTGCTTGAAGAAATCATTGCCTTTATTATCGACGAGAATAAACGCCGGGAAATCTTCGACTTCGATTCTCCAGATCGCTTCCATGCCGAGTTCGGGATATTCGAGACATTCGACCTTCTTGATGCTTTCGAGCGCGAGCACGGCAGCCGGTCCGCCGATACTGCCAAGGTAGAAGCCCCCGTATTTCTTGCAGGCGTCGGTCACCTGCTGACTGCGGTTTCCTTTGGCGATCATCACCATGCTTCCGCCGTGAGACTGGAAAAGATCGACGTACGAGTCCATACGTCCGGCCGTCGTCGGGCCGAACGAACCGGACGACATGCCCTTGGGCGTCTTCGCCGGTCCGGCGTAGTAGATCGGATGATCTTTGATATACTGCGGCAGCCCTTCTCCCTTGTCGATACGTTCTTTGAGCTTGGCGTGCGCGATATCTCGCCCGACAATGATGGTGCCGGAAAGCGACAGGCGTGTCGAAACGGGGTACTTATCGAGCTGCTCGAGGATTTCAGCCATCGGACGGTTCAGGTCGATTTTCACCGCGTTGCCTTCGCCGGCCTGACGCAGCGATTCGGGGATGAGGCGTCCGGGATTATCGTCGAGTTTCTCGATCCAGATACCGTCTTTATTGATCTTGGCCTTGATGTTGCGGTCGGCCGAGCACGAAACGCCCATTCCCACAGGGCACGACGCGCCGTGACGCGGCAAACGGATGATGCGAATATCGTGAGCGAAATATTTACCGCCGAACTGCGCGCCGAGACCGAATTTGTACGCTTCTTCGAGGACTTTCTTCTCCAGCTCGATATCGCGGAAGGCGCGGCCGCCTTCGTTGCCCGTTGTCGGGAGATTGTCGTAGTAATGCGTCGAAGCGAGTTTGACGGTCAGAAGGTTCTTCTCGGCCGATGTTCCGCCGATGACGAACGCGATATGGTAAGGCGGACAGGCAGCCGTACCGAGCGTCTTCATCTTTTCGACGAGGAAAGGTACGAGCGTGTCCGGATTCAGCAAGGCTTTCGTTTCCTGATACAGGTAGGTCTTATTCGCCGAGCCTCCTCCTTTGGTGACGCAGAGGAAATGATATTCCATCCCTTCGGTCGCTTCGATATCGATTTGCGCGGGCAGGTTGCATTTCGTATTCACCTCGTCGTACATGGTCAGGGGAGCATTCTGCGAATAGCGGAGGTTTTCTTCCGTATACGTTTTGAAGACGCCTTTCGAGAGCGCTTCTTCGTCGCAAAAGCCCGTCCATACCTGTTGCCCTTTTTCGCCGTGGATGATGGCTGTTCCCGTATCCTGACAAAGCGGGAGTTGTCCTTTACACGACACTTCGGCGTTGCGCAGGAAGGTCAGGGCAACGAACTTGTCGTTATCGCTCGCTTCGGGATCGGTTAAGATTTTCGCGACCTGCTCGTTGTGTTCGCGCCGTAACAGAAACGATACGTCACGAAAAGCCTGATTGGCCAAAAGGGTCAATGCTTCGGGCTCGATCTTGAGGATCGGATGTCCTTCAAACTCGCTGACCGAAACATGGTCTTTCGTCAGCAGATAATACTCCGTCGTGTCTTCTCCCAGCGGGAACGGCGGCTGATACTTGAATTCAGGTGTTGTTGCCATAATTTTATGCTCTGATTTTTACGTTAAATCGACATCAATAAATTTCCTGCCCACAAAGATACATATAAGATTGAGAATGGAGAACGGTTAGCCGCGATATTTTCGGCCGTTGGCTTCTGGCCGTCGTTACCCGGTGATTTAGGGGCGAAAAACCTCGTTGTTGTACAACAACAGGGTCAAACACGCTGTTTAACTGCCATTGTTGCACAACAACGGGTCAAAAACTGCTGTTTAGGGGTCATTGTTGTACAACAACGAGGGTAAAACAGCTGTTTAGGGGTCATTGTTGTGCAACAACGGGGCAAAAACAGCTGTTTGAATAGCATTGTTGTACAACAACGGGGTAGAATCGGACATTTTGTCATGTTTTCGCTTGCCGTCAGTACGTCAATTTGAGTCCGACGCCTCGCACGGTTACGATGGAAACGCGTTCGTCTCCGACGAAATAGTTGCGCAATCGTGTAACGAATACGTCCAGACTGCGCGAAGTGAAATAATCGGCTTCGGGCCAGAATCGTTCGAGAATGGCTTCGCGTCTGACGGTTTCGTTCCGGTGCTCGCATAAGAGTTGCAGGATCTGTGTTTCGCGCGGGCTGAGCGAAATCGTTTTTCCGTCCTTGTCATGCAGTTCCGATTTCGACGCGTCGAACCGGAAGCTGCCCAGCGTAAACTGTGATGTGGTATCTTTGGTCCGTTCGCTGTTCCGTGTCCTGAGCATCGCCCGGATGTGCGCGTCAAGTTCTTCCGGGATGTACGGTTTCTTGATGTAATTATTGGCGCCGACCTGATAGCCGTATGTCAAATCTTTGGGCGAAAGGAGTCCCGAAGCGAAAATAATCGGTGTCCGGCCGTCTGTCTGGCGAATTTTCGAGACCATTTCGAAGCCGTTCATCACGGGCATTTCGATATCGGAGACGATGATATCCGGCGTCTGTTCTTTCCATTGCCGCAAGCCCTCTTGACCGTTCACGGCCGTGAGGACTTCGTAGCCGCCAATCATATCTTCCAATCCGCTGCGCACCATGTAGAGCAGTTGGGCATCGTCTTCGATCAGTAGGAGTTTAATCATGCTGTTTCGGGGGTTAATTGAAAGGATATTTCTTGCATCAGGTGGGGGAAGATCAGCGTAAATTCACTGCCTTGTCCTTCGATGCTCTCTACTTCTACGCTTCCGCCGTGCGCCTGCATGACTTGCTGCACGTAGGTCAGTCCCAGTCCGAAGCCGGTCGCTCCTCCGCGCAGCGAGCGTTTGTTGGCGGCCGAGGCGCGTTCGAATTTTTCGAAAATCAGCGCCTGATCTTTTAGCGGGATGCCGAATCCGTTGTCCGAAACGCTGATTCTGGTCTCGTTCGGAGTGGTCCGGCACGATAGATCGATATGTACGGAGTCGCCGGAATATTTGACGGCGTTGTCGATCAGATTGCTGATGATTTCACGCAAATGTACCGGATCGGCATAGACTTGCTCCGTTTCCGGACAATGTACTTCGAACGTAATCTTTTTGTCCGTACGGATCGAGAGGTTGCGTGCCAGCTCTTCGATCATCGGCTTCAAGGGTACCTCGGTACGGTCGAGGATCAGTTTGTCTTCTTCTATTTTCGCAAGCGTCAAAACTTTATCACTCAACGAAAGCAAATGATGACATTTATCTTCTATGATGTCGAAATGTTTCTTTTTCTTCTCCGTATCGTGATCGATCTTACCGCTGCTCAGAATTCTCGTTCCCATCAGGATGGTATTCAGCGGCGTTTTCATGTCATGCACCATCGCGTTCGAGAAAGTTCTGCGTAATTGGGCGATCCGGTTTTGGGTGATGATGATTTTAATCTGATAGGCAATCCCCCATACGATAAAAATCATGGAGATCAAGGAACCGAACAGAAGCAACCCCAGCCGATTGAGGACGTTCCTGTGAGGTGAAACGATAACGGCGCGAAGTGCTTCGGTACTGTCTCGGCGGAGGAGCGCAGGCTCCGTCTCGACCGTGCCCCACCATGCGCGAAACGTGGGGTCGGTGCTCTCCAATACTTCGCCCGTACGCAGATTGATTTTGTCGATAATCGTTTTTGTATGGATATTCTCGGCAATCAGAAAAGTTTGGTAAATCGAATCGAACTGTGTCAGTGAAACGGGAATATTATACTTGATAAGAGCTTCCTGAACTGGGATGAAATCTTCTCTTCCATTTTCTTTTAATCCTCCACCAACAATCCTCGCCCCTTCCGGAAGTCTTCCACTTTCCAACCGAGTGATTACATCCCTATGTACGGCTGTTTCTATTGTTTCATTATACGTTTTTTCTAGATGAGTGTACAATGTCCGATACGTATAAACCGACCACACCGTTTGCAGGCTAAGCAGTACAAGTAACGATGCCGCTGTTACAATCTTAGGGTTTCTTGTATTCATGATATCATGGCATAAATAAAGATGTTACAAAGATATAAAACATCTTTTCAATCGAACAAATTTTTCAGGCGGAAAAAAAACAACCGGCCCCTAATGATGAGAAACCTTATGTCGCCATGAGACAAATAAGGAAGTCGACTGAAACGTTTTCGTTCCACCCTGAAACATTAACGTAAAAATAACGTAGCGTTAACATAGCGACGTAAAAAACCGTTTTATTTTTGCGATATGAATCGGAAATGATTCGATTGTGAGCGTAGAAAACGAAATACATATAATGATGATACTTATAGTGATTGGTGCATGTCTTCTTACATTAGCTATACCATGCAAGAATAAAAAGATGAAATATCCATTATTGGCATGTTCGCTGGTCCTATTGATTTTAAGCATGTTCGTGGATATATAAACAGATGGTTGATGTGTGTTATGATGACGTAATAAATACCATATCAAAAAAAACGTATTGCAGAGCGAGATCGTTGAAATCTTTTTTTTAATTTTGTGTCAATAATAAATGTCTAACAATAAAAAAGGAACGGATGAAACAGTGTATTTTTAGAAAAGAGACGAATGCGGATAAGGCACTCGTGATTTTGTTCTGCCTGTCCATTATCATTTATGTGACCGGCGAAATAGCATACCAATTCGGACAAGCTTTAGCTGCGGGGTAAAAGCTTCGCGTAGTCCCTCTGAATGATTTTTTAAGTAGAACTATAAAGCTTTAATTTAGAACATGAAAAAAACAACTTGGAAAACGGTCTTGATTATCCTTGGGGTATGGGTGTTGTACGATATCATCAGCAACTTACCTGAGAGTGTCGAAGCTTTTAAAGCCGGCATGGATTTCTGCATGAATATGTTATAATCGGTATATTATAACCGATAAAGATTTATGAATGCTTAAAAGAAGCAAGACGCGACGTGTTTTGCTTCTTGTTTTATTGTCCTGATGTATGGCTTCACGTGTATTTACCACCATCTTTTCCAGAAGATTACAGACTGTTCTTTGGGTGCTTTTCGTCGTGCCGACGTTGCTGTACGGTCAAGCTCGTTCGGCCATTACGGGAAGCGTCGTAGATGAGCATAACCGGCCGCTTCCGAATGTGAACCTTTTCTTCAAACAGGCAAAAAGAGGAACCGTCACGAACTCCGACGGGCAATTCCGACTTCGGCTGCCCGAAACACGCGATACGCTGACCGCATCGTGTATCGGGTACGAAACGCAGGCCATACCCATAGCGCAGAACAGGTTTACTTTGTCCATTCGATTAGTTCCCGCCGATGTACCACTGAACGAAGTCATCGTTACGAATCTTTCGGCTCGCGAGCTGTTACAAAAAGCGATCGAGAAAATCCCGCAAAACTATCCGCAAACCGAATTTCTGACAAACATATTTTATCGTGCCAAGATAAATGACCCGGCAACCGACTCGCTGTTGTATGCCGAAGAAGCAGCCATAGAGCAGATCAAATCGTACCGGCGAAAGGCGAAGGATCGGACGTTCTTAGTTCGAAATCGCAATTTCAATTTCGACAAAGGACGCCGACGTATCAGCGGTATGGGACTTTTCGACTATGTGAAAGTATTGAACGATCAGCGGGAAGTTAGTCGTAAAAATCAGTTGACTTACGGACCTTTCAGCAGTTATGACAACCGAAGCGTGTATGTAGTAGAACTGAATAAAGATGCGAAAAATAGAAGGAGCACTGTCGGGCGGTTTTATATCGATACGGACGACTTGGCCTTTGTGCGTGTGGAGTTAAGCGATGGCCAAAAGCGACATATTACGCAATATAAGAAGATGGACAGCCTTTATTTTCTAACATCCAGTTATATGTATAATATGGATCGGGGAGCGGAAAGCGATATGAAAGTCTCGGCCGAATGGGTGCTGACAGAAATGAATCGGACATTCCGTCCTGAAGATATTCAAGGAGTTTTTATTCGTGATGAAGAGAATGAGATTCTTCATTCGACTCCTCTCGCCGAAGAGGATACGGCTTTCTGGAAGGCTCATAACCAAACCTTGCCCGATCGATCTATGCAGCATAAGATGGCCGGATATGCTTCCCGACAACTCGTATCCGGTGACGCTTCCACATCGAAGGCCGGAGAAACGGTATATAAAAGGCTCTATAGCCCAAATCTGACGCTGTCCGTATCGACTCAGTTTCCCAACGATATGCATCTATTGGCACGGAATGCTACATCGATTAATCAACTTGCCAATTATACATTCCAACATAGAACAGGCAATCTGTATGTGGGGCTAGCCCTCTCTGCCGCACTTCATTATTCCATCATCGCCCCATGGGAAGAGATTGCTGTCGAGCAGCAGCTTCTCTCAGGCAAAGGTCTAAAGATGCGCTACCATCCTTTTGCATTTAATTCGTTCGGCCGTTCATACCATTACGGTGTTCCTGTTTCTCAGATGGATCGTTTGAAGACAGAGGATTATACAGATTTTATGCGTTTGCATACTGTGCGTAGCGAATACCGGTATGTTAAAGCGCGAATGCAGGAGGAGGAAATCGTACGTGTCGATACGCGAGATCGGAACAATCTCCTCGATTACCTCCGATACTATTCTCTCGATCTGCTTTATAATCGGATGTATTCCGTTTCGTGGACACCGCTCAAAGATATCGTAGTCGAAAAGCACAATGAATCCGAAACTCCTTTGATTGTCGATGTAAATAAAAGTTGGGTGAAGTACCTGTTTGAACCGGAGACTCCATTCTCCGCACACATTACCCGCTCGTCACTGTCAGATGAAGCACAGCGTTATTTGCGGCGATCGTCCTATCTTTCATGGCTTAACTTGTGCTCGTTACCACTCTTCGGAGTCAGTAGAATACCCCTCGGCAGACATTGGCAAGGCTCGTTCAGTTTGGGCTATCTCCGCACTCCTTTCGGCGAACAGATGGAGCAGAATATATGGTTATCATACAAGCGCCAATTGCACGGCGTATTCGTACGAAAATATGTGAATCATGAGAAAACGGGTTGGGGGCTGGGCTATAAACTATACGACGTCTCATTGAACCGACACCTGCATCTCACATCCAACATCGATTACTGGTTGCAACCTGCTAACCTGAGATTTTACGACCGGACGTTCAGAAGCGGTTTTCGTATAGGGCAGGAACTTGAATATCGGCTGTTGTATAATCGCTATACAAAGCAGAATCGTCTGTCGATCTTTTTGGGCTATGATTATAAAACAAAAGGTTACGTCCCCGACAATCTGCGCACCGAGGCTTCTTTCAGACTTAATGCCGGTTGTAAGATCAACTTCTGAAAAAAATAAGAGACCGATCAATAGATCTATTCATGATCCGTGCGCGGGGAGATGACGATATCTCACCGGACAATCAGATGAAAGTACCTGACGATTTCATCCCATTCATTACCCTTATTTCTGCTCAAAGATGAGAAGGAAAGCCCCCTTCCTTTAAGATATCGATCAGAATCGGTTGGGCCCCGCTGACGAAGCATTCGACGGCAATCACCATCAGAATCAAGCCCATCAGACGCATCATGACGTTATTCCCTGTTTCTCCGAGCACTTTAACAAGACGAGTTGAGGCGCTGAGCATGAAAAAAGCGAAGAGATAGATGAGGGCTACGATTCCGATTAACACGCCTTTCATCTCGATGGTATGCGCGTCCTGCATCAGAACGATGGCATTGGCAATCGCTCCCGGCCCGCAGAGCATCGGGATGCCGAGCGGCGTAATGGAGATGTCGTTGGCGTATGTTTTGATTTCCTCATCTTTCAGGCGGAGCGAAGTATAACGCGCCTGCAACATATCGAATCCGATTTTGAAGATAATCACTCCTCCGGCGATGCGAAAGCCATTCGTCGAAATTCCGAAGAATTTGAATAAAAACTGACCGGAAAAAATGAAGACCATCAGGGTGAGAAAGGCGACGATGGTGGCGCGGCGCACAATGGCGCGGCGTTCCTTCTCGGTCATACCGTTTGTCATGGTCAGGAAGACGGGCATCGTTCCTAACGGGTTCGTCAGTGTAAAGAAAGAGGTGAAACAGAGTAAAGCAAAAGGCAAAAGTCCTGAGTCCATTCTTATGAATTATTTATATGGCTGGAAAAAACGTTTTTCTATTCTCATGTTGTTATTCTGTAATCAGGGAGAAGTCGCCGATTCTTACGGGCGGATTCAGAACGATACTCTTTGCCTCAAGGCGAAGCGTTCTCCCTTCGACCGGCTGGGTAAACCGTACTTCCTGCATGACCGGATTGTTGCGGATATTGGAGAACTCCCCTTGGGCGACAGCTTTCCCATCGACAAAGACCTGATAAGACGAAATATGTCCATCGGCATTGCGTCGCTGATTCGGTAAATAGCGGAACCCGGCTATTCTCTTCTTTTCTTTCAGCGCGATGGTTAGCGAGGTCTCACCTTTCGGCAAAGTATAAAGCGTCGTTCCGTCTCCATCATAAAGCGAAACGATTTGATCATCCGCTATTTCATAAGACGACGCGGGGAGATCGAGTTCTGCCGTAGTAACCGGGCTCCATTTCCGGAAGGTTTCATCATAGCAGGCCGCTTTGATTCGTCCTTTTTGTGCGAATGAGAATGGTTGATCGTAACGCGTCGACTCGAGGGTAGGCTGTGAGTCGTCCGTTGTGTAATAAACTACCGAGTTTTTATCGCCCGGCAGAATCTTTACCTCATCTTTCTCGTTGCGAACGATACGCGGCTCAACCATCAGGGCCGGCGCCAAAAAGGCTTCCACGTTATTAATACAGAGCGGGCCACGAGCATCCAGAAAACGTATTCGGAACTGTTTTGAGGTCACGGTCTGGAAACGGACGATACGCTTATAACCGACCGTTGTCGTAGAATCATACGCCTCGACAGGCGCCCACTGACCTTCGTGCTCGGCTTCGATAACGAACGAGCGAACCCGCTGCCCCAACGGAATATATTCCTGAATCAGGAAGCGATTCAGAGCCGTCGGTTCCGAGAAAGAGAAGGTCAGATCGCCACTTACTTCGCCGTCTGCCGTAGCCCAGTAAGTATCCCAGTCTCCGTCAAGCACCTTTTTGGCGGCGTACTTGCTTCCCCGCTCGGCCGAGGCTTTCACCGTAGCTTGAGCAAGCAGATTTTCTTTCAAATCGTTGCGAATCGTTTCGGCCCATTCCATCACCCGTGCCGAGTCGAAAGGATGAATCGTCCCGCGCAGAGAGATAGGGAAGTTCAGAATCAGATTCGCGTTATGTCCCACGCTGCGATAATAGTAATCGACCATCTGCGAGAGCGTACGCACCTGATGATCTTCGCTGGCATGATAGAACCATCCCGGGCGTATCGACACATCTACTTCGCCACCGAGCCACTTCGATCCGTGCTCATCACCCCATTGGCTCTGTTTGTAATGATAATTGTGCTCCGGCTCTGTTCCGAAGATGCTCCATTGCGTATCTCCGGCCCATCCGCTTTCATTGCCGATCCACCGAATATCGGGCACTGTCCCGCCGAAGATCATCGCATCGGGATGTTTCTCTTTGATGATTTCACGCGCCTTCTCGTAGTTGTAATACGTCACCGCATCGATCGAACGTTTCTCATTGGCTCCGCCATACCAGCCATCGCCGCCATTCGCCCCGTCGAACCAGAATTCAAAGAGTGGGCCATAGTTCGATGATAATTCACGTATCTGGTCGTGATAGGTTTCAACGTATCCCGGACGACCGTATTCGGCATGATTCCGATCCCATGGCGAGAGATAAACGCCAAACTTCAGGTCGTATTTCTTACATGCTTCGGAAAGATCACGTACCACATCGCCCTTGCCGTCTTTCCATGGCGAATTTTTCACGCTGTATTCCGTGGTTTCCGTCGGCCAGAGGCAAAAACCGTCATGATGCTTCGTCGTAATGACAATTCCTTTGAATCCGGCGGCCTTGATGATGCGCGCCCATTGGTCGCAATCCAAATTTTCAGGGTTGAATGTCGACGCGGGCGTGTCGCCATAGCCCCATTCCAGATCGTTGAACGTGTTGAGCCCGAAATGAACGAAAGCGTACATTTCCGTTTTATGCCAGGCCACCTGTTCGGGCGTCGGAGTCGGTAAAATGGGTGCCGGAGCTTCCGTAACGCCGTGATCACATGCACACCATGTCGCTGTCATGTAACCGAGGACAAGAAGTTTTTTTATATTCATCGCTAAATTTGTTGATCATGACTAATTCTTCCACAAAGGTATGACTTTTTTTGAAAAGGATGCTTCTTTTAACGCTTCTACGTGCTTTTTCGGAAGAATCAAAGGGCGACGAAGAAAAGAGATTCTTCCGAAACCCTCTTTCAACAAATGATATTACGGATGTCCCTTGTTGCACGAGCGTCATCAATAGCGCAAAGGGCGACCTCTACCGTACGATAATTACAATAAAATAACAGAAATTAGTCCGGTTTTCGGGAAAGGATGGCTATCTTTGCGCAAATAATAATGTAAGCCATTAGCCATTAGAAACGTATGAAGAAAATTGTTATCTTACTGTATTTGATGACAGGATGCTGCCTGATGTATGGTCAGCGTACACATCAATTCGAGTCGTCCGAGCGGTTATTTCACGAGGGAAAAGAACTGTTTCGTTTGCAGAATTATCCCGGCTGTTTCGATAAATTGACTGCCTATAAAGCAAAATCGACGGATCATGATCGAATTCAGGAAGCAGACTTTATGTTGACTTGTGTTGCTTTTGAGCAAGGTCATCCGAAGGTCGTGGAAATGCTCGAAAATTATCTGACCACTTATTCGGATACGCGTCATAAAGACGAAGTATGTTTTATGCTTGGCTCGGCTTACTTCGCACAGGAAAAATATCAGGAGGCCATCAAATGGTTCAGTCAATCGGAAATCGATTATCTGAGCGAAGAGCAGCAAGAGGCTTACGCGTTCCGTATGGCTTACGCGTTATTGCAGACGAACGACCTGCGCACGGCACGGAACTACTTCGCCCGCATCCAGCAGGTCGGAAAGACATACAAAGAAGCGGCTTCTTATTATCTGGCTTATATCGATTATGCCACAGGCAACTATGAAAAAGCCTTGACCGGATTTAACCGACTGAAAAATAATCTGACTTATCGCGAACAGGCTCTTTATTACATTACACAGATTCATTACATCGAGAATCGTTATGACCGGGTCATCGCAGATGGTGAAGAGCTCTTGCGGGCTTACCCGAATAGCGCGAATAATTCGGAGATATACCGGTTATTGGGAAATGCATACTATCAGAACGGCGAACCATCGAAAGCGATTGACCGGCTGGAGAAATATGTGGCTCATACGGATTCCGTACTTCGTGGCGACATGTATATTTTAGGAGTCTGCCACTATAATCAAGGCAATTATGATCAGGCTATCGAAGCATTGACCGAAGCCATCGATGAAGAAGATGCTCTGACACAAAATGCCTACCTCTATTTGGGACAATCTTACCTCAAGACGAATGATAAAAATAACGCGCGCATGGCTTTTGAGATGGCCACGACATCCGAATTCGACAAACAGGTGCAGGAAACAGCCATGTATAACTATGCGTTGCTGATTCATGAGACGTCATTTTCGGGGTTTGGAGAGTCGGTAACTATTTTCGAAGACTTTTTAAATCGCTTTCCGGATTCGAAATACACGGATAAAGTCAATGACTATTTGAGCGAAGTCTATCTTACCACAAAGAATTATGAGGCGGCTTTGGCATCGATCGATAAAATCCGGCAACCGGGTGCTAAGATTCAAGCCGCGCGTCAAAACGTATTATTCCGACTGGGTACGCAAGCATTTACGAATCAACAGCCCGAAAAGGCAATCGACTATTTGAACCGTGCCGTTGCCTTAGGCAATTACGATAAGGAAGCCTACAGCGACGCCTACTTTTGGCGCGGAGAGGCTTATTACCGTCAGCATAATTTCAGCGAGGCCGCTTCCGATTTCCATGCCTTCGCAGCCAATACGACTGACCGTGCCTCCGATGCTTATGCGCTTGCACATTATAATTTGGGATATTGCTATTTCAAGCAGAAGAACTATGAGTCGGCCTTGTCGGCTTTCCGGCAGTATGTCGGTCTCGAAAAAAACACGTCGGCGGTATCGCTGGCCGACGCGTACAACCGTATCGGTGACTGCTTGTTTCACAGCCGTCAATTCACTTCGGCCGAAGAACAATACACACGCGCCGCATCGCTTCAACCTTCGAGTGGAGATTATGCGCTTTATCAGAAAGGATTCCTTCTGGGATTGCAGAAAGACTACAAAGGAAAGATCAACCTGATGGACCGTGTGATTCGTGAGTATCCCGAATCGGACTATGTAGACGATGCCTTATATGAAAAAGGGCGATCGTATGTACTGACAGAAAATTACGACTTGGCGGCCAACGCCTTCAACGAACTGCAGCAACGCTTCCCGCAAAGCAGTCTGGCACGCAAGGCCGGCTTGCAACTCGGCCTTTTGTATTTCAACGACAACCAACCCCAGAAAGCGATCGAAGCTTATAAGAAAGTGATCGGCGATTATCCCGGTAGCGAAGAAGCCAAGACCGCCCTACAGGATTTGAAGTCTGTGTATGTGGATATGAACGATGTGGCATCGTATGCGAGTTATGTCAACTCGCTTGGCAATACATCGACCCGTTTCGATACGAGCGAGCAGGATTCTTTAACGTATTTTGCTGCCGAAAAACTCTTTATGCGTGGCGATAATGAGGGAGCCCGCCGGAGTTTGAACAATTATTTGCAACAATTCCCGCGTGGAGCCTTCAGCCCCAATGCGAATTATTATCTGGCTCAAATTGCTTTCAGCCAGAAAAATTACGACGAAGCGAGAACAAGATATACGGCTGTTGCCGAGAGTGGAAATACGAAGTTTCTTGAAGAGTCGGTGGCGCGTAAGGCCGAAACGGAATACCTGCAAAAAGATTGCACTGAGGCGATCAAGAGCTTCAAATGGCTGGCCGCCATCGCAGAAACGACTCATAACCGTGAGGCGGCCAGACTGGGCATCATGCGCTGTGCGCGGCAGACAGGACAACAGGCCGAAGCTTTGCTGGCAGCCGAAGAACTGCTGAAAAGCACGAAGCTCAAACCCGAAGTAGAGGCCGAAGCGCGTTACTTGCGTGCTCAATCGTATCTCAGCTTGGGCGAAGAGAATAAAGCCCGGATCGATCTGCAAGCATTGAGTAAAGATACGCGTACGGTCTACGGAGCCGAGGCTAAATATTTATTGGCTCAGTCTTATTACGACGGAAACGAGATGGACAAAGCCGAAAAGGAATTGCTGAACTTCATCGAGAAAGGTACGACACACCGTTATTGGCTTGCACGCGGATTCGTGTTGCTCTCTGACGTATATGTTCGGAAAGGAGATAAATTTCAGGCACGTCAATACCTCACCAGTCTGCAAAAGAATTACAAAGGAAATGACGACATCGCCGGAATGATTACCGAGCGGCTTGCCAAACTGAAATAAAGGAAAGAGATAGTCGAAATGTCAATAAAAGAATGAAAAAGATGAGAACGAAAAACCGGATACAGATATATATCACCCTTGTTTTATTGGGCAGCGGCCTTATGCTTCAGGCTCAGGAAAAGGAAACGAAGTTGAACCGTGAAATGACGCTCGAACGCGAATACGACCCGACTGTACAGGATGCCAATAAGGTCAACCGCCTCCCCGACGTGAAAGATCCGAAAATAACGAAGCATTCCATCGAATACTCACCGTTCACCCTCCCTGTCGATCCGGAAAAAGAGATCGTCGTACTTCCGTCGGGTAAGATCATGACGGCCATCCCTTACAATAAACGTCGCGGATATCTTCGTCTGGGCACAGGGATGAATATGAATGTGGAAGGAGATTTAGGCTATCATATCTTACATAACGAGACGGATTTGTTGAATATCTTCTTCTCTCACCGTTCGACGAATAGCAAGCTCAAGGACTATGACGGAAGCGGCATCAAACAACAAGCCAAACTCAATGATAACCTCGGCGGCGTACATTTCCATCATCATTTCAACTTCGGGACGTTGCGCCTTGGCGGAAAATACGGTTATACGGCCTTTAATTACTACGGCTTCCCGTTAGATTCGCTCTATCGACTCCAACAGACGAACCACATCCTGCTACCGCAAAGTCATTCTGTCGATCGGAACAAGAATCAGGCGAATCAAACCATGAACGCGTATGCCGGCATCCGATCGAGGGAAGACGCTTTGCTGGGTTATCTGCTCAACATAGAATATCAACGCTTCGGACAAAAATACGGACGTACCGTCGACGTGGATGGCATACGTGAAAATCGATTCACCCTGCAACTGGGCTTTAGCTCACGTTTCAGCCATAGCAACCAGCGGGTAGGTCTTGCCGGCAAAATGGACTACTTCAAGTATGCGTATCCCTCAAGCAAGACAGGCGGTGATTCGCTCGGTTATCAGAACCATGCTCAAATCACGGTGACGCCTTATTACCGTTACGAAGACGCTAACTGGAAATTACAATTAGGAGCTAACGTGATGCTTATCACCGGCGACTCGTCCAAACTTTTCTTATCGCCCAACATCTCGGCCGAAGGAAAGATTGCGGACAAGACGGTGTGTTATGTACGTGCCGGAGGCGAAATCGGGGTGAATGACGCGCTCTCGATCTCGCGCCTGAACCGTTATACCGACCACGCGCTGATGGTGAAACCGTCGCGTACGTGGCTCGATCTGGAGGCGGGAATCCGGACAGGAGTCGTTCCGAATGTATGGATGGAGTTTTTCGGAGGTTTCAAGATCACGGAGAACGAGGTGTTCTTCGTGCCGGCCAATTATATCGGTGCCAAGCACGATTTTGGGAACTACAGCCTCGCCTATCAGCCGGATGCATCGCTGTTCCGCGTCGGTGCGTCGTTTAAATACGCTTATCAGAAATGGTTTGATGCCTCGATCAAAGGCGTATATCATAACTGGTCGTTGCGCGACGGAGACGGAAACACATGGCTTTCGGGCAAGGAGAATGGCTACAAAAAGGCTTACGGACGCCCGGAGTTGGAAGTCCATGCCGACCTTGCCATCCGCCCCATCCGTCCGCTAACGCTGGCTCTCGGATATTATTTAGGAGCCAATCGGTATACGCTGTTCCATGCCCGGGAAATCAAGCTGACGAATATTAACGATCTCAATTTTACGGCGACGTACAACCTCAACGATACGTTCGGGGCGTATGTGAAAGTGAACAATATGCTGAACCGGCAACAGGAGTTGTGGTACGGCTACCCGACGCAGCAGCTTCATGCGCTGGCAGGTGTCAACATCAATTTCTGATTCACTGATTATACAGATTCTTATCGAAGAAGTCGAGGATTTCGATCTCGCTCTGATAGGCGCGATGGGCAGGACTGTCAGGGTTCAGCTCCATTGCCGCCAAATAGTTATTTAACGCTTCGCGGCTGTTGCCCTGCTTACGATACGCATTGCCACGCAAAAAGAAAGCCTCGTCCGACTCGGGATGGTCGGTCAGATAGGCATCGAGCCGGCGGATAGCTTCGGTTGTTTGCCCTTCGTGAATCAGTTGTTTTATCTCGTTCATACGGCAAAGATAGGGACTTGTTTGCGAACAACGAGGCTCCCCTGCCGCAAAAATCGTCCGAATCGCAGGTATACAAGAACGGCGCTGCCTTTTTAGAGGAACAGCGCCGTTCGCGTGTATCAATACCGGTAGATGTCCGACTTGAACGGCCCGTTTACCGGAACGCCGATATAGTCGGCTTGTTTTTGGGTAAGTTTCGTGAGTTTGACACCGACCCGCTCGAGGTGCAGCCGAGCCACTTCTTCGTCGAGATGCTTCGGCAGACAATAAACGCCTACTTCGTACTTCTTCTGCCAGAGATCGATCTGCGCCAACGTCTGGTTCGTAAACGAATTGCTCATCACGAACGAGGGATGTCCCGTCGCACAGCCGAGGTTGACGAGGCGACCTTCGGCCAGCAGGAAGATCGAATGTCCGTCGGGAAACGTATACTTATCGACTTGCGGTTTGATGTTCTGATGCTTGATATTCGGGAACGTCACCAGTTTCTCGACTTGAATCTCATTGTCGAAGTGTCCGATGTTGCAGACGATTGCCTGATCTTTCATCGCCTTCATGTGATCGATGGTGATGACATCGCAGTTGCCGGTCGTCGTCACGAAGATATCGCCTTCTTTTACGCCTTCTTCCATCGTCGTCACTTCAAAACCTTCCATCGAAGCCTGAAGCGCACAGATAGGGTCGATTTCCGTCACGATCACGCGGGCGCCGTACGAACGCATCGAATGGGCACAGCCTTTACCCACATCGCCGTAGCCGGCTACGACCACGACCTTACCGGCAATCATCACATCGGTAGCGCGCTTAATCCCGTCGGCCAACGATTCGCGGCAGCCGTACAGATTGTCGAACTTCGATTTCGTTACCGAATCGTTTACGTTGATGGCAGGCACGAGCAGTTCGCCGCGCTCCATCATCTGATAAAGACGATGTACACCCGTCGTCGTTTCTTCCGATACGCCTTTCATCTCTTTGAGCATGTTATGCCAGCGTTGCGGGTCTTCCTTATGGATGCTTTCGAGGAGATTGAGAATCACCTGTTCCTCGTGATTGGCGGCTTTGCGTTTAAGAATCCGGGGATCGTTTTCGGCCGCATATCCCTGATGGAAGAGCAGTGAAGCGTCTCCTCCGTCGTCGACGATAAGGTTCGGCCCTTTGCCGTCGGGGAAACGCAGCGCCTGATCGGTACACCACCAGTATTCTTCAAGCGTTTCGCCTTTCCACGCGAATACAGGCACACCGGCCTTGGCGATAGCTGCCGCCGCATGGTCTTGCGTAGAAAAAATGTTGCAACTTGCCCAGCGCACGTCGGCGCCCAGGTCTACGAGTGTCTCGATCAGAACGGCTGTCTGAATGGTCATGTGCAGCGATCCGGTGATGCGTGCTCCTTGAAGCGGTTTCTTATCCGCATACTTTTTGCGCAGCGCCATCAGCCCCGGCATTTCGTGTTCGGCGATTTCGATTTCCTTACGTCCGAAATCTGCCAGTGTAATGTCTGCCACTTTATAGGGCAGCGTGTTCGTTGTTTCCTTTGCCATAACTTTCTTGTATGATTTTATGGCGCAAAGGTATGAAAATTTCGGATATAACTTTTCACCTCTTTTGTCATTCAGAGCGCGAGCGATGAATCTCGCTCTTCTCTTTCCTTTTCCGGGTGAGATTCCTCCCTGCGTTCGGAATGACAAATGAATTGTCGATGGTTAATTGTCAGTTGTCAATTGTTATGCCGGGTACATGGTTCGGTGTGTACCGGGCATTCCTTCTTCGCTTCGCTTTTCCCCCCTTCGAAGGGGGGACAGGGGGGATGTCCATATCCACGCCATCGCGGGCAAACACTACACAGCAAACAACTCAACAAATAAACATTTCAACACCTCAACGCCGGCAGGGCATACAAGGGCTGAAAGCCTGAATTAAATTCATTCTTCTTTGTTCTATTGCGGAATTCGGGCTAAACATGAGTTCGGCACTTTGACTATAGTCAATGGTCACTTTTTTTCTGTTTTCGGCACTTTGACTATTAGTCAATGACCCACTTTTTTTGTTTTCGACACTTTGACCTATAGTCAATGTGTACTTTTTTTTGTTTTCGGCACTTTGACCATTAGTCAATGACCCACTTTTTTTGTTTTCGACACTTTGACTAATAGTCAATGGACACTTTTTTTTCATTTTCGACACTTTGACCATTAGTCAATGGTCACTTTTTTTTGTTTTCGACACTTTGACTTATAGTCAATGGTCACTTTTTTTCTGTTTTCGGCACTTTGACTATTAGTCAATGCCTCGTTCGTTTTTGTTTTTCATACATTGTCTTACGGAGCATACACCGAAAAAGTACAAAGAGAGGGAGCACCGTATTGTAAGCTGTCGAAAAAAAAAAGCATCTCTTCCGGTGAGAGATGCTATCAATCAATACGCTGTTCGTTTTCGGCAATCAACTTGAGTAATTGCTCTACGGCTTCTTCTTCGGGAATATTCTTCCGCACACACGTTTTCCCTTTATACAGACTGATCCGGCCACGTCCCGCGCCGACATAGCCGTAATCCGCATCGGCCATTTCGCCGGGGCCATTGACGATGCAGCCCATGATCCCGATCTTCAGCCCCGTTAAGTGCGAAGTCGCCGCCTTGATACGGGCGATGGTTGTTTGCAGGTTGTAGAGTGTCCGTCCACACCCGGGACATGAAATGTATTCCGTTCGGCTGATTCGGGCACGCGCGGCTTGCAAGATACCGAAAGCAAGGCGATCGGTCACCGAAGCATCGAATCCATCGCTTGTAATCATAATGCCGTTGCCAATTCCATCGAGAAGCAGTACACCGAGATCGGCCGCCGCTTTGATCTGAAGACTTTCGAGATCGGTCTCATTGTAATGACGATGCAGGATCAGCGGTGTTTGACATTGCGCTTCTTTAAGACGCAGAACGGCTGCACGCGTCTCGTTGACCCCGTCGGCCGACAGATTCTTTAAAACTAAGACAGCCGTATCTCTTCCCTTTCCCTTGATTTCTTCCACAAACGCAGGAGTCAGATCGGCGATGGTCACCTCTATGAAACGGGCATGACTCGGCGTCGAAGTCTCGCCTGTACGGTAGAGTTGTGTTTCGTTCACTTCGGAAGATATCCGAAGATAATCCGGCCGATCGGTCGATGAAATCGCGACATCATCCGGTTTCCGGCATGAAATAACGACAGGAAGATGTTCTCCCCCGATGATTTCGACGGCGTCCGTCACCCGCGTATAATCCGTGGCCGTGCCTTGATAGGTCGAAGGCATACCGGTGAATTCGGTCTCCCTGCAAGCCTCGATATGACGCACCAGCTTACGCGCGACGGGTATTTCGGCTTCGGGAGGCTCGCTAAGCGATACGCGGATGGTATCGCCAATGCCGTCGGTCAGCAGCGCTCCGATGCCTGTGGCGCTTTTGATGCGTCCGTCTTCATCATTACCGGCCTCGGTCACCCCCAAATGCAACGGATAATGCATGTCTTCTTCTTCCATCGTGCGCACGAGCAGTCGTACGGTACGCACCATAACGACCGTATTCGAAGCCTTGACGGAAAGTACGACATCCTGAAAATCCTCTTCTTTACAAAGACGTAGAAACTCCATACACGAAGCCACCATGCCTTCGGGCGTATCGCCGTAACGATTCATGATACGGTCGGAAAGAGAGCCGTGATTCACCCCGATGCGGATCGCCGTGCCATGCTCGCGACAGAGATGGAGAAACGGAACGAAACGGTCGCGTATCTTTTGAAGCTCGGCTGCGTATTCTTCGTCCGTATAGTCTACGCTTCGAAATTTACGCACTCCGTCTACATAGTTACCGGGATTAATTCGAACTTTCTCGACATGAACGGCAGCCACCTCGGCCGCTTTGGGATTAAAATGAATATCGGCCACGAGCGGAGTCTCGCAACCCTTTTCGCGCAATTTGCCGCGGATGAGACCGAGGTTATGCGCCTCCCGCTCGCCTTGCGCGGTGAAGCGGATGTATTCGGCACCCGCTTCGGCCATACTGAGCGCCTGAGCTACGGCCGCATCCGTATCCATAGTCGAAACGTCGGCCATGGACTGGATGCGAATCGGGTTGGTTCCTCCGAGGGGAGTATTCCCGATCGTTACAACCGATGTATGACGGCGTTTCAATTCGTTTTATATTTGAACTTCACAGCGGCCAATTCTTCATTGGCCTTGACGATCTTCTTCTTCAAGTCTTCCTTATAAGCCGCCAGACGAGAACTCAACTCCTCATCGCCAAGCGCAAGCATCTGTACGGCGAGAATAGCGGCGTTCTGTGCTCCGTTGATGCCTACTGTCGCGACAGGAATACCGGGCGGCATTTGTACGATGGCCAATAACGCGTCCATACCGTCGAGCGAAGCATTGATGGGTACACCGATAACGGGTAACGTTGTCATCGAAGCGATCACGCCGCAGAGGTGTGCCGCCATACCGGCAGCCGCGATAATAACTTTGATTCCGCGTCCGGCGGCGTTTTTGGCAAACCGTTCCACCTCTTCGGGAGTACGGTGTGCCGAGAGAGCGTTCATCTCGAACGGGATCTCTATCTCGTCGAGGAATTGTGCCGCTTTATTCATCACGGGCAAGTCTGACGTACTGCCCATGATGATACTTACAACCGGTTTCATTCGCTTATTGCCCGATAAGGTTCTGGTAATCGGCGGCAGAAAGCAGGGCATCGGCCTTGCTCACGTCGTCCGGTTTGATTTTTACGATCCACCCTTTGCCGTACGGATCTTCATTGATCAATTCCGGTTTGTCTTCGAGCTCGGAATTGACTTCGAGAATCTCGCCACATACAGGCATCAACAGGTCCGAAACGGTTTTTACGGCTTCGATAGAGCCGAAAGCCTCTTCCTGAGCCACATGCTCGCCTTCGGTGGGAATGTCAACATAAACGATTTCGCCCAGCTCTTTCTGTGCATAATCGGTAATACCTACATAGGCGCAGTCGCCCTCGACACGGATCCATTCATGATCCTTGGTGTACTTCAATTCTGTCGGGAAATTCATGATTCTAATTTTTTATGGGTTAATGTTATTCCGCGACAAAGATAAAAAACTTTCCGATAACCGTAATGGAGCAATCTGTTTTAAATTTCTTTTCGCAGACGGGCTACGGGGATTCCCATTTGTTCTCGATATTTGGCCACGGTACGGCGTGCCAATCGATAGCCTTTCTCTTTCAGCAGGACTGAAAGCGCATCGTCGGTGACAGGATTCTGTTTGTCTTCCGCATCGATGGTTTCGCGCATAATTTGTTTGATTTCGCGTGTGGATATTTCTTCGCCGCTCTCGTTACGAGCCGATTCGGAAAAGAAGTACTTGAGCGGGAAAATCCCGAAGTTCGTTTGCACGTATTTGCTGTTGCTAACGCGCGAGATCGTCGAAATATCGTATCCAGCACGCTCGGCTACGTCTTTCAGAATCATGGGGCGGAGCTTCGTCTCGTCACCGGTGAGGAAAAACTCGGTTTGCAAGACGACGATCGCTTCCATGGTGCGCTGTAAAGTCTCTTGACGTTGCCGGACAGCATTGATAAACCACTGTGCAGCATCAAGCTTCTGTTTCACAAACTGAACGGCATTGCGCATCTCCGGGCTTCGATTCGTCTTATTGCCGGCATAGTCCCGAAACATATCGCTGTATTCACGGCTGATGCGCAAGTCGGGCACGTCCCGCTGATTCATGCTCAGCGTGAGTTCACCGTTGTGATTTTCGACGATGAAATCGGGTGTGATTTCGTTCATCGCACTCTCGGAAGATTCGTTCCAACCGTTCCCGGGCTTGGGATTGAGCGCCGTTATTTCATGCAAAACAGCTCGCAAGGTTTCGTCATCTATATTCAGCGCCCGCTGAATCTTGTCGTAATGCTTCCGAATAAAAGCCTCAAAATGATAGTCAATGATTTCTGCGGCCTGACGGGTGTAAGGCGTCTGTTCTTTTTTCTCGAGTTGGATATGCAAACACTCCTGCAAGTTGCGTGCTCCGATCCCGATGGGTTCGAAATCCTGAATAACTTTCAAGGTCGGTTCGATATCGGACTCGCTGACGTCTACCCCGGCCTTAAACATCAGGTCGTCCGCAATGGCAGACAGTTCGCGACGCAAATAACCGTCGTCATCAATATTCCCGATGATGTATTCGCCTATTTTCTTTTCTTCCTCGGTCAAATCGCGAAGACTGAGTTGTTCGACAAGAAAGTCGTGGAGCGAAGGGCCGGCAGAAAAGGGAATATCTTCGCGTCGTTCGTTTGTGCCGTTCATCACACGAAGCTGGTAATCCGGAATGTCATCTTCGGTAAGATAGTCGCCAAGGGTTAAATCGGTCTCGTTTTCCGAACTTTCATACATCGTTTCATCCGCCTCGGTACCATCGGTTTCACCATCCGACAAAGGGTCGCGTCCTTCTTCAAGCGCCGGATTTTCTTCGAGCTCCTGCCGGATGCGTTCTTCCATTTCGATGGCCGGCAATTCGAGCATGCGGATAATCTGAATCTGCTGGGGTGAAAGACGTTGTTGTAAACTTTGTTGTAACTGCTGTTTCTGCATAAAAAAGCATCTGAAAACGTATGTGCAAAGGTAGTGCAAAAAAAGAAACAGGGAAAGAACAGCGAGAAGAAAGCAGAAAATATGCGTACCTTTGCGGCTCATGAACAGAGAGAAAAATATGATACGTTTCGATGTGACCTTGCTGGGATGCGGTTCGGCGACACCGACCCTGCGTCACGAGGCAACCGCTCAAGTCGTAAATCTGCACGATAAACTGTATATGATCGATTGTGGCGAAGGAGCGCAGCTACAAATGAGGAGGATGCGTATCCGATTCAATCGTCTGACCCATATTTTTATTTCCCATCTGCACGGCGATCATTGTTTCGGACTGCCCGGATTACTTTCAACGCTCGGTATGTTGGGACGCAAAGGCGAATTGGTGATTCACGGGCCTCATGCTCTCGGAGATTTTATCCGTCCTGTTCTTGCCTTATTCTGCAAAGAAATGGGATACACCGTACGACTGAACCTGATCGATCCGCAGAAGCATGCGTTGGTGATGGAAGATCGTTCGCTCAGTGTCTGGTCTATTCCGCTAAGGCATCGCATACCTACGTGCGGTTACCTTTTTGCCGAAAAACCTCGCGAAGCTCATCTGATACGTGAGATGATCGATTTTTACCAAGTGCCTGTCAAAGCGTTGAGAGGCATCAAGCAAGGAGAAGATTTCATCACGCCCGAAGGAGTAACCGTTCCTCATACGCGGCTGACGCGACCGGCACAACCGCCGAGACGTTACGCGTTCTGTTCGGACACCGCTTTTGAACCGTCTATTGTTCCTTATATTGAAGGGGTTGACTGCTTATATCATGAAGCTACGTTTATGGAGAGTGAGTTGGCACGGGCCAAAGAAACGTTTCATTCTACGGCTCGTCAAGCCGCCGAAATTGCCCGTATGGCAGGTGCAAAAAAACTTGTAATAGGACATTATTCGGCTCGTTACGAAGATATTAATCCGTTACTTGGAGAAGCCCAAGCCGTTTTTTCGAATACCATTGCAGGCCAAGAAGGTATGATTGTACAAATATGACACAACGACCTATTCAAACCAAATTACGCGATACACTGTTCGGCGTTTACCATTATTATTTAATTGTCAAGTGTCAGTGCATAACCATTAACAATTAACCATTGACAATTAACCATTAACAATTATAATTCAGGCTTACAGCCCTCCTCCGAGATGCGATGCCTTTTTCCCCAACGCTTCGCTCCACATTGGGCTAAATTAATGCGCCCTTTCAGGGCTCTTACAGCAATCAGCTTTCAGCGGTCAGTCCTTCGGGTGTTGTGTCCTGTCCTGAAAAAAGTTGCCAATCGTATTTCTTGCCTCGAAGGAAATATTGCCGTTGCGGTTCGGGGTAATGTTCTATGGCATATCGCAATGCGGTACGCGGCATCCGGAGTGCGTGTTGCTCGAGGAAACCCGTCAACGCCTCCCGGTCACGTTTGCCGACTTCGCGCAGCATCCATCCGACGGCTTTGTGGATCAAATCGTGCGGATGAGAAAGAAGTTTTTCGGCCAGCGCGAACGTATCGGCAAATTCACCGTTTCGGATAAACGAGATCGTCGAAACGATCGCGATGCGTTGCTCCCACAGACACGCGCTTTCCGCCATCCGATACAGGATGTCCCGCTCTTTATCGAGCAGATACAGTCCGACGATCGTGGGACAGGTCAGGTCTACCAGATCCCAGTTGTTCGCCCGATCGGCATGCTTGAGGTAGAACGCGTAGATTTCCGATCGTTCCTTTTCGGAAGCTTTCTTGAATCGCTCCGTCAGGATCAGCAGGGCGCAAAGACGCGCTTCGTGATAATCGCTTCGCAGCAGCTTGCGCAGCTCCGGTAGGGGCATCTTGAGATTCGCTTTGGCAATGCTGCGGGTATGCGGCACAACGACCCCCATAAATACGTCGCCTTCGCCGTACTGACCGGGGCCTGTCTTAAAGAAGCGTTGCAGATGCGCCGCCTTGTCCGGCGTACCGACAGACTGTAATTCCGCGATGATGAAAACGGCTGTCATGGACGCAATACCCGGCTGACGGGGCGGTCGTCCTCAAAGAATCCGATGACGTTATCGCTGACGGCGCGCGCCATCTTGATGCGCGAATACGTCGTCTGCGTACCGATATGCGGCGTGAGCACCACATTATCCATCGTCAGCAGTTCGGGAGACGGACGGTCGTTGAACTCGAAGACATCCAACCCCGCTCCGTAGATTTCTTTATTCCGCAACGCTTTGATCAGCGCCTTCTCGTCTACCATGGCCCCGCGTGCCGTATTGATCAGAATGGCCGTGGGCTTCATCTTCTTCAATTCCGCTTCGCCGATGATATGGTGCGTTTCGGGAGTGTACGGGGCATTCAGGGAGACAAAGTCCGACTGCGTAAGTAGTTCGTCCATCGTAACGTATGTTGCCTCGGCTGTTGTTTCTTCATGAAGATCGAGCCGGCGACGGTTATGGTAGATCACTTCCATGCCGCAGGCTCTGGCGCGTTTGCACAAGGCTTTCCCGATACGTCCCATCCCGATGATGCCGAGTGTCATATCCGTCACCGGCATCCCTAAGTTTTCGAGCGTGCCTCGTTTCATTTGGTCGCCGAATTGGCGCACTTTGCGGTCGCATTCGGAAATGCGGCGAGCCGTATCGAGCAGGAGTACGAGCGCGAGGTTGGCCGTCGGCTCGGTTGTCGGTGCCGGCGTATTGGTTACCGTGATCCCTTTCTCCAACGCATAGGCCACGTCGATATTATTGTATCCCACGGCATAATTAGCCACCAACTTCAGCTTCGTCGCCCGATCGATCAACTCTTTATTGACCGGAAAATCCAACATGGAGCAGAGCACGTCGTACTCCGGAATCATCTCCATCACCTCATCGTACGTAAAATCTTTGCCTTTCGGCGGGAAGGTCACGTCATACCTGCTTTCCAGCTCCGCAAACCCCTCGCGGAACATGTCGTACGTAATCAATATCTTCTTCATGATCATTTAAAAAACGGTTTACTGTCGGACAAAAATACACAACATCCGTTGAATGCCATGAAGTTTTACTAATTTTGTTGCCCTAAAGAAAGAAAAAATGGCATTGAACTACATTTGGATCGGCTTTATCTTAGTAGCTTTCGCGGTCGCTTTGTGTAAACTGATTTTTCTTCAGGACACCGATGTTTTCACACAGATCATCTCTTCGACTTTCGATTCGGCGCGGATGGGCTTCGATGTGTCCATCGGGTTGACGGGCATTCTCTCTCTCTGGCTCGGCTTGATGAAGATCGGCGAGAAAGCGGGTCTGATACACGCTTTTGCCCGATTCGCGTCTCCCGTTTTCGGGAAACTGTTTCCGGAGCTACCGAAAGATCATCCGGCCGCGGGTTCTATCTTTATGAATATCTCGGCCAATATGCTGGGACTCGACAACGCGGCCACGCCCATCGGGCTGCGCGCCATGCAGCAATTGCAGGAGCTGAACCCGAAGAAGGACACGGCCAGCAATGCGATGATCATGTTTCTGAACATCAACGCGTCCGGCCTGACGATCATCCCGATTACCATCATGATGTATCGCGCCCAGTACGGTGCGGCCAATCCCTCGGATATCTTTCTGCCTATTCTGCTTACCACCTTCGTTTCTACGCTTGTAGCCATTATAGCCGTCGGCATCGTTCAAAAGATCAACCTCTTCCAACGCAACTTATTGCTTTTCTTTCTGGGCGCGTTCGCCTTTATCGGCAGTCTGGTATGGTTCTTCCGCTCGCTTCCGCAAGAGAAAGTATCGCTATACTCGACGCTGTTCGCCAACGCCCTGCTTTTTTCCATCATTTGCGGATTCATCGTTTGCGGAGTACGGAAAAGGCTGAATGTCTACGACGCTTTCATCGAAGGCGCGAAGGAGGGCTTCCTCACCGCCGTAAAAATCATTCCTTATTTAGTGGCCATTTTGGTGGCCATCGGGGTGTTCCGGGCGTCGGGAGCGATGGATTATCTCGTCGAAGGGCTGCGCTGGTGCGTAACGTCCGTCGGTTTGGACGCCACGTTTGTGGGAGGTGTGCCGACCATGCTGATGAAGCCGTTGAGCGGCAGCGGAGCGCGAGGCATGATGTTGGATGCGATGGGGACGTACGGAGCCGATTCGTTCGTGGGGCGGCTGGCCTGCGTGGCGCAAGGCTCGACGGATACGGTCTTCTACGTCGCGGCCGTCTACTACGGCAGCATAGCCATCCGTAACACGCGGCATACGATTTCGTGCGCGCTGTTGGCCGATCTGGCCGGGGCGCTCACCGCGATAGCCATGACATATTTATTCTTTTCAGCATGATCACTTATCATACAGACGATGTAAAAATGCCCGTATTTCCCAAGCGGAAGACAAGTGTCTGGATTAAACGCGTAGCAGCCCTGCACGGCAGAACGGTTGGAGATATCGCGTATATTTTCTGTTCGGACGAGAAGATTCTCGACGTAAATCGCACGTATTTACAGCACGATTATTATACGGACATCATTACGTTCGATTATTCCGAAGGCGACGCGATATCGGGCGATCTTTTTATCAGCCTCGACACGGTGCGTACCAATGCCGAAAAGTTCGCCGTGGCGTACGACAGCGAATTGTACCGGGTGATCATCCACGGCGTCCTGCATCTGTGCGGGATCGACGACAAAGCGCCGGGCGCCCGCGCCGTGATGGAGCGCTACGAGGACGAGGCGTTGCGACTGCTCGAAGCGCCTCCGGCTACTTGAACAGCTTATAGAGGTTGATCACCGGAGATACGTCGTAAACAGTTTTCCATTTGCCCTCGAACGGATCAAACTCCCGCCCGACGGTGCCATAAAGCCCAAAGATCTCGTTGAACATCGTCGTGGCAGAGATTCCGTAACCGGTATTAGGCACGAAAGGCGAAGGCAACATGGAGCCGTGCCGCGCATTATAGTCCGCTCCCATCGAGTATCGGCCGTAAGCTCCGACGGTAAGCCATGTGTTTACCTGATACGACGCCATAAGGTAACCCACGCCGTCATAATACGGGCGATGACCGAAATTATGGGTATATCGCATCGCGTAAAAGCCGCTCTGAACGAGAAACGACTCGTTGATGCGGGCTTGAACGCCGCCACCGGCCTTATACACGTCACTCACCCCCGGCGCCACTTCCCTGTCGTTATACAGAAGGAGCCGGAGTTTCTGGTCTGCCGTATACGAAGCCACATTTAAATAGTCCGATAGATTCATCGTGCTGAGCAGAGGATAACGGGAAGACTCCCACCGAGTATCGGGCAGATCGAGCGTCATCTTTATCTCTCTTTTTTTTCCCATCGCCGGCAGGGCGGGTGTTCTCAGATTCAGCTTGCTTTCATGCTCTTGCGCCTCCGCGGAAACAAGCGGGAGACAACACAGACACCCTACGCCCAAGAGTTTCGTTATTATCCGGACGAACGGCGGCTTCAAACGCTCTTGCCTCTGTGCGCGAGTGGTCCGGTAAGGAACGATCGGAAGAAGCCGACTCACGCATGTCATTCGTACATTCATCGTTCTACATATCAAAAGTATTCGAACGCAAAGATAAGGAAACTTCGAGAACGGTCTACTCTTTTCGGTAGAATTATTTGCGTGCCGAATGACAGACGAACGAGGATGGTACGGTTTTCAACCCGGATTCCGCAATAGAACAAATAAGCATGAATTTCATTCAGGCCTTCAGCCCTTGTATTGGGTGTTGAGGTGTTGAGTTGTTGAAGTGTTGAGTTGTTTGCCGTGTAGGGGCGAACCTGTGTGTTCGCCCTTCGATGGCGTGGATATGAACAAGCGAAGGGGGAATCGGTGATACACGCATAACCATTGACAACTGACAATTAAATAATAAGGCTCTCTTTCATCTTTCGATATGCGCGGAGGAATGTTAAAAACGGCACCTGTCTTCTTCGGCCGGTGTTTTCTCTTTATCTTTGACAACTCGAACAGATACAATGACAATGATAAAAAAAGGAGATAAGGTACGTTTTTTGAATAGCGTGGGCGGAGGAATCGTCAGAGGGTTCCGCGATAAGCACACGGCATGGGTGGAAGATGAGAGCGGGTTCGAGTTTCCCGTTTCGGTGAGCGAATGTGTGGTCGTGGACGAAGGCGGAGGGACGGCCCGTAACAGCCTTGCCGCGCGCGAAGAACGCTCGCCGGCGGTAGAGCCGGCAGAACCGCCCGTGCGTAAGGAGCCGGAAGAGTATCGGGTCGAGGAGACGCCCGAAGGCGAACGCCTCAACCTCTCGATCGCCTACCTGCCGGTCGATCCGAAGAACCTCACGTCGAGCGGATACGAGGCGTATTTGGTGAACGACAGCAACTATTATCTGTACTATAACTACATGAGTGCCTCGAACCGGAGTTGGACCAGTCGTTCGTCGGGGCTCATCGAGCCTAACACACGCATTTTTATGGAGGAGTTCGGGAAGGAGGACTTGAACGACCTCGAACGGATCTGCGTGCAACTGATCGCTTTCAAGAAAAAGAAGCCGTACGCGTTGAAGAATGCCCTCTCGGTAGAGCTGCGGCTCGATACGGTCAAGTTCTACAAAATACATTGCTTCACCGCGAACGATTTCTTCGACGATGACGCCCTCATTCTTCCCCTCGTCCGGAACGATGTGCCGGAGCGTCCGCTGCTCGTTTCCGCCACCGACCTGCAAGAGGCGATGATGGAGAAGAAACGCGACGACCGCCGCAAGCCTCAACCCGTTTCGAAGCCGAAAGCGCCCGAAGCTCCGATACTCGAAATCGACCTGCATATCTCGCAGCTCCTCGACGACACGACGGGCATGAGCGCTTCGGATATGCTCCACTATCAGCTCGATAAGTTTCATGCCGTCATGCAGGAGCATGCCGGGCAGAAGGGCCGGAAGATCGTGTTTATACACGGCAAGGGCGAAGGCGTGTTGCGTGCCGCCATCGAGAAGGAGCTGAAAACGCGTTACAAATCGTGCGACTATCAGGACGCGTCGTTTCGTGAGTACGGATTCGGGGCTACGATGGTCAAAATACGTTGAGGCGATGGGATTGGAAATTGAACGCAAGTTTTTGGTACGGGGCGACTTCGAGCCGATGGTGGCTCGCCGCAGCCGGATCGTGCAGGGGTATCTGTGCTCGGACGAGGTGCGCACGGTGCGGGTACGCCTCTGCGGCGACGAGGCTTTCCTGACCATCAAAAGCGCGACGAACGAACGCGGATGGAGCCGTTACGAATTTGAACAGCCGATACCGCCCGCTGACGCCGAAGAACTGCTCACGCTTTGCTGTTCGGGCGTGATCGAGAAGGTACGGCACTGGATTCCCTTTGCCGGTCATACGTGGGAGGTCGATGTCTTCTACGGCGACAATGCCGGCCTCGTCATGGCCGAGATCGAGCTGCCTTCGGAAGACGAACCCTTCGAGAAACCCGCGTGGGTAGGCGAAGAAGTCAGCGGCGACCCGCGTTACTATAACGCCATGCTCTCCCGCCACCCTTTCTCCCGCTGGCAGGAGTAGCTTTTTTTGTTGAAGGGTTGGCTACAACAATTACGAATGACAAATTACGAATGACGAATGACGATGTTCAGAACGCGAATTACGCGAATGGCGCGAATCAACGCAAATGAACGAATAGTGAAAAGTGAATAGTGAAAAGTAAAGCAAAGTAGTCAAAGGTAGTCAGAGTAGTAAAGAATAACCATTGACAATTCGGAACATCGTAATTCGTAATTCGTAATTCGTAATTCGTAATTGTTCCCCTCACCCCCTCAACGCCCGCAGGGCTCCACTTTTTTCCCCCTTCCTTTTTCGTTTTTCACTTTTTACTCGTATCTTTGTGCCGGTAAGAACGATAAACACGGACGAACGGGCATGAAACGCATACCGAAACAAACGCTATGGACGACGACGACGCGCACGACACGCCGCCGCCCGAACCCGCAAACGTCCCTTTACCCCCCCTCCCGTTAACATTTATTAATACAAACATCATACCCCTTTACGTCTCCGTATGTCGCATGCGGAGCCAAGGGCGTTACGTATGGTTTCATCATAAAAACACAAAGCTTATGAAAAGAACAGTTTCTTTCGCGGCCGACGGGTTCCGGCCGCACGACACGAAGCGGACCCGCGGTAACCAACCTTTTAGCAGGAGGACACAACGATGAGTAAAACAAGGCACACCATCAAAGCGTATCTCTACGACAAAGTCTTTCCGTGGACGACATCTGTCACTCGGCCGCCACGCGCGGCGGAGCCGACGTCTCCGACGCCGCCATGAGTCACGCCGTAGAACTCTTCCTCAAGGAGATGGCCTACCGATTGTGCGACGGCTTCGCCGTCAACACCGGATACTTTACGGCCATGCCCGTGATCCGCGGCGTATTCCTCAATCCGAACGAAACGTTCGATCCGCAGCGTCACACGCTCCAGTTCCATTTCGCGCAGGGCGAGTTGATGCGTCGCGAGATCGAGAGCGTCGAGGTCGAGATCATGGGTGTCGCCGAGACGGGACTCACCATCGGACAGGTGGAGGACATGAAGAGTCGTACGGTGAACGACCGGCTCACGCCCGGGTTCAACCTGCGCGTGACGGGGACGAAGCTCCGCGTGGTAGGCGACAAGCCCGGCGTCGGCATCTTCTTCCGCGAAACGGCGACGAACACCGCCACGAAGGTGGACGAAGGCGACATCGTGATCAACAACCCCTCGGAGCTGATGATCATC
>NZ_RQYN01000141.1 GCF_003860135.1 Tannerella forsythia
ATAATCTGGGGGAGGATTGTTTTTCCTTTGTTCATGGCTTGCAGATGGCGTCTTAGGATGCGTCCGCAAAGCTACTGAGTTCTAATCGAAAAAATATTTTAATCTTCTAAGTTGCTGAAATTAAACAGTTAAAAACCTGTCGGAGACATTTTCTCCGGACACTAGTGTTATGAGAAAAATAACAGACGACATTATTGCTGCTTATAATAGCCATTTGCCGGTTCACAAATTCATAATGGTAACAACACTTTCTCGAGATGTGAATTTTTACGGTAAAGAAAGTCCATTTTTTTATGCTTCAACCAAAGGTATGCTTATGGTAGAGTATTGGAGCTGGGATGATATATGTGATGGGCTTGCATCTTTTCCAATTTTATTAAAAAAGTATTTTGGGAATTTTCTCCCAAAACTTTCAGTTGCAGCGTTAAAGGTCTCTCCAAAGTCGGTGTATAAAAAAACTGAAACAGACAATAGAGAATCTTTTGGACATAAATTCTATTATGAGTATCAAAACAAAAAAGGGCGAAATCATTTGCCTATTTTTGATATTTCTATTATTAATAACTCTGATGAAACTGTTTTATTGACCTCTATTGATGTTTATGCAGAACGAACAGCATCTATGGGAGGCTACCCAACAAAACCCTTAGGCGAACTTACTCCA
>NZ_RQYN01000142.1 GCF_003860135.1 Tannerella forsythia
TATTTCATTGTTTAGTTTTAGAAAAAGTAATTTTAGGGATTTTTCTATCATATGTTTTGCCTTACTATAACACTTTCCTTCTTTTTTAACCTTTTTAAATAATGTCTTATTCTGCTAATATAACGTTCGACTGTATAGGTCTCTGCCTTTGTTTGAATGTGTTTTACATTAGGAAGAAATTCCTTATAGCTCTTCCAATAGTCAGAATAATACACAGATGCGGGAATGTTTTTTATTTTTTGCCAAAGCTTCATTTTTGTATCTGTGCTTCTGTCCCCACAGACAAAAGAGATAAATCGTTTTCCAAATCGATCAACAGCAATCCATACCCAACAGTAGTTTTTTTTGAACCTATATATGTGTGCATTTCATCTAATTCAACAACTGAAACAGGCTCCTCTTTTTGTGGTAAAGCAACCCTTTCACCTCATTCTTTTACCCAATAGTAAACGATTGTATGACTTATTTTCAATATGCGTCCGATTGCTCTAAAACCTAAGCCCTCCAAGTACATCTCCAAAGCTAATCTACGAGTAGCAGCTGATTTTATATTAGATTTCTGTTGAACTGTATAACGATAATGACAATCTTTACAATAATGGCGCTGACGACCACCAATAAAGCCATCTTTACGATGATTTATGCTTCCACATCTTGGA
>NZ_RQYN01000143.1 GCF_003860135.1 Tannerella forsythia
ATAACACTTCCCTTTTCGTTTGAACCTTGCTAAATAATGCCTTATTCTGCTATTATAACCTTCGACTGTATAAGTCTCTGCCTTTGTTTGAATGTGTTTTACATTAGGAAGAAATTCCTTGTAGCTCTTCCAATAGTCAGAATAATACACAGATGCGGGAATGTTTTTTATCTTCTTCCAAAGCTTCATCCCTGTATCTGTGCTTCTATCCCCACAGACAAAAGAGATAAATCGTTTTCCAAATCGATCAACAGCAATCCATACCCAACAATGGTTTTTTTTGAACCTATATATGTTTGCATCTCATCTAATTCAACAACTGAAACAGACTCCTCTTTTTGTGGTAAAGCAACCCTTTCACCCCATTCTTTTACCCAATAGTAAACGATCGTATGACTTATTTTCAATATCCGTCCGATTGCTCTAAAACCTAAGCCCTCCAAGTACATCTCCAAAGCTAATCTACGAGTAGCAACTGATTTTATATTAGATTTCTGTTGAACAGTATAACGATAATGGCAATCTTTGCAATAATGGCGCTGACGACCAGCAATAAAGCCATCTTTACGATGATTTATGCTTCCACATCTTGGACAATCCATAGTTTTTTTCAGCAAAGATAATA
>NZ_RQYN01000144.1 GCF_003860135.1 Tannerella forsythia
TCTCGCATAACACTCAGTTAGAGGATTTGTATTGCAAAAATAACGACCTCACCGCCCTTGATGTCAGTGCATGTAACCAGTTAAAGGTGTTGGATTGCTCCGTCAACCAACTCACCGCTCTCGATGTCTCGCATAACACTCAATTAAAGGGGTTGTATTGCTCCGACAACCAACTCACCGCCCTCGATGTCTCGCATAACACTCAGTTAGAGGATTTGTATTGCCAAAATAACGACCTCACCGCCCTTGATGTCAGTGCATGTACCCAATTAGATTGGTTGGAATGCGACAACAACCGAACCCGCCCTCGATCTCTCGCATAACACCCAATTAGAGGGATTGGGTTGCTCCGGCAACCAACTCAAGGCTCTCGATGTCAGCGCATGTACCCAATTAAAAAAGAGGTTGAATTGCTTCAACAACAACTTCTCCAAGGCCGCGCTCAACCGGCTCTATTGTTCCCTGCCTGACCGTACATCGACAACGGAAGGAAAAATCCGGCCGGCCTATGACGCGACCGACGCCGGACATGCCGACGTACTCGCTTCGTCCGGCTCCATCGCGACCGGCAAAAACTGGAAGGTTCAATATTATTCAGGCGGTTCCGATATCCCGACTACGGGCACAAGAGCATGCGGACCCGACTTCGCCGTAACCCCCGAAACCGTCGATATCACGTTCGCGGGCGAAACGAAGCCGCTCACCGTCACCGCAAGCGAAGCATGGACGGCCCGATGCGACGCGCCGTGGATCACCCTCTCGGCCGCTTCCGGTACAGGCGACGGCACGATCACCGTCACCGCCCCGGC
>NZ_RQYN01000145.1 GCF_003860135.1 Tannerella forsythia
CTGACGCTCAACCATCCCGCGTTCGTGGCCAACGGGATCGCCACCTTCCGGCTCGAAATCGTCGAAATCCTCCCCACCGACGCGGCCGACAAGTCCGTGACATGGGCAACCAACAACCCCTCCGTCGCCACGGTCGACGCCCAAGGCCTCGTGACCATCCATAAGAAAGGCAAAGCCACCCTGACAGCCACCGCCCGCGACGGCAGCGGCGTCAACGCCACCTGCCTCCTCGACGTGGTCAGCACCGTAGCCAACGAAACGGTCGACGGCCTGCGCATCTTCGCCGCCGGCGGCGCGTTGCATCTCACGCTGCCCAAAGCCGAGACGGTACATCTATATCATGTCAGCGGCGCGATGGTGAAAACGCTCTTCCTCCCCGCCGGCGATCACGTACAGCCGTTGCCGTCGGGCGTGTATCTGGTGCGCGTAGGAGAGCGAGCAACGAAGATCCTGATAAAGTGAAGAACGAAAAGTGAAGAGTGAAAAATGTAGTCAAAAGTAGTCAATGTAGTCAATGTAGTCAATGTAGGGGCGAACCTGTGTGTTCGCCCTTATTTTTGTGTCGTGTTGGCAGGTTAT
>NZ_RQYN01000146.1 GCF_003860135.1 Tannerella forsythia
ACGGGATGGGGCTGAAATATATCGGGCTTTCAGCCCTTATGTTCCCTTGCGGGCGTTGAGGGGTTTGATTGTTGAGTTGTTTAATTGTTGAGTTGTTTGCCGTGTAGGGGCGAACCTGTGTGTTCGCCCTTCGATGGCGTGGATATGAACATCCCCCTTACCCCCTTCAAAGGGGGAAGAGCGAAGCGAAGGGGGATGTCATCCCTTCGAAGGGGGGAATTTACGATGTTCCGAACGCAAATGAACACAAATGGCGCAAATGAACGCAAATGAACGAAAAGTGAAAAGTGAAAAGTGAAAAGTGAAAAGTAAAGCAAAGTAGTCAAAGGTAGTCAGAGTAGTAAAGAATAACCATTGACAACTGACAATTAAATTAGTGCAACTTGTCATAAACTTGTGCAACTTGTGGTATCTGAATGCTGATGACTGACTGCTGAATAACAACTGACAATTAACAATCAAATTCGCGTCATTTGCGTCATTTGCGTTCTGATAACCTGCCAACACGACACAAAAATAAGGGCGAACACACAGGTTCGCCCCTACATTGCTACATTTTTCACTCTTCACTTTTCGTTTTTCACTTCACAAGGATCTTCGTTACTCGCTCTCCTACGCGCACCAGATACACGCCCGGGGGCAACGGCTGAATATGGTCACCGGCGGGGAGGAAGAGCGTTTTCACCATCGCGCCGCTGACATGATATAGATGTACCGTCTCGGGCGAGGGGAGCGTCAGGCGTAAGGCTCCGTCGGCGGCGAAGACGCGCAGGCCGTCGACCGTTTCGTTGGCTACGGTGCTGATCACGTCGAGGAGGCAGGTGGCGTTGACGCCGCTGCCGTCGCGGGCGGTGGCTGTCAGGGTAGCTTTGCCTTTCTTATGGATGGTCACGAGGCCTTGGGCGTCGACCGTGGCGACGGAGGGGTTGTTGGTGGCCCATGTCACGGACTTGTCGGCCGCGTCGGCGGGGAGGATTTCGACGATTTCGAGCCGGAAGGTGGCGATCCCGTTGGCCACGAACGCGGGATGGTTGAGCGTCAG
>NZ_RQYN01000147.1 GCF_003860135.1 Tannerella forsythia
CATGCCGGAATGGAAACATAGCAACGTGGCCGGATGGAACGCGTCTCTCGGAAAAGATGCCGGACGAAATATCGATCGCAATCCGGTATTCCGTCGGAAAGGATACGACGATGATCTGACACCCCGCAACGACGGCGACTATCGCCTCACAAGCTCCAGCCCTTCGGTGAACACCGGCTACAACCGGTTCGTCCTTTCGGGCTTCCGGAACCGTACCTCGACCGTACTGCTCAGTCCGCTTAAGGCACAGTATACCGCGGCGCTTGCACTCGATCTGGGCAGTCTTGCCAGAATCTATGACGATGTGGTGGATATGGGCGCATACGAATATCATTCGAACAGCGGATTCCCGAATGTCGTGCATGAAGTCGTGATCGGTACGTATCCGAACGTAACGACTGTTCCCGGTGCAGGGATTCACTATACCGAAAGCCAGAAGAACTTTACGATGACACTCACACCGGTCGAAGGCTACAGCCTGAAATACATTAAAGTAAAGACGAACTCGAAGAGACGGGATGAGGAACAGGGCGGTATCCGGATGACGCATAAC
>NZ_RQYN01000148.1 GCF_003860135.1 Tannerella forsythia
GTTATGCGTCATCCGGATACCGCCCTGTTCCTCATCCCGTCTCTTCGAGTTCGTCTTTACTTTAATGTATTTCAGACTGTAGCCTTCGACCGGCGTGAGCGTCATCGTAAAGTCCTTCTGGCTTTCGGTATAGTGAATCCCTGCACCGGGAACAGTCGTTACGTTCGGATATGTGCCGATGATGACTGAATGAACGAGGTCTATAGAGGAGATATTCGGATGATATTCGTATGCTCCCATATCTACCACATCGTCGTAGATTCTATCCAGGCCGCCCAGATCGAGTGCAAGCGCTGCGGTATACTGTGCCTTAAGCGGGCTGAGCAGTACGGTCGAGGTACGGTTCCGGAAGCCTGAAAGCACGAACGGATTGTAGCCAGCGTTGACAGAGGGACTGATGCTTGTAAGACGATAGTCTCCGTCGTTGCGGGGGGTCAGATCATCGTCGTATCCTTTCCGACGGAATACCGGATTGCGGTCGATATTTCGTCCGGCATCTTTTCCGAGAGACGCGTTCCATCCGGCCACGTTGCTATGTTTCCATTCCGGCATG
>NZ_RQYN01000149.1 GCF_003860135.1 Tannerella forsythia
TCCATGAATGCAATTATACAACTTTTTTCCGGATCCTGATTTATGGGTTACCCACACGATTCAACACAGACCCATTTTTCTCTAATCGGAAGCTCAAATTTTCTACTATCGGCCGATGAAATAACTTACTTACGCCCGAACAGGTACATGCATCAAAAGTGGCGTAAATCATGAAATACGAATAAACAAACGATAATGAGAAAAATAACTGTCAACCTTTTTCAGGACGAGGCACCGCGTAGCGGGCGAACACAAGGTTCGCCCGCGATGGTGTGGATATGAACATCCCCCCTCCCCCCTTCAAGGGGGAAGAGCGAAGCGAAGGGGGATGTCATCCCTTTAAAGGGGAAAGCGTGGTACAGGCCGAACCATATACCCGGAAAATAACCATTGAAAAACAGCCCCGCAGGGGTGCGTTAATTCAGCCCCATGTGTAGCGAAGCGAAGCGTTGGAAAAAAAAGAATACCCACTCTTGCGGAGGGCTGTAAGCCTGATATAAAATGTCGAAATCAGAATATCCGAACGCAAATAATGCAGATAAGTGAAAA
>NZ_RQYN01000150.1 GCF_003860135.1 Tannerella forsythia
GGCTCTATGTTGATTTGAGTGGGTAATGGAAATTCCTTCCTCCGTTTATGTAGTATACCATATCCATAAAGTTATTCACATTTGCGTATCCTCTAGCTCTTCTTTTGGCCAATTGTACTTTAGAGTTAAGACTTTCCAATACCCCATTTGTGATAGTTCCCTGCTCAAAGAATGTCTTTATGCCGAACAGATGCCTCTTGAACGTTGCCACCAGCTTTCTGAACGGTTCCAATGCAGACTGCTCAGCCATCTCCATCCATTTGAGAAAGTCTTCCCATGCTCCTTGAGATTTGGCAGTGGCGGCATGAAGTATATCAACGAGGCCTTCCTTGCAACCTTCCTTCCGGCAGGTTCTTCCGAAGATGCAGCAGTGTAAACCGATGCCCTTTCAGCAGTTTCTTCTCGCCCACCTCTGCCTTGCGCACCTCATCAAGTCTCTTGTTGGTGTCCTGTACTATGTGGAACTTGTCATATACAATATGTGCTTGAGGGAAATACGTCATGCAGCCGGAGGTGAAGGCATTGGACATGTCCATAGCAACCACCTCTATAAGCGACGGATCTCCATCATGCTCTATGAGCCATTCGGAAAACCTCTTGAACGTATCTGAATCCTTGCCCGGACAGACGAACCTTTCCTGCGAGAGGTTTCATCCACGCCTATACGTCTGACTCCGCACAAGTTGAGATTACGCTTGCCTTTGCTTATCCAATGACGGAATATGGTCCATATACGCTTGGGATATTCCTTTACTGTCTTAGCAACAGAGTTGACAGGTGTCTCTTCTTCTATAAGAGCCATCGCAAACGCCTCGAAAAGCATCGTAAAGCCCGAGTTATGCCGTGCCCAGGGAACCTGTACCATCTCTATTGAGGAAACATCGGTCTTCAATCGAGGAACACGAGCATGCAAATAGCATGGATGCTCAAAGAAATTCAGATGACGCCACTGCTTGTCAACCGTGTCGTGAGGGGAAAGTAAGGTTCCCTTAGAAGAGATAAACCGGGAACCGTACTCAAAGTCAATCCAAATATGAAGCTCGCGGATATTGCTCTCATCAAGCAAACGAAACTCACTCTTAACCACTTTCCAGGGAAAAGACAAATTCAAACCAATAGAGAATAACATGTTCGTTTCCATGAATGCAATTATACAACTTTTTTCCGGATC
>NZ_RQYN01000016.1 GCF_003860135.1 Tannerella forsythia
CTGAATTATCTCGCCCTTTCAGGGCTGTTTCAGGCGGTCGGTCGTGTAAGGGCGAACACACAGGTTCGCCCCTACACGGCAAACAACTCAACATTTCAACATCTCAACAACTCAACGCCCGAAGGGCTTCACTTTTCACTTCACCATCACCTTGAATTGCCACATAGCCCATAACGGTTTACACGGGCACATTTATTTATAGTCCACCTCTTCGTTCACCAGCCCTATGCCGCGGAGCTGGGTTTTGCCGTATGAGCCGCCGTTGTAGAGCTGCTTGAAGCCTATGTCCACCATCCGGTATGTACCGTCCTCCATTTTGAAAATGATGAAAGCGGTGTGGTAGCGATCGATGATGCCGCCCAGCGCATTGCGGGTGTAACTCCAATCGGCACCTTGAATAATGGCTTTCACCGGAACGCGACCATCGTCGTATATTCCTTTGGCTATGGCTATCATCTCCGCTTCAAGTTTAGGATTGCTGGTGGCTGCTTTAGGAATTTCGGCTTTACCGCCTGAGTTTTTCTTAATTCGGGCATACAACTCCATCCAGTCTTTTTTGACGACCGCTTCCCACTTGGGAAAATTATTGACTTTCATCTTTTCATAAGCAGCCAGAGCGTCCGTATAGTCTTGATCCTCGACTTTTTTCGGATGCGACTGCATATCTTCGGCTGCTATGGCCAATTTGTAACTCTGATATACGCCCCGCGCCCAATTCTTCTCTTCGCCGGCCTTCACGGTGCCTATCATCGTATTGAAAAACGTGTTTTTTACATTTTCGAAAGGAACATACTTGCGATAAAGTTCCATGAGCCGCTCCTCTTCCTCTTTCCAACGAACGTTCGATTTTTTCTGTGTACCCGAAGGATACATGATTAAGACATCCTTATAGCCGTAACCGTATTTTCTGTATTCCGATAGATTAAACTTGATTTTATCGCCATCTGCTAATGACAGGATCGTATTCGGATCTTCGTAATCCAGACTTATTTTCCCCTCCTCCATAGCCCGCAACATCATGCGCGCTTCGACAAAAAGGGGATACGTTTCTTTGGGGAAAGCCTTGAATACGGCAAAATTAGCATTGATTATAAGATCGGCCGGAAGTGCATACATACCGCTTTCCGGCTGATAGACGATGCAAGGGCACTCTTTACCCGAAGCCATCATGTATAAAATAACCTGACGCAGCGGGGATTGCGCTTTGTCTGTTTCAAGGCCGCTTTGGGTGTAGAACATGCCCGGCATGTCTTTGCGAAGCGTAAAATAAATGTCCGGATCCAATTTATCGTACGATGCGTTCAATGCACTCATCGATACGCCTAAAAACGAATCAATGTCTTGTGCATTTGCACCTCCAGAAGGAACGTTTTGGGATAATGCCTCCGAAACTTTTGTTTGCTCTGTGTCGAGAGTTTGTTCGGCTTTCTTTTCAACCGATTTTTTCGCTTCTTTCGTAGCGACTTCTTTGGTTTTGGTTTTTGCTTTGTTAAGCAGGCCCCCCAACTGTGCCTGTGCAGCGCCTTGCACCGACAGGGCAAGAATTAAGATTGCAATTAACTTTTTCATTTTCTTCAGTTTTATTTCTGATTTATGATTCCTGTCTTCTGCCAACCGACGTCAGACGATGGTTTAAATGTTTAACTACGGTGTTTCCGATTCGTTTCCGGTGTATTGGTTCACCACTTTCACTTTCACGCTTTTGGCGGCGTTGAGCATTTCCTGTTTGGGGAAGAAGCGCACGGCGGGCGTTTTGAGGGTGGCGGCGGTCACTTCCTGCGGTGTATCCATCAGTTGCGCACCGATAACCACTTTGATGGCTCCCAAATCGCCCAAGTCGACAGACGCGCCTTGCTGCAGGCCGCTGCTCACAAATTCGGCTAAGGTGGTGAGAGCATTGCGCACATCGCCCCGCGCAAGGGATGTAGCGCGCACGATTTCGTCTTCGAGTTGTCGCGCGGTTATACGCTGCACGGTTTTGGGAGCAGCGTAATACACGGTTTGTCCTTTTTTTTCGCCAATGGACATGATGCGTTCTTTTACTTCAAATTCAATCATAATGTTTAATTGTTTAATTGTTTAATTGTTTAATTGTTTAATTGTTTAATTGTTTAATTGTTTAATTGTTATCGTGACCTCTGTCGCGATGACATGCTGTGCGATGACGCGACCGCCTCGTGTCCGTTAAAGAGATAAGGACGTTATCGCTTAGCCGGTTTCCTCGTAACCGTTCAATCGATTGCCTCGTCATCGTCATACCTTCTTTCTCACTGTGCAAAATTAAGGGAATGTTGGGTGCATGTCAATCCGTAAAAACCACATAAAAACACGTAGGGGAAATACGAAATTTCTACGTATTATCCCTTTATTGTTAAAAAACGTTTGTATATTTGTGGCGTATTCAATGATGAACAAATAAAAAAACATGCGTACTTTTTCCTGCTTCTTGACCGTACTTTTATTGTTGTTCGCACCACGGGCGGCAGCGCAGCTTGCAGACCACTATGCCCAGGCAAACCGGTATTACTTAGATGCTAAAAACGACTCGGCGCTAGTGTGTTTGAGCGCGGCGCTGAAACAAACCGACAGCATCCAATATGAACGCAAAACCGAAATTTTGCTGTTCAGAAGCCGCGTGCTGAGTACCCTGACCTTTTTCGAACCGGCCATGGAGGACGCCTTACAAGCGTATGATATCAGCAAGAGAAACAAGAACGAAAAGTTCATCTCGTTGTCGCTCCTGAGCGTGGGAAAAGTCCATTACCTGATGTATAACGACTCGATCGCGGAAGGCTATATGCTCCGCGCCAAGGAGCTGGCGGAGAAAAAACGGTTCCGGCAGGAGTTGATGATCATCGACAACGCGCTGGCGCAGCTCTATTCCGTACTCGAACGAAACGAGGAATGCCTTGCCCTGGCAAAACACTCGCTTGAATTGGCCAAACAGCTGGAAGATACCTTTTATATCGTGCAGAACCTGACTCTTTTTGCGGCTTACTATATCAACCTGAACCGCTGGACAAACCCCATTATTCCGGAATACCAGTTTAAAGCGAAACAGTATTTGGATGAAGCCGAACAGATAGCGTCCGATCAGCACACTCCGCTGCTGATCTTGAGTATTTACGCCAACTTCGTCCGCTATTATCGCGTGGAGAAAAACTACCGGGAAGCATTGCAATACGTCAATCGCGTCATCGGGATGTGCGAACCGACGAATTATGCCATGCTGATACAGATGTATGACTATCTGGTGGGAATCTACGCGCATCTGGGCAATGAGAATATGACGATCAACAGTCATCAGAAATTTCATCAACTCATGCGGCAACAATCCGATTACAAGCTCCATCAGTCGCTTCAGGAGATGCGGGTCAAACACGACGTGCAGGAGAAAGAACTGGAGATCGCGCGCCAACAGGTAGAAATCAAACAAACCCGGTTTTACCAGTGGCTGCTTGTCCTCTCGACCTTATTCGCGTTGCTGCTCTCGGGAATGTTTTATTATGTGTCTCGCCTGCGCCGCAAGCGCAACAAGGAGCTGTACCGGATTAACGCGAGCAAGGACAAACTGTTCTCGATCGTTTCGCACGACCTGAAATCGCCCGTGGCGGCGCAGAAAATGGCGACGGAGATGATGCTGGAGAATTTCGAGGAAATGGACAAACCGCAGTTGCTGGAACATATTCGGAGTTTTCATCAGGCTACCGAAACACAGCATGAACTGCTCCGAAACCTGCTCGACTGGGCGCGTATGCAAACCGGACAGATAAAGTATCGCCCCACGCGATTCAGTCTGACGGAGCTGGCGAAAGAAGTGGCCGACATTTATCGGCTTCCGGCACAGAATAAGGGTATAAGCATTCGTCTGGAGGCCGCGGCCGATTGTGTGACGCTGGCCGACCGCTCCATGATCCACACCGTCCTGCGCAACTTGATCAACAACGCGGTGAAATTTTCGCACCGCGAGAGCCAAGTGGCGGTATCGGTAACGTGCGACGGAGAACTGGCGCGGGTCATGGTAAAAGACAGCGGCGTGGGAATGCCGGCGGCCGGAGAGGAAAAAATTCTCGTCGGCACCGCGGGTGAAAAAGGGAGCGGTCTGGGGCTGACCATCTGCCGCGAAATGCTGGAACGAAACAACAGCCGGCTGGAAATACGGAGCACGGAAGGCGTGGGGACGGAGATCGGATTCGGTTTGGGTGTTTAGATGTCAAATAATTAAACGATTAAAAGGTTATGGTAAAAATTATTTTGGTGGACGACCACGCTTTGTTTCGCGACGGACTGAACTCCTCGTTACAGAAGATGGAGAACCTTCCGGTCGATATTATCGGTGAAGCGGGATCGGGAGCAGAGTTTTTCATGTTGCTGTCCCCTGATCGGCTGCCCGATTTGGTGTTGCTGGATATTGTCTTGCCCGACATGTCGGGGGTAGAAATCGCGCGGCGGCTGAAAAAAGAATACCCCGACGTAAAAATAATCATGCTCTCGGCAGAGGTGTCCGAAGAATTAATCACCGAACTGCTCGATGTCGGCGTGGAAGGATACCTGAGTAAAATGGCGCGCAAAGAAGACATTCAAACCGCTCTTCGTACCGTCATCGGGGGATGTCAATATTTCGGACGCAGCGTGGCGAAAATGATGTACGATATTTATCTGGCACAGCAACAGGGCAAAAAAGCCCCGATAAGAAAAAGTGCCGCAAAAGAAAAAGATAGTTTGTCGAAAGAAGAGGCTACTTTTTTAACCGATCGCGAAAAAGAAATTATCCGTTTGCTGTGCAACGGACTGCAAATAAAAGAGGTGGCTGAAAAACTAAACATAAGCCCGCGCACGGTGGAAACACACAAAAGTAAAATTCTTCTCAAACTGGGCTTCTCGCGCATAACCGACCTGGTGAAATTTGCCATAAAAGAAGGGTTGGCCGAGTTGTGAGGCTTTCACCATTTCACCTCTCCCTCCTGAATTTAACCCAAATTACGCGATACACTGTTCGGCGTTTACCATTATTTAATTGTTAATTGTCAATGGTTAATTGTCATACCGGGTACATGATTCGGCGTTATTTACCGGGTACATGATTCTTATACTTTCTATTGCGGAATCCGGGTTAAAATAAAGCTCCTATCGCGTAATCCGGGTTCAAGGAGCCTATGAAACTCTTCTCTCCGCTTTCTCAAATAATGAACCAAATGTTCGGTATATCAATCTTCTGTACGTCAGGTCAACTATTTGCCTTAGACTTCCTTCAGATTCCGATTCGGAACGGAACCCCCTTGTCTTCGGCAGCAACCTTCCCCCTATGAAGGAGGTTCAGGGACTCTCTTTCTTAGAATATGCCCATGCAGGGGAAACCACAAAAAAAAGCGGTTCACCCTTTCTTACACACCGAAAGAGGGTGTGCCCAAACATTGCGTTTTGACCACACCCTCCCGATCGTTTTCTCTGTACGAGCGTTTACTTTTCAGTGCTTTCTGTGCGCTCGGGCTGGATGATTTCCAACAGCTCTACTTCGAATTCAAGCGTCGCGTGAGGTTTAATCATCTGACCCGCTCCGCTGGCTCCGTAGGCCAGTTCGGACGGAATCCATACCTGATATTTAGCTCCCACAGGCATGAGCTGCAACACTTCCTGCCATCCGCGGATCACCTGCGTAACCCCGAAGGTGGCCGGTTCACCACGCTGTACGGAACTGTCGAACACGGTCCCGTCAAGCAATTTACCGGTATAATGTACTTTCACCCGATCGGCTTCGGTCGGCTTCGCACCCGTACCTTCGGTAAGTACCTTATATTGCAGGCCGCTTTCGGTCGTCACAACGCCTTCTTTCGTTTTATTCTCGGCGAGGAATTTCTCCCCTTCGGCTTTTAACGCTTCGGTTTCACGCTGCTGCACAGCCATGACATATTGCTGAATACGATTCTGTGCATTCTCCGAGCTCATCATCAGGGTAGTATCCCCTTTCAAGGCTTTCACCAAAATATGCGTGAAGACCTCCATATTAACCGGTCCGTCGGGGAATGTTTTTAAATTCTCCTTCAAACTGGTGCCGATGTTCACTCCCAACGCATAGCTCACCGTGTCGAGCTCCGAAACCATCGCCGGTTCTTGAGGAACGGGAGGAGCCACAGCTGTCTTCGTCGTATTACAAGACGTTGCAGCGATCATTCCGACAGCTGCAACACTTGCGATTAGAATTCGTACTTTCATTATTTCTTGACGATTTCGAGCAACTCTACTTCAAATTCGAGGGTTGCGTTCGGTTTGATCATCTGACCGGCACCGTTAGGACCATAAGCCAATTCAGACGGAATCCATACCTGATATTTCGATCCAACGGGCATCAATTGCAGTACTTCCTGCCATCCGCGGATCACCTGACCTACCCCGAATACTGTCGGTTCGCCACGCTGTACCGAACTATCGAATACGGTTCCGTTAAGGAGCTTACCCGTATAGTGGCATTTTACCTGATCTTCAGCCGTCGGTTTTGCACCCGTGCCTTCGGTGATCACTTTATATTGCAGTCCGCTCTCGGTCGTGATAACGCCTTCTTTCGTTTTATTGGCCGCGAGGAAATCCTGACCGGCTTTCAATTCGGCCTCAGCCTCGGTCTGCTGAATCTTCATGACATAGTCGTTTATATACGTCTGGGCCACTTCAGGGGTCATCTTCATGGCTGCCGAATCTTTCATTGCGGCCATCAATCCGCTCATAAAAGCTTCGTGATTAACGGGTTTTTCGCCGGGGAACGTTTTCAGATTTTCTTTCAGGTTACTTCCGATGTTAATACCCAATGCGTAACTTGCACTGTCGATCGGAGCGCTGAGCGCTACATTCGCTGCTCCACCCTGCTGATTACACGAGGTCACTGCCATTCCTGCGGCTACTGCAGCCGCCATCATTACTACACTTACTTTCTTCATTTTCTTCAATTTTTATTCTATTTATCAATTGCAATCTTATACAATATCGAGCAGCTCTACTTCGAACACGAGCGTACTGTTAGGCTCGATCGTTTCGCCGGCTCCGCGCTCACCGTAAGCCAGTTCGGAAGGGATGAACAGACGCCATTTGGAGCCGACATTCATCAATTGCAGGGCCTCGACCCATCCGGGAATCACCTGTGAAACACCGAACGTCGCCGGTTCGCCGCGCTGTACGGAACTGTCGAACACGGTGCCGTTAATAAGCGTCCCATGATAATGGCATTTCACCTTGTCGGAAGCTTTCGGTTTGGCTCCGTCGCCTTTTTTCAATACCTCATACTGCAAACCGCTGGGCAGCGTTACCACACCCGCTTTCTCTTTGTTGATACGTAAGAACTCAGCGCCGGCCTGCTTGTTCATTTCAAGTTTCTCAGCCTGTAACTTCATAAAAAAATCATTCAGAATTTGTTTGGCCTCGTCGTAACTGATAGCCGGCTTCGCTTCGGAGAAAACGTCATTCAATCCCTTGAGAAAGTCGTCCATATTCAATTCCTTGATACCCGAAGCACGAAAGTTATTACCAATGCTTAACCCTAAAGCATAGCTGACATTTTCCATCTTTTTTCAGTTGTTCTTTTCTATATGTAAATCAGGGTGCAAAGGTAATAACATATTCGGTATAGACAACGTGTTGTCTCTGTTTTTTTTCACAAGAAGAAAAGAAATTTTGCACAAAGACGGTGTTTCATAGCGCGCAAACGACTTTAGAGGTTTCGGGCTTTCGGTTCTCCCCTCTCCCAAACAAAGACGGTCGTCATCCCGACGACCGTCTTCTAAGTATAAACCTTTAAAACCAAAAATGATATGCGCCTTGCTAAGGCATATACTTCGTTGCTTATCTCACGACCACTTTCCGCACCGTATCCGTGCCCAACTTCACGATGTACACCCCCCGGGAAAGACGAAGGGAACGTTCGCCCGAAAAACCTTCCAAACGATGAAGCAACTGACCCGTGAGCGAGTAAACGCGAACATCCTTCGGAGCGCTCGTACGAACATACAACAAACCATTCGAAGACCATACCTCATCGGCTTGCTCTACCGAAACGTTCGACACAGGACTTACTCCCGAGAGCTTCACTTTCAACGGATCAATCACATGACGGAAATGTACCGTCACCGTACCGTCCGCATGATGCGTCAATGTCATAAAGCCCAATTCGTCCTGAGATTTAGCTCCCGTCGTAACCTTCAAGCCTTCGAACGTATAGCCCGATTCCGGAGTCAGCAGAAGCGTAAACGTACTTTGACTTCTCACATAGTGAAGACCCTGTCCCGGAGAAGTCGTCACATGAGGATAACGACCGATCTCTACACTGTGGACCAGATGGATCGTTCCTTGATTCGGGTGATATTCATAAGCGCCCTGATCGACCACATCGTCATAGATTCTCGCACGGCCCCCCAGATCGTTCCGCAACGATGAAACATACTGGCCATCCGTTGGCTGAGAGAGCGTTAAACCGACGATCGTTCTGAAGCCCGACAAAACGAACGGGTTGTAACCGAAGTTTACGGACGGGCTGGAGTTATTCAGCCGATAATCCCCGTCCTTGCGAGGTGTCAGATCCGAATCATATCCTTTCCGCAGAAACAGCGGATCACGATCCATATTGTTGCCTCCGTCGCGTCCCAACGTCCCGCCCCAGCCCGACACGTTGCAATGCCTCCAGTACGGGCTACCGCCTCCATTTAGTACATCACCACCTAACGAACCGTCCGTGAGGTTACCCCACACGATCGTATTACGAAGCGTCGGACGGCCTTCGCTGTTATAGAAACCTGATCCCGACAAAGCCATGTTACCGCTCAACGTATTATTGAGCGAAAGGAAACTGCTACCGTTATTGTACAGTCCTCCTCCGGTCGATGCCCGGTTATGGCTCACCTCCGTGTTATAAATCAGCACATCGTCCGATGAAGTACAACCCGCGTATGCTCCGTCGATATAGATACCGCCACCATGCCCACGGGCTGTGTTCTCTTTCACGACGCTGTTGGCCACCGTTCCCGAAGCGCCGGCACGGAACAGAATCCCCGCGCCGTCAAGAGCCGTTCCGCCGAGCACCGTAAAACCGTCGAGTCGGGTATCGCGGCTTGTACCGCAGAACCCGTTCGTATACGTCGTCGACCCGTCGAAGATCACGACCGAATTGCCGTTGCCCCTCAACACCGTACGATACTCGGAAGGCTTGCGTTCGTTCAAGTTCGTTTCCGTCCCCTTGAAGCCTCCGTACACGTGTACGCTGTCGTAATCGATCAGGAACGAGCCTCCCTTTGGCGGAGTATATTCACCCTGTGCCACCCAAACGTAGTCGCCTTGAGAAGCGAGCGAAAGCGCTTCCTCAAGCGTTGGAAAAGCATTCTCCCAATCCGATCCGTCACGACGGCCGCCTGTCGAAGCACCGTTGACAAAGTAACCGTTTACTGCCGGACGTACATCAACGGTCATCTCTAAAGTCGTGTCGCAAAGCACACGATCTGCGCCCACACCTTTGTCGACCAATATATTCAGGGTAACTTTTTTCTTCCCTGTACTATTCCAAACCACTCGAGGTGAGGCATCGATCGCTGTCTCCGGCTTCCCCCCTTCAAACGTCCAGCGGCAAATGGCCTGACTCACATCCATTCCCTTCGTGATCGCTTTAAACACCTGAGGTATGCCTATTTTGGCCGGCTTAGGTTCGGGAGGAAAGCGCTTGATACTTGCATTGAACGTCAAATCTTGTATCCAACAAGTATCGGTTGTCCAACGTGTTTCATCCGTACCTTGCCCCTGATTCATCAATAGGACGTATTGTCCGGATTGGGTCGCTTTGACAGAAGACATATTCGATCCTTCGTGAATGGAACTGTCAGGAAAAATCCACTTATAGTGCTCCGCATATCCGCCAAGTAATGTTTGAGGCTTCGGATCGTCAGCACATCTCCAGATCGTATCCGTTTCAAACTTCCACCGTCCAAACGCCGAAATATACCCGTAAGAGTTGTATTGATGATAATTGGGATTGGGCACGTTATTGACGCAGCCCGAATAATACCCGAACGAAAAAGGAGAAGCAGCGTTCGATATCCGTACCAATGATTCGTCGGCACGATTCGAGAGCGTCAATCGCATGTATTCCCATCCGTCGACGCCCGGCACTGTTCCCTTACTATCGATACGAGCCCCCACGAGTGCGGGATGAAGCATACCGGTAGCCCGGTCGATGAGTCGTACATCAACAACCTGATTCGTCACCTGATCAGTATACTTGATGTAAAAGTTCGTATCGCATGTTGCTCTGTACACCAGCATCATGGCATTATGCACTTTATCTTTATCTCCAATCTGATAATAGGAGAAATCGCTTTGCCCGAGACTATACAAACTCGGCACGATGCCCGCGGCAGGATGGATATCTTCGGCTGTAGAGTGCAGGCAGGCTACCGGTTCCGTCGATTTGAAAGTCGCCACAAACGGAGCGCCCGATGAGAGATTTCCCATGTCGTATGCTACCATATCGCCCGGATTCAATCCCGTACCCAGCGAAATCCATCCGCTTCCGGTATTCACCGTCACATCGGTATTCGGATACATGGCCGTAAGATAGACACGGTCTGTCGATTCGGTAACCTGTCCGTTTGAGTATCCTTTAACAACCACGTATAAAGTGCTCAAATTATCGGCCGGTACAACCTGATCACCCATCATATCATAATTCGACAAGTCTTCGCCCGAAGTAACGGCAATCGGTTTGTCGGATTGTAGGTGCGTACCTCCCAATGTACTGAGAACACCAGACGGCGGAGGAAGCGTCGCGGGAGGATCTAATTTCTCTACCTCTGCCAAACGAAATATTTCGCCTTTCTGAAGTGTTACGATATGCGGCGTATTGGCTGCATAAAACTGAGCCGGCACATAGGCGCCCATCTTATAGCATTTGCGCGGCACGGTAAAGGTTAGTTTCGTATCATTTTCCGTGGCAATCACATCGATCATGTCGCGCGAATTCGGATAACCGATCGTTGTCGGCGTACGGCGCGAATATCCATTCAGAAAGAATCCATCACTGCTCTGTGGCACATAAAACTCGGTACCGAGTGCTTGCCGGCCTTTGAGCGTAAACATATCCTTGTTGGCAAAGACATCAAAGAAGTAATAAGCAATAATCTTCTGATCCGAAGTAATATGTACGCCCGCTTTCAGCCCCAGCTTTCCTTCTGTATTGCGAGGCTGTGTTAGATGTTTTTCGATTTCGTTCTTGGTCAGCTTAATATGTCGTCCCCCCTGTGGCGGAATGGTAAAACTCGTATCACGTCCGGTCTTGAAAAAATGAATTTTCACATTCGCCGTACTATGAGTACCATTCGAAAATATAAAACCTGCATTTTGATTATATTGTCCTCCCTGCATCGGCGTAGGTGCGGCAAACCAAAACTCCGTATCTTGTGCGTTACCATACGATAACGATAACACGGAAAATAAAAATAGTACTCTAATACTCCTCATACCCTCATATTTATATATCATGTTTTTATGTGAATTGTCTTCGGAGCCACTATTTTCCGAGCAATCCCATGACAAAGATAGTAAAAACACCATTGGCTCCAAGCTTTTACTGGACGGGAAATCCTTTTTAACAAACAGCCATACGGCTTTTTTTCCCTATCCTCCACAAAGCAACCAAAACAATTACATAACATTCAAATATTTACACAAAAACAGTAAGATATACCCAAAAGTAGGGATTGTGTAATCCGAAAGAATGTTTTTACTTTGTGGCCGGATTAGAATAGGAGTTTTCCGTATGGTTCGGAAAAAAATCCATCTCGTCCGAAAGAACAAAACGATGAGTTTGACACGGAGAATGAAAAAGATAATAGCCGGGTGGCTGCTTATCCTATTTATAGGATATGCGGGCTGCACGACTCTTTTTTATCATACGCATCGTATCAACGGGCAGTGGGTTACCCATTCGCATCCCTATTCCGATGCTCCCGACACCGGAAACCATACACATACATCGGCAGGATTTGCCACCATTGCTTCCCTGACCGCATGGTTAATGCTTGCTTTCCTGCCGAGTATTTTCTCGCAGCCTTTTACGTTGCTTTCAGCTACCATCGTCGACCGGACAACGAGTCAACACATAACACCCGGAGGAACCACTTTATCCCTCCGCGGGCCTCCCTACTGCTAAAAATCATTCTCTTTTTCTGTTCATTGCTCTTTTGCATATTTTTGAACAGAATTTTCATGTCATCCGGCATGGCTATGTGCTGTATACACTGAAATACAGTTTATCAGAACTTATATAAGAAAATTCATCAACAGATGAAACAAGGCATGTACCAATCTTTGCAGCCATTCGTATCTATTTACGTATGCTGAAGAGACTGCAGAACATGATGTTTCATCATCATTTAATATTTTAAAAACAAATTCTATGAAATCAATCTATTGTTTATTTTTAAGTTTACTTTTATTCCCGTCGTTAATCATGGCCGACGGAACAAATGACAGACCGGAACTTATTAAGCGAGGGACAGATGCCAACATTACCGGTCATGTACAGGATGCTAAAACGAAAGAGCACCTACCCTTCATCAACATCATCGTTAAAGGAACGACCATCGGTGTAACGACCGACGCAACGGGACACTACATGCTGAAAGATCTGCCTGTAGGAGACCTTACGCTCGAAGTTTCTTTTATCGGATACAAGAAAGTCACGAAGAAGGTAACCACAAAAGCAAACACGTTGCTTGAAATGAACTTTTTACTCGAAGAGGAAGCATTGGCCATCGACGAAGTAGTCGTTTCCGCTACCCGGAGCGAGACGATGCGCCGCGAAGCTCCCACATTGGTGAATGTACTTGACATGAAATTATTTGAGCGTACCCAGTCGACCGATATTTCGCAAGGGTTGAAGTTTCAGCCGGGCGTGCGCGTAGAAAACAATTGTCAAAACTGCGGATTCAGTCAAGTACGAATCAACGGGATGGACGGTCCTTATTCACAGATTTTGATCGATTCGCGCCCGGTATTCAGTGCGCTTGCCGGTGTATACGGTCTGGAACAAATTCCGGCCAACATGATCGAACGCGTCGAAGTGGTACGCGGCGGAGGTTCCGCGCTGTTCGGCTCATCAGCCATCGCCGGAACGATCAACATCATCACTCGCGAACCGCTGAATAATTCAGCCAGTATCTCACACCAAACGCGTGCGTTAGGCGGTCTGAACACATTCGAGAACACCACGAACTTTAACGGATCGATCGTTTCGGACAACCACAAAATGGGGGCTACGATGTTCGGACAGACTCGTCATCGTTCGGGCTATGACCACGATGGCGACGGATATACCGAAACACCGGTACTCGACGGCCGCACGTTGGGCTTCCGGGCCTTCATCAAGCCGAGCAACTACTCGAAACTGACGGCCGAATATCACAACACCCATGAGTTTCGTCGTGGCGGCGACCTGCTCAAAGAGCAGCCGCATAACGCTCACGTAGCCGAACAGCTGGAGCACACAAACAATATCGGAAGTTTGAATTACAGCCTGTTCAGTCCGAACGGAAAACATCGTTTCAACGCATACGCTTCGTTTATGAAAGTGGACCGTAAAAGCTATTACGGAGGAGGAGACAAAACAGCTAACGAAATCATAGCCGAGGGTAAAAAGAATATCGAAAACGCACGGGACAAGTTTATTGAAGATCTGAAGAAAAGCAACCCCGGGATATCCGATGAAAAAATTGAAGAAGAATTGAATGCCAACTTCTTCCCGAAAACAAATAACGGATTGAGCAACGAAGATATGCTCGAATTAAACAAACGTATGGCTTCGTACGGGCGAACCGGCGGCCTGACGCACATGTTCGGTGCGCAGTATGCTTATGAGATGTCCAAACTGCTGTTCCTGCCGGCTACTCTTACAGCCGGATTGGAATATACACACGATAAGCTTGACGACGTGAGTGGTTATCGGGAAGCTCCACTCATGCAAAAAGTAAATACCCGGAGCGCTTTCCTGCAAAACGAATGGAAAAACAACTATTGGAGCATCCTCGTCGGCGCACGTTTAGACAAGCATTCGCTCGTGAAGGACATGATTTTCAGTCCTCGTATCAACTTGCGTTACAATCCGTCTCAGGCCTTCAGCTTCCGCTTAAGTTACAGCAAAGGATTCCGGGCTCCTCAGATTTTCGATGAAGACCTCCACGTCGACAATGCCGGCGGCGACCTGATCATATCGCAGAATGCACCCAATCTGAAAGAAGAGACCTCGCACAGTTTCAGCGGTTCGATCGACTGGTATCACCGCATGGGTGCCTGGCAGTTGAACCTTCTGGCCGAAGGATTTTATACGAGTCTTGTCGATGCTTTCAGTTTCAACCAAAAAGATACCGTTGTGAAAGGTGTGGGACAGATCCTCAAAATACGTGAAAATTCGGACGGGGCCAAGGTGTACGGACTGAATTTCGAAGGCAAGATCGCCTATCTGAATACATGGCAATTACAAGCCGGGCTTACGGCGCAGAAGAGTCTCTGGAATAAGGAACAACAGTGGCACGAAGACGATACGTACAAAACGCGCCGCATGTATCGCACACCGAATTTGTATGCCTACTTCGTAAGCACGGTTAACTTTACACGTGATTTCACCTTGTCGATTTCCGGAAACTACACGGGAAATATGCTGACAGGCCATGAAATCCCGACCGAAGATGATGGCAGTTTAACCATGTTCAACGGCAAACCGTCAGCAACCATCCACCCCGATCGTATGCAACACGGTACAGGACAAACATCAACCACTTATGGTCCGCGCACGTTCCAAACACCCGCGTTCTTCGAGATGGGTTGTCGCTTGTCCTACAACTTCCCGATTTACAATATCTATACGATGCAGATTTACGCAGGCGTTCAAAATATGTTTAACGCATTCCAAGACGATTTTGACAAAGGACCGGCGCGTGACTCGGCCTACATCTACGGGCCCGGAATGCCGCGCAGTTTCTTTGCCGGCGTGAAAATCAGCCTATAACTTTTTCATAAATTGTCGTTTTTGTTTTGAGATGGGCAATCCGCCAAAGTCGTTTGTGACCGGCGAATTGCCCACTCCTTTTATACCCAAACCGTGTTTTAAGGCAACATTCCATCAACGAAAAACCATCTCGTCAGATGGGGGCGGCATAGAAATACCATGCCCTGTCATATCGTTTCAGCTTCCCGTCTTCGTGCGCTACATAGAACTCGAAGTTGGCGCCTTCTTCACCGAAGCGTTCAAGTAAGATCAGCAGCGAACCGTCGTATTTCCGAAAGAGTCCGGCCACATAAGGTGCGTAATAAGAACCCTCGTCGTCGGCGCGCCAAGTCGAAATCTCATTGTATTCGGCCGGTTCTTCGAGGATCGAATATCCCTCGGGGGTTTCGATCGCCACCAGACCGAGCGCTTGCGTACCTTTATTTTCGAACTGCACGGAATAGACGAAATATTCGCCGTCGGATGTCGCGGCGACGACTTCGACGGTCTTGATCTTCCGGCCGTATCGCTTGGCCAAATCGCCGCGGGTCTGCTCCATGCGTCGTAGGGCATAGTCGTCATAAATGATATTTCCTTCATCATCCCGGGCGGTATAATGTTGCATCTCTACGGCCGAAAAATCGCCGGCGAACTTCCGGTCGGAAAGCGATACATAATACATATATTCCTCGTCCTCCGTCAGGGGCAGCCTGTCCGAGATCAGTTCATAGACGTACCCTCCGAGGTTCCGGAAGTTTTGCGTCGTTTCACGCCCGGTACTTTCGTCGCTTCGTTTCTGTTTTCGGACGTAGCGAACCGGATAAAGCCGGCCGTTGTGAAAGCAGGTTGTGATGCTATCGGGGCGAATGCCTGCGAAAACATCGTCTTCGTCCGTTTCACTGACGATAAGCATTTGCCTGCCATCGTCACAGCCCACAGCGATGGAGAAGAGATAGTCGGAAGGGATAAACGTCTCGGCCGCCTCGTTGTCATCATGCTCGTCATCGAGGTTGTCCACAATAGTTAGCCGATCTGAATCGGCAACAGACCGGCGGGGATTATCGTGCGAATGGGCACATGCCATCGCGGTCAGGAACAGCATGGCGAAGAAATAAAAAACCGTTTTCATCTTTTTCCGTTTAAACATTGATCGATTAGTTGATCTGTTCATCTTCGTTAATTGTCACATCGTTTACTTTCATGTAGTCGATCAGGAAGCCGTCGGCGTGTTTTACGAGCGTCACGTCGGTATGGCTCGACGCGTAACCGAAGTCGATGAAGACGTGAAATTTCAGATCGCCCTGCGGTGTAATGCGCACGTCGTTGAGCTTCTCCGTATCGCCGTTTCCAACGCCGAAATAGTTATAATCTTCTTCTTTGATCGGATAGATCGCGTTCCATTTCTGCCGGTAACGTTCGATGGCCGCCTGAAGTTCCTCGTCGCTTCCTTCGAAGAATCCGCTGTACAGTTCGAGCGCTTCGCCCCAGAACTCGTTCAGACGTTGGGTCGTAAATTCGGTATCGAAGTCGGGGAAACAGTATCCGCCTCCGTCGCGGCACGTAAAGAGCCGGGTCAGCCACTGCAAGGCGGCCTGCTCCGTGTCGGTGATCGAAGCGGTTTGTGTCGTTTCCGCGCTTCCGTTCGTTTCGGGCGCGGCGATACCGCCTGCCCGGGTTTGTTTGCATCCTGCCAACATGCCGGCGGCAAACATCAGTAAAAGTAATGTTCTCATTTTCGTTTCTTTCTTTAATTGTTTATGGATGATGGCCGGACGGCCGCAGATCGGTGAGAAAGAGCCTCTCCCCTCTCCTGCCTGCCCCGGCTGTTAGAGTTCGTTTCGTGATTCCGGCCGGAAGCGGTTTCAATCTCCCAGAAAGCCCAGTCCGCGTACGACGGGATTGAGGTGATACGTATCATCGTCCGTCAGACGCAGCCATCCGACGAGTCCGAAGGCCGTGCGCACGAGGTAATGCTTCGGCAGTTCCTCCGCGAGCGGATCCATGTTTTCGGACAGCAGCACTTCTACCTCGTAGCCGACGGGCAGACTCGCCACGACCGTGCCGCCGGTACGTTCGCTGTACAGCTTCACCGGTTTGAGGAGCTTACCTTTGATGCCGGCATAGAGATAGGGCTGGGGCGTTTCCGTGATACGGCCCGCGGCGTACGTGTACTTGCGTCGTTCGTTGATCATTTTGTTCGTATGTCCGGCCGTGTAGATGACGCCCGAAGCATGAATGCACAGTTCGTCGGCCTGCTCCTCCAAGAGTGTCCGTCCGCTCTCCTCTACGATGCGAAACTCCGGGTCGGCACTCATGCCGGGGGTGTAGAGGATATAGACGGCCGACGTCATCGAAGTGTTTCGATACGTTCCCACCAGCACATACTCCATCGTATTTTCCGCATCGTAACACGGGTGATCGGCGGGCAATGCCTCACAGCGTTTGCGGACCACGGTAAACGTACTCTTGTCGTACCCGAAACGTGCCTGCGAATATTCGCCTTCGGGCGAGGCATCGATCCATGTGAGTTGAGTAAAAGCCTTCTCGGCGGTATCTTGTGCCCACAACGCGAGGGCAGTCCATGTCGACAGTGCGACCGTTAAAATCATTCGTTTCATTTCTATTCGTTTTTTTTCATTGCTTCGACTATCAGTCAAAGGATGTTTTTTTTCGTTTTCGATGCTTTGACTAATAGTCAAAGGGCGCTTTTTTTCGTTTTCGATGCTTTGACTAATAGTCAAAGGTACTTTTTTTTCGTTTTCGATGCTTTGACTAATAGTCAAAGGTACTTTTTTTTCGTTTTCGGCGCTTTGACTAATAGTCAAGGGGCGCTTTTTTTCGTTTTCGATGCTTTGACTAATAGTCAATGGGCACTTTTTTTCGTTTTCGGTGCTTTGACTAATAGTCAAAGGTACTTTTTTTTTCGTTTTCGACACTTTGACTAATAGTCAAGGGGCGCTTTTTTTCGTTTTCGACACTTTGACTAATAGTCAATGGGCACTTTTTTTTCGTTTTCATTGCTTCGACTATCAGTCAAGGGGTACTTTTTTCGTTACGAAGAAAAGATTTCTTTTATCTCGATCCTCCGCCATAACCTCCACCGGTAGAGCCTCCGCCACCGCCCCACGACGATGAACCTCCTCCGCCTGCAAAAGAACCGGCACGCTCCTTGTTCTTATAACTTACCATACTGCGACGAAAATCTTTCCCGACCTTACGCGTCATGGCATCGGCCGTAATCATATCGGCGATAAAAGAATGCTGACTGAAGTATTCGGGATAGAGCGATTTGAACTCTTTCAGCACCCGATCGGCAATGCCGTAGAGGGAAGCAAATGTCAGATAAGCGTTCCACAAGGCCACCTCTTTGGCTTGACGTTCGTTGATGAGACTGAAATCGGACAGGTAGTTTTTGAATTGGGGCACCGTTCGCGCCATCTGCTGTCCGCGGCGGGTAAATTTCTGTTTCAACACGGCGCCGTTACGGTCGAAATACTTTTCGCCGTACCTTTTCGTCGAATCCATCCATTTACTCATTCGTTCGCCGTTGCTGTGACTGCTTTTCGCCCACTTCGAAAACTCGTCGGGTTGCAGCGTCAGGTCTTTTCCGGCAGCGGCACGTACAATTTTATAAAGCCGATATTCAATGCCGTCCGTAAATTCCGATTCGGAGGGCATCTCGGTCGCAAACGAAAGTTTCGGCTGTTTTTCGCCGGGTAGATAACGCATACGAATCGTCCCATTTTGTATCATACGTAACAACATCGCGCTGATGATGTTCGGGTTCCATGTCTTCCAAAAAGGGTAAGCCTTGCAGATGATATAATTGGCAGCCAGCAAATCGCCGTCGAAGGGGATGTCGCGTCCCCAGTCAGTGACTTGTCTGACCCCATACACCGGCTTTCGTGAGGTAATCCCCACGCCATCCAAAATCGCATAGACAATGAAACCGAGAAGGAGGAGTAGAAGGCCTCCCAGAAGTACGTATTCGAACTTTTCGATCGCGAAATAGACGATCAAGAAGCATACGGGCGCGAGCAGAACCGTATACAGTATTCGTTTCCAACCGCGAGGCAGGAAGATCTGCAAAACGGCAAGAAGCCCTATCACAACGAAGACGTAGGTGGCGAAATCCATCAGCCGGTCGGTCGCGCTTTGCTTCGCATAATCGCTTCCTTTAAAAGCACGTTCTTTGATGGTATCAAACGACTCGTCGCGCACGTCGGAGGGAGTGAAAACATGCTTCTCGAAACGCGCCATCACGATCACGGCATCCTCCTTTCCCAAAGGGTTGCTCGTTTTTGCCACAATCTCTCCGCCGATAACGTGTATCTCGCCCTTGAACCCGAACGCCCATACGCCGGTTTCTTCCTTGACGAAAGGCACGACGGAATCGGCCGTCAAAACCTTGCGGATCACGACGCGCACCTGCCGGGGCGCGTGGCTCAATCCGCGCGAAACGAATTGATGATTGAACCCGTCGAAGTCTGAAAATCCTTTGACAAAGTTCGTCATCGTGTACGACACGGTGAACGTATGACTGCCATACGAACCGATGCCCCAGCACAGCTCATAGTCTCCTGCTCCTTTACGTACGATGCCGCAGCGTCCGGCTTTTTCGAGCATCGTACGCTCCGTATTCCAGTCACCTTCGTTCACATAAGTCTGCCCCGTTTCGTCACTGACAGTCAGGTCGAGTACCTCGATCGTACCGAGATTCCCTGCCACGAGATACCACTCCGTACCGGTCGATACGTCGATGTTCCATACTTCGGTGACGCGTGCCGTCCCGGCGGTGTCGAGCGCCACGGCGATGTCTACGCTGTGTACAACGGTCGCCCGCGCTCCCGACGCGACAATAAGCCACAAAAGAACCGATAGGCCCCAGAGTCGTTTCATCATACCTGCGGAAAATCCTGTTTCTTCATGTCGTCTTTCAGATATTCGTGAACCTGAAATCCGAACATTCCCGCCACGAAATTATTGGGTATCTGGCGTACAAAACGGTTGAATCGTGTCACCGAATCATTATACACCATGCGGCTGAGTCGTACGTTTTCTTCAAACTCACGCATCGTGTCCATCGTTTCGATATACACATGATCGGCCTTGAGCGTAGGATACCGTTCACTCACCACCTTAATATTTCCGACCAGACGCCCAAGCAGGCTCTCCTGTTCTTCGATGTCGCGCACCGAAGCCCCGGCATCCAAATCCTTGCGCATCCCGATCACACCCGTTAAGGTTTGGTATTCATGCTCGGCATACTGCTTGACCATGCGCGCCATAGCGGTAACCAAATCCCAGCGGCTCGATAACTGCACGCCGATTTGACTCAGCGAATTCGTACATAGCTCTTCCCGGTGTACCAACCCACGCTGCACCGCAACGACCCATAACGTGACAACACCTATCATTCCTCCTATTACGATTAGTTCCATCTTTCTTGTTATTTATATCATTCAATTTTTCATTCTTCTCTTTCCGGCTGCTGATTGCCGCCCACCGATGACTTACTCGATATAGATCCGTCTGTTCTCCGACATCGGACTGTCGTCCGAAATAACGTTCTGCCATCGGTCTCTTATGACAATCTTTTCCTTTCGGGCACACCTGCCGATGCCGCCGAGATAACTCAGAACGGCATCGCGGGCACGTGCACCACAAAAGATTTCAATTTCAACGTCGTTTACAAAAACTTTCATCTCTTTCCCATACTAAAAAATGCTCTTTTTCTTACATTATTATATATTCTATCTCGCTGCGGTAGGCGGTGGCGGAGGAGTAGCATTGAATACATCATCCTGCGTTTTCTTTTTCGCGCGGCTTTTCAGGAAAACGATTCCACCGACAGCCACGACAAGCAACGCGATACCGATAAGCGGACGGAAAACAAGCCACGCAATCCCTACCACAAGCAACGACCATACGATACCTAATACTCCGGATACGATCCCGATTCCCGCATCGGCAATATTCGCCAAAAACGGCAATACCTTCAACAAGGTTGTCACGACACTGAACATCGCCTTGAGACCGCCCACCACGAGCAACACCCCGATGAGGCGCAAAATCCAGGTCAACATATTGTTTTCGTCGTGTGCATGCTGAAACATGTTTTCGGCACTGATCGTTCCCATCTCGATGCGTGAGAACGATTCGCCGTTCTTCGCGAGGTAGTCTTCGAAGGTCGATCCGTTTACTTTGGCGATTACCGACACATCGGCAGGTTCCACTTTATCGATCGTTACACGCACATCGCCCACCTGAGGACTGTTCGGCGATTGGCCGAAATAGACAACATTATCCTTGACGTGCACCAGTTGCGTACTGTCTCCGACATCCTGCAACCAATTCCGTTTGCGATTCCATTCGCGCGCCAGTTTTTCTACCGTTGTACTGTTGGACGAGTCATTGCTGTCAATCCCGAGCGACTTGCGTATTTCTTTGTTCCATTCCGCGATCTGCGCTTCCGTCATGTTCACTTGAACCGGTTTCATACCGCTTATTCCTACCTTGAGAAAGTCGGGCAGCATATACCCGCCGAAGGTCACGGTAGGAGCCAGCTGTTTTTCGTCTTTCACATTGGTCAGCACAAAGTTTTCTCCCCGGTACTCCGAATCTTCAAAATCGGACGAATTAACGGGAGAACCGACCCATTTAGCCTCGTACGTATAAGTGGTAACCGTTTCCTCCCCACCACCTATTTTGTCCCGCTTTTCAGTCTTCGTTTTCTCTACCCATTGATAGTATTCTACCGTACGACTCAATTTGATGGCCAATTCACGAACGCCGAAGATATCATCCGTTAGGATGTCTTTCGTATCGGCAAAGGCCGAGGCGTGAATAAGTTTACCGTTGATCGAAGGATCGACCGACGAGACATCGTCGACGTGTACCGCCACGGATTGCGCCTCGTTGATCGCTTTGGCCGTTTTGACCGCGCGACCTTCATTCCACCAAAGCAGGCATGTGCCGGCAATAAACATTACCAAACCGCCCACAATTCCCTTTAATGAGCCGGACAGACGCTGCCCGTAGCTCGTTGTTGTTGTTTTTGTATAAGCCATAATCTTTATTATTTAAGTATTTATCATCATATCTTAAAAAAGTTTTTCAAGCATTTGTTTCTGATGCTTCGCCAGCAACCGCCCTTCTTTTCTTTCCGTGCGCGATAGTCAGGAAAGTCTTTCCAGTTTTCACACAGTTCCAGCAACATTTCGTTATATCGCTGCAAACGTTTAGCCCGCATTGCGAGTCTCTTCCTGTCTACTTCTTTTAAAGCCATCTATTTTCTTTCAACTAAATCGGACACAAAGGTACGAAAGTAAATTTCGGAAGTCAATGAGTAAATTACTCAATTTCGCATGAGTAAATTACTCATTTTTTTCGAGGGAAGAACAGTCTTTTTCCTAAAACGAGACCTTGGAAGTATGTAAAAAAACGTGTATATTTGTCGTCTAAATAGAAAGGCATGCAAGTCAAAATCATTACTGTGGATGATCATCCGCTCATCCGGTCGGGCATCCGGCTCACGCTTCTTTCGCGTAAAGAGGCGTATGAACTCGTAGGTGAAGCAAGTTCGGGAAAAGAACTGCTTTCGCTGCTCCGAGGAGGAATTAAACCTGATATTGTACTGCTGGATGTCATCATGCCGGAGATGTCGGGCATCGAAGTCGTTAAAATTCTACGTCGCGAATATCCCGAAATTGCGATTCTGATGCTTTCGTCCGAATCAAGTCAGAAAACGATACTCGAATTGATGGAAATCGGTATCGACGGATATATCAGTAAAAACTACACGAATTACGAACTCTTTCAGGCAATTGATAATGTAAAAGAAGGATTCGAATATTTCGGACGCGACATCGCGAAAATCATTTACGCGATACGTGTGTCGAAAAAAAAACTGTCGGACGGTATCTTTACCCAACGGGAGCTCGAAATCATCGACTTGTGCGGCAAAGGATTCTCGACGAAAGAAATTGCCGAGCAGCTATTTGTGAGTGCGCGCACCATCAGTAATCATAAGCAGCATATCTTTTCGAAAATGGGGATCAACAATCAATACGAAATGATCAAATACGCGATGGAGAAAGGTTTGATTGCCTTTCATTAAGTTTTTTCCAGTAAGATAAGAAGGATAATGAAACGGGATACATATAATAGAATAGTAAAGTTGTTTTGTTCTTTCAGATGTATTATCTCGTGTCATATTATTATGATCGTGATAGGGCTCGGTTGTCTCGGTTGCACACGAAACGAATCGGTCAGAGAGCACTGGGAAACACTTGAAACACGGAAAGACTCACTGGAGAACGCACTTAAAACACGCCATTTGGATCATCCCGACTCTCTGGCGAACACCCTTGCCGGCTTCCGACGGCTCGGCGACAGTACGGCCGTAGCCATGGCCTACTATACTTCGGCACGAGCACTCCATCACCAACAAGAATATACGTCGGCCATCGCGAATTACCGCCACGGCATTCGAGCTTCGGAGCATACGGGAGATACGGCGCTACATATCAATATCCTCCATAACGTGGGAACATGTTACCGACGCATGGGCACCATGTTCGAAGCTTCGGACCAGCTCTACGCGGCGCTCAATATGGCCGAACAATACTCGCTCCGCAACACGAAGAAAGGTAAAGAGTTGCGTTCGTACATTTACAACAATCTCGGAAACATATACAAATATCTGAACAATAGAGAGGAGGCGGAAGCACTTTTCCGTCGTGCGCTGGCGTTGGACAAGGAGTTGGGCAACATCCTCGGAATGGCTAAAAACTACTCGACGCTCGGCAACCTTTACGAACACCGCAACATGTTCGACTCGGCTTACGTGATGTATCACAAAGCGCTCGAATACGATATACAGGCCGGCTCGCGGTTGGGGATAGGTATCTGCCACAACCGCCTCGGACAGCTTATGATGCACTACGACAGCATCGACGCGGCGCTTGCCCATCATCAGAAGGCTTACGAGCTGCTTAACGACAGCCGGTACGACACGTGGAACCGTCTGAAGGCAAGTCTATCGATGGCATGGATTTATCTACTCAAGCACGATCTGCCCAAGGCTTATACTTTACTCGAAGAAACGGAACAGGAAGCGCTGAGATTACGTTCGTTCGGGCATCTGGAAGAAGTGTATTACTGTCTGGCCGAGTATTACCGGCAGCAAGGGAACTACAAGAAAGCGTTTGAACAGCAAGCCTTATGCCTTCAATATCGTGACAGTATCTCCAAGCAACGCAACGAACAGGAAGTGGCTCAAAACAGCATCCGATACGAGCGGCGGAAAAGCGAATTCGAGATCAATCGCTTGAACCTGCAGCACGAGAAGGTGAAAGCCAATCGCCGTGTGATTCTCATCTCGTCCATCATCGTCGCCTCCATTCTCATTATGCTGCTTGTCTTGTCGTACTTCTTTATCAGGCTGCAACGCCGTCGTAATCGCGAACTCTACGAAATGAATGCGACAAAAGACAAATTCTTTTCCATCATCTCGCACGACCTTAAAAACCCGGCTGTTGCTCAGCGCAATGCTTTGCAGGGACTGGTCAACAACGGCCATCTGCTCGACGAAGATTCACTCGCCGAGTACTACGAGATGCTCCTCAAATCGGCCGACTCGCAGGTCGAGCTGCTTTATAACCTGCTCGACTGGGCACGCGTACAAACCGGACGTCTTCCGTACAATCCTTCCGTATTCGAATTGGAGACCACGTTGAAAAGTGAAATCGAACTATTACAAATCGCGTTTACAAATAAAGATATTACAGTGACAACAGATTTTGCGGAAGCATGCCTCGTTAACGGCGACCGCAACATGGTTGCCACCGTCTTCCGCAATCTGCTCTCCAACGCCATTAAGTTTACGAACCAAGGAGGGAAAATAGAAGTTCGCCTTACAAAGAAAGATCATGAGATACATGTCTCGGTGAAAGACAACGGCGTCGGTATCTCTTCCGATAAAATTCCTCATCTCTTCAAACTCGACCGTGAACAATCTACTCCGGGCACGTGGGGTGAGACAGGAAGCGGCCTTGGGCTGATGGTCTGCAAGAGCTTCGTCGAGCGAAACGGCGGAACGCTTACCGTCAAAAGCATCGAAGGCCGGGGAACCACCTTCAGCTTCACGGTACGGTCAGCTCATGAAGAATGAGATGAATCCAACCGGTATGGAATATTCCCATCCTCGTCAATCAGCAGAATGGTAAGATGAGTATCAGGTAACAAGGCCATGCAATGATGGAGGCACAGTCGCAGGAGAGCAGGGAAAAGACAGTCTTTGTCCGAAACGGAAAGCTGCGTCCATAGTTCGCGCGCAAGCACCATTGAACGAATGACGTCAGACGCCTGCGGCGTACATCCCGACTTGCCGGCCACTTCCTCCAGAAAATCTTTGTTCATCACGGTCTTTTTACTGTGCGTATCCAAAAATCCCTCCGCCAGCTTAACGGCCTTCCCGATCATGATCCCCATCGTCACGTTCGGAATACGCAGATCAGCCGCGATCTTCAGTGTCTCACCGATAAAGTTCCCGTAATGCACAAACGCCTGATCAGGCAGCCCGGGATATTCTTTTTTAATAAACCGCTCGCTCTTCCCCCCCGAATTGATGACCAGCCGATCGGGACTGAGCGCACGACATACCTCGATTTCGCGACGGATCGCCTCGACAAAAGCCTCCGACGAAAAAGGCATCACCACCCCCGATGTTCCGATAATCGAAATCCCTCCGACGACTCCGAGCTTCGGGTTGAACGTCCGTGCCGCAAGCGCTTCACCACCGGGCACGGAGATCGTCACATCGAGTCCGCCGTCATACAACGAAGACAACTCATGCATGATCATCTGTCGCGGAGTACGGTTGATAGCCGGTCCGCCCACCTCAAGTCCAAGGCCGGGCAGCGTGACTTTCCCCACGCCTTCGCCCTGCAAAAAGCGGATACCCGGCTCTTCGCTTAACGCGACCGTCACGCAGATTTTGCAGCCGTTCGTCACGTCAGGGTCATCGCCCGAATCTTTCACTACAGTTGCCGTTGCCGCATCTTTTTCGATCAACGTTTCGGCTACAGGCAAGGTCATCTCTTCGTCGTCGGGCAGCGTAAACGTGACGTTCTTCTGTGACGATCCGTTGAGTAATGCAAGGAGTGCCGCTTTCGCGGCAGCCGTCGCACACGATCCGGTAGTATATCCGCTACGCAACGAAAAAAATCCCGGGACGAAACGCTCGATCTGTTTGCGTAACCCGAAATATCCGATTACCACAATAAAAGTCGAAGGCAATACCGGACGTTTGACGGCGTAAATCGGAATATTCATTTTCTTCACTGCCGCAAGCTTCTCCGAGAAGCCCCCCGATTCACCGCTCTCTTTTGTCAAAACGGCTTGAGGCTTTACCCGATAAAGCAGCGCTTCTTCCTCTCCCGGACGATAGAATACGATATTCTCTCTGTCCACCCCTTGTCGTTCGGCAAGCTCAAGCGAACTTGGCTGATCCAACACACGAAAGACGCAATGATATTTCTGCCAGTAAGCTTTCAGTTTCGTAATGGTTTGCACGCCCGTCAACGCCAACAAGAACGTAATTCCATCGTTTTCGAGCCTTCGTACGGCATCGGCATAACTGTCACACCACACGACTTCGCTGTTGCGCGGCGGATAAATCCGTTCATAACGTACGACCGGCAAGGATAGACGATCGGCCACCTGCGCAACGGTCTGATGCAACAATTCGGCAAAAGGATGAGCGGCATCGACGATAAGGCGTATGCCTTTCTCACGACAGAACGACGTCATCGTGTCGGTATCCATCGCTCCGGTCAGACGTATACCATTCTTGCAATCAATCTTTTGACTCGATTCTTTCGTCGAATAGTAATACGGCTGTCCCGTCTCATCGACCGTAGAAACTGCTTTTCGTCCTTCGGTCGTACCGCCCAGTATCAGAATCATGGTCGGAAGATATGTTTGAAATCGGACGAATAGAGATGTGACAATCCGCTACGGTTATCGATCGCCTCGCCGACAACGAGCAGCGTCGTGAGCGTAAGGTGATTTTCTTTGACGATTCGCGCGAGGTCTTTAAGTTGTCCGCGATAAATCCGCTCGTCTTTCCATGTCAGTTTGTAACAGGCAGCAACAGGCGTTTCAGGCGGATACGCACGCAATAGTTCAGCCTGCACTTCATCGACGATGGCCGCACTGAGATAGATACACATGGTGCTTTGCGACCGGGCAAGGAGGTGCAGCTTTTCTTTTTCGGGCATAGGCGTACGTCCCTGACCGCGCGTCAAAATAATCGTCTGCACCTTTTCGGGGATCGTGAACTGCGATTGCAAGGCCGCGGCCGCAGCCTGAAACGACGAAATGCCGGGTGTGATATGATAACGCATTCCGTAACGGTCGAAGAAAGCCATCTGCTCCTGAATAGCGCCATAGATACACGGATCGCCCGTATGCAGACGCACAACGAAAAGCCCCCGGTCGTAGAATTCCTTCATCAGGGCAAACTGTTCCTCAAGGGTCATATCGGCCGAGCTGCGTACCGTCGCGCCGGGTTTGGCATAAAGCGTCAGTTCGCGCGGCACCAGACTGCCCGCGTACAAAATCAGGTCAGCCTTTTCGAGCATGCGTTTGCCGCGTACCGAGATCAGCTCGGGATCTCCGGGGCCTGCTCCTACGATTTCGATAAAACCGCCACGCAAACTGTCCGCATCCATCGCAACGGCAAACGTGAAATCACTCTCCGCATTCAGCATACCTTTCTGTTTCTCCAAGACAAGGGTAGCTCCCTTCGCCGCCTTCTGTGAGGTCGCTTCCGAAACCCCATAGACGCCGGTCGTTTCAAACACTTTCTGCGACGGGTTCGGCACTTCGATGTCCTGCAAATCGGCCGCTTCATAGATATTTGTCTCTGCCTCCCACGCTTCTGCCAACGCAGCGAACAGGGGTTCGTCTTTCTTCAGCGTGATCGTCGACACGGAACGAATCGCAAGCGGAGAAAGTCCATGTTCTTCCATCACCTTCTCCATATAGGCGGCTACCCCGTCGGGACAACTGTTCCTGCGACATCCGACTCCTATATGGAGCACGCGTGGACGGAAATAAAGTATCGGCGTCTCGCTCTTATAAATAAACGGGCTGACCGCAATAATCAGCTCGTACTCCCGCGGACGTATATCATGATAAGTGTAGAAAACATCGACATGCTCCGGCAGCGTGCGCTCCAGAAACTCCGTGCCGCGGTCTTTGATCTCGAGCAACAGAGCCGTACGCCGTCCACCTACGAAAAGCGCAATCATGCGGTTCATCTCGGCCGGTGACGCTGCCGTTCTCCATCCGTAGGTACGACCGAGCGTATCGAGCGCCCAGAGATCGGCTCTGTCACTTTGCGTCGTAATCACGGCCTCGCCACCGGTGATGGCCGCGATGCGCCGCGTCCAGTCGTTGGCGCCGCCGATATGTCCCGACAGTACGGATACGACGAAACGGCCGGCACTGTCGGTACAAACCACAGCCGGATCGGTATATTTATTTTTCAGACATATCGCCATACTGCGGACACAAATACCCAGCGCACCGATAAACACAAACGCGCCAAAGTCATGGAAACGATCGGACATGAACCCGTTATAAGAGGAGATGTTCTCACATCCTTCCAACGTGTGCATCGTATAAATAGCGGAGGATGATCCTAACTCTCGCCGGATCGTCTGAGCCAGCGGAAGGCCTGCCTCCGAAACAAGGATAATAGCTACATTTTCTTTCATTCTGCTTTGATTATTTCTATGGGACTATGCGCGTCGACCGTCATACGGATCGTTTCGGTCACGTTACGACCGATGGCGCGGATTCCTTCCTTAAACATTTCGCAACTAGCGGCACTCACGGAGTTGAAGACGATGGGGCAGCCCGACGGCAGGCACGTATCCACTTTTTTCAAAATGTCGATAAGTCGCCCACCATGACCTCCGATGAAGACAGCGTCGGGAGCAGGATATTCGTGCAATTCAACCTCCATAAAATCACCGGTGACAGCCGTGATACCCGGCGTTCCGAATTTGCGACAGTTATCAGACAGTATCCCAACCCCTTCGGGACGTTTCTCGAAAGCCGTAATACGGAGGTGAGGAAATTGCAGTTTGGCCTCGACCGATACCGAACCCGTACAGAAACCGATGTCCCAAAACGAGTTGCGGTGACGCAGGTCAAGCATGCTCAATGTCAGTAACCGGATGGGCATTTTGGTAATCATATTTACCCGACCGTCGAGCAGGAAAAACGCTTTTTCCGACACGCCGAACGGACGCGAACGAACGGCTGTGCGCGACAGGATCAAACAGTTGGGAGCAGCAAAGGTACCGTTTACGACCTCGGCCGGCTGCATCGTATGGACACGCTCGTCGGCTTCGTTACCCAGCCGCTCGCCGATGGCTATGCGGTAATTGTCGTAACCGTATTCAAGCATCCGCTCGGCAATGACCGGAGGTGTCTTCTCACGATCGGTCAATACACCGATAAGCGGCCTCCCCTCAATAAGAGCAGCATCAAAATCATCCCACGGACGACCGGTCAACGACACGACCGACATCTCATTATAAGGCATCTCCAACCGATGTGCCAGCATCTGCAGCGAGTTAAAAGAAGGGAAGGTTACTGTCTGCGCATCGGGGAATACGCGTTGCAGGGTATTCGCAAAACCGAAAAACAGCGGATCGCCCGACGCAAAAACAACGATCTCCGAATGCTCTTCATACTGGGCAAAGACATCATCGAGAGGGACGGTAATATCGATCCATCTCGCCTCATCGGGCAACATCGTCCGTACGATTTCGCGATGACGTCGTCCACCCGAAAACACCTGTCCTGAAGCAATGATCCGTTCCACCTCGGCAGGGAAGTGCAGCCGGCGCTCGTCACTGATTCCGATCACATAAAATTTACGCATCGCACTCATTATTTTCACACGTCGCGCCCGGGACGAAGCTGCTCCGCATCGTTAAAACAAAGCACCGCATTGACAAGTGTTGCCGCAACATTACTGCCTCCCTTTCGGCCTTCAATGATAATTTTCGGTATTCCGACAAACGGCTTGACCATCTGTTTGCTTTCACATACATGCACAAACCCTACCGGCGCGGCAACGATGCCGCACGGATGTGCCTTGTGCTTACGGATTAGCGAGCATAGCTCCATCAGCGCCGTCGGAGCATTGCCAAAGACGAACAGCGCATCGGGATGCTCCTCTACGGCCAGCCGTATACCGGCCTGTGTGCGGGTAATATGCTTATCGGCAGCAAGCGCTGCGGTACGTTCGTCGTTCAAATAACACTTCACCTCGATGCCGAGACGCTGCAAAGCACCTTTTCGGATGCCCGACGCAACCATCGTAACATCTGTGACAATCGTTTTTACACGCCCCGAACTCAAGGTCTCATAAAGCGTTGCGACGGCCCCCTCATCCATCCACAAGACACGCTCCATATCAAAATCGGCCGTCGTATGAATGGCATGCAGCAAAGCCCATTTGCGATCCAACGCAATATCTTTCCGTTTTAATTCTCCTTCGATGGTGCGGAAGCTTTCCATCATAATCTCCTGACCGATGCCGACACCTTCCTCACGCTCTTCTTCACGATAATAACCGCGCGGCGTAATAAATGTCCGGTCGCTGACGAACGACTGCGAGTTACCGATCAGCACGACGGTAAACATATCCGTCTGCTCCGGATCAAAGTCCTGCAAGGTGGTAACGACCACCTCTTCACCGTCGCGTCCGGCCTGACGTACAAACCCGACAGGTGTCTGCGGCGAACGACTTTGCAGAAATAATTCCTTCAGACGATAGAGTTGCCAGTAGCGTCCCTCACTTTTAGGATTATAAACAGCCGTAACGAAATCGGCTTCTGCCGCCGCAACGATACGCCGTTCGATCAGCGCCCAAGGCGTCATGAGGTCAGACAGGGAGATGACACAAAAGTCATGTCCTACAGGCGAACCGAGCAACGCGGCCGCCTTCTGGAAAGCGCTCACTCCGGGTATCACTTCGACAGCCACCTCGCTACGTCGCTGATGTTTCATTTCGTGTACTAACGGTGCCATACCGTAAATACCCGCATCGCCGGAACTGATCACGCAAACGGTTTTGCCTTCTTCGGCAAGGTCGAACGCCTTCTCGGCACGTTCTTTCTCACGTTTCATGCCGCTGTCCACACACGGAACTCCTTCCGGCAAATACGGCTTGATATATTGAAAATAGCCATGATAGCCAACAACGACATCGCAACGACGCAGTGCATCAACCGCCGCCGACGTTATATCGCCGGCTGAGCCCGGTCCGATACCGATCACGATGATTCGAGCATGATTCTTTATTTCCATTATTTGTTTTGTAATTCGTATATTCTTAATTATTTAATGCTTTTCCGCTTATATTGGAAGGCCTGCCAGCGTTCCTCACCACGTCCGCATGTGTGCAATTCATAACGTGCCATGACAAAAAACAGATCGGACAGCCGGTTGACAAAAGCCATCACCAAAGGAGGCAATGCATCGGCTTTATGAAGCGTACACAGACGACGTTCGGCACGTCGGGCGGCCGTACGCGCCACATGACACAAGGAAGCTACCTCCGTACCGCCCGGCAGGATAAAGAAACTGTTTTCACCCATCGCTTCCGTCATCCGGTCGATCTGCTCTTCGCACAACGTGACCATCGTGTCAGGCAAGACATTCGGGTTCTGATCCCGTATCGCCGAGGGGGTTGCCACATGCGACATGACTACCATCAGTATCCGCTGTACCTCGTAGAGCGTCGCCTGCCATTCATGCGCTTCCGGCAACCGTGTGCGTAACATCCCGATCCACACATTCAGTTCGTCGAGACAGCCGTTCGCCTCGATACGGATATCATCCTTATCTACCCGCTGGCCGCCGTGAATCCCCGTACGTCCCTTGTCGCCTCCTTTCGTATAAATTTTCATTGGTTCTATCTTTTCTTCAAATGAAATTCAGGACAAAGATACACGCTATTTTTTCACCGGACAAAAACGAAATCAGCCGAGCCCTCAACAACGCAAGACGAAAAAAACGCCAATCACTCGGTTCTTTTCGGTTTCCATATCATTGTTCAAGAAACAGAGGTCTGTGGAAATAGACAGGGGTGACGCATTAAAATTGTATTGTCATTAGTATCCTGTCCTGAAAAAGGCTGACAGTGGGTTCGCGATACCGGAATCCGTTTTTTTATGTACTTTTGTGCTTCGTAAAGAATGGTTGAACAAAACATGAAAGCAGCTCTTTATCTGATCCCGGTCACGCTGGGCGAAACGGAACATCACAAGGTATTACCGGCGTATAATCGCGAAGTGATTCTTGGTATCCGCCATTTTGTGGTGGAAAATATACGCACGGCACGCCGGTTTCTGAAGAAGACGGAACCGTCGCTGGTGATCGACGAGTTGCATTTCTACGAGCTGAACAAGCACACGTCGCCCCACATGGTCGCAGACTACCTGACACCGCTGGCTACGGGTGAGTCGGTCGGGATCATCTCCGAAGCAGGCTGTCCGGCCGTGGCCGACCCCGGTGCTGATATCGTAGCCATCGCGCAGCGCAAAGGGTATAAAGTCGTTCCCCTCGTTGGACCTTCTTCTATTCTGCTGACGATCATGGGGGCCGGATTCAACGGACAAAGCTTCGCCTTTCACGGCTACCTGCCCATCGATGCGGCGCAACGCACCGCGCGGATCAAAGCATTGGAAGCGCGTATCTATTCCGAAGATCAGACGCAACTCTTTATCGAAACGCCTTACCGAAACGGCAAGCTGCTGGACGAGCTGGTGCGCACATGCAGGCCGTCGACCCGGCTGTGCGTGGCTTCGAACCTCTCGTGCGAAGACGAAATGATACGCACCAAACCTGTAAAAGAATGGGGCAAAAACACGCCCGACCTGAACAAAAAGCCGACCGTTTTCGCGCTCTACAAATAAGTCATCTTTCACTTTCAGCACATGGAATATCAGGCACATGAAACAGCCGTTATCGATGCGGGATGCAGCATCGGACAGGGAACGAAAATCTGGCACTTTTCGCATATCATGACCGGCTGCACCATCGGCCGTGACTGCACGATCGGGCAAAACGTCGTCATCTCGCCGGGAGTATGTCTGGGCAATGGGGTGAAGGTGCAGAATAACGTATCGGTCTATACCGGCGTGACGTGCGAAGACGACGTTTTTCTGGGGCCGAGCTGCGTGTTTACGAACGTCATTAATCCGCGTAGCGCCGTCTCGCGCAAGCATGAATTCCTACCGACACGTGTAGAAAAGGGTGCGTCCATCGGGGCGAATGCGACCGTGGTATGCGGGTGCGTCATCGGTACCTATGCGCTCATCGGTGCAGGAGCCGTAGTGACGAAAGATGTACCTCCGTATGGGCTGTTAGTAGGCAATCCGGCACGTCAGACGGGCTGGGTGAGCGAATACGGTCATCGTCTCGACTTCGATGCCGAGGGACTGGCTATCTGTCCCGAAAGTCATCAAACCTATCGGTTAACTGAGGGAAAAGTTAGGCGAGAAACTTAACGCCCGTCCGACTTCAACCATTGCAGCGGAGGAAAACTGACGGTGAGGCCGATAGCATCGTAACGTCCGTTATTAAATCCGGCAAAAACTCCGATCCGCCCAAGCCCCGAAAAGCCCACGGAGTACCCTGCCTCGCTGTAGTTTCGCCCCGGAATCCAGAGCGAATGTACGTGTAACGCTTCATCAAAAAGATAGTTTTGCATAAAGCGTATATGCTTAAGCAGCAAATAATCGGAAGAGAACATCAGATGTCCCTGCAACCATTTGTCATTCGCCGCATAACGATAATGATCGATCAAGTTGAAAGCCGTTTGCATCGGGCGATCGGTAACATGCAGTTCACTCGTGATGAAATGCTTAAAATCGGGCAAATAGAGTCTCTTCGCTGACGGAAAAATACCGGCATCGACTCCATAAAAGAATCGATTGAAAAGATTCAGTTTGACGGTCTGCATCACACTGGCCGAGAGCATCGTAAACGAAGCATTTTGTCTGTCTCCGAACGGAATAGCTTGCCGATAATGGAAGCTAAAAGTCGGATAGTTGGAGTACGCGTAGATCTTCCGCCCCTCTTGAATCCGATAATAATAACGTGGCGTATATCGCAACTGTATGCCGGCGATCCATGCCGTATGATTAGGCATCGGAACCGAAGCGTATCCGTGAGGGAGATTGGAATGCCGAGCCTTTCCGAAGATACGATACGATGTATGGTTCTCAAGGGTTGATCGCTGTTCGTAATGCATCGTCGCCGACAGGCGCAGTCCGTTCGCCACATCGATACGATGCGTAACGTCGGCAAACCGCATCCGATACAGCTTGGCCTTATTCGCGGCGAACAACAACGACGCAAAGGAATTAATCAAGCGGTTCGTACCATTCTTTCCCGCATAATCTTCCGTGATATCTCCGCCCGAAAGCTCAAGTTCTCCATGCCGTATGGGATCGTAACGAAACGCTGCATTCACTTGCCAAACAAGGGGCTTACGAGCTGTTGTGTAATAAATCTCCGGAGAGAAAGTGAATGATCTATGGAGAGGGAGATCATCCGAAGAGGACGAGATGACGACTTCGCCCGAAGGGCCCTTCGGCTTTTTTCGCGTAAAATCCATCTCGAAAGTAAGGCGCTGTCCGATCCAAAAGCCGTCAACAAAATTGTATTCCGGTACTGCCCGAAGCAGACCGCCGTATCCGACCCTTGCGTGTTTGCCCAGCTTGATTTTTTCACCCATCAACAATGCCGACATCCATTTCCCGAACGTTCGTCCTTTCAGCGAATCGCTTTGGGTTTCTTTCCGAATTTCATTTTTCAGACTGTCCTTCCATCGGTAGCTGAGGATTTCGTCTGTCTGCAACGGTTGCGTACGTATCTTCTTCCAATAGTTGGTATCGCGCAGCAAGATCAGCGAATCGCGTGTAATGCGAACCGTTGAGTCCCACGATTGAAGTTGAAGACTCTTTCTTTTTTCTTTGATTTCGGGTGTCTCGGCTGCGTCCTGCATCAATTGCGCCATTCTGTATGCGTCGCGGGTAGTTAGTTCTTCCTTGGCGGCCAACTCTTCGAGTTTTTTACGGGCTTTCAACTGTTTCTTCGTCGCTCGCTTCGTTGCGAGTAACGCTGACTGTACAGGAAGCATGGGTTGGGCAGCGTGCGCTTGTTTCTCATTCACATCGACCTGCCGGTATTGAACCGAAGAATAGTATTTCCCTTCGGCCTTTATGCCGAGCATATTGATCTTCAAACTCATATCATAGGCCGTGGGCAACCACACATCGGGTTTGACTTCATGAAACGACACATGATTACGAAAATTTACTCCCATCTGACGAACGGTGAAATCAATATGTTGCAGATTCCATGTACCGTCCAAAATATAAAGCCATCCGTTCACCAACTGTGTATTGTTCTTCTTCGGTATGACCCTGATTTTGTTGATCACCCGACTCCCTTCGGTTGTGACGCCTTCCAGAACAAATTTGTAGTACGAGAAGGCTCCGGGTGCCAATGGTGAGGTTACGCCGAACAGTTCGGGATCGTACACGTTGCTGGTCACGACATTCATCGCCATTTTTTCATCGTCGAACTCGGCAGGAATAGACGAGGACAATGCGACGACTTTCTGGTCGTAGGTGTTCGGTGCTTTGAATTTCACCTCATTTTGCGACTCCATCAGAAAGAGTTTGTTCGAAAGGTTCTTTATCTTGGTCTTCTGATCCCCGATAAGGACAGAACCCAAAGACGGCAGCTTGCCCGTTTTGAGCGTTCCTTTAATATAGACATCCGCCTGATAGGCTTTAACCTGAAAACGATAAAAAGGAGCATGCGCAATCGCCTTGCGCATAATGGCGTATGCGGGATCTTCCCCTCTCCCATCGACAACGACTTCGCGCAGCGAATACGCTTTCTGCTGCAACGTTATTTGCAAGGTCGTTTCGGAGTCGGAAATCGTAAACGGAAGGACTTGTTTCTCATATCCGAGAGCCGAAAATTCCCCGACATAACGTCCTTGTTCCAGATGCGACACAAACTCACCTTGCTCATTGGCGACAATGCCTAATGCAGCCTCACGAATATAAATTGTTGCGTACGAGACTGGTCGTCCCTCAGCGTCGGAAATCGTTCCCTTTAAACTTTGCGCCTGTGAAAAAACAGCTGAAAGACATAGCCCCCAGCAGAAAAAGAGAAGAAAATATTTTCGCATATCACATTCCGTCCCCCCCTATCTACAAGGCTTTAAGACTCATGTCAAGACTTTTGACCGAATGAGTCAGAGCTCCTACCGAGATATAGTCGACTCCACATTCGGCATAATCGCGTAGCGTATCGAACGTAATCCCACCCGATGATTCCGTCTCATAACGCCCTCCGATACGCTGTACAGCCTCACGGGCATCCGACGGACTGAAATTATCGAGCATGATGCGGTCTACTCCCCCGACTTTCATCACTTCATCCAGCTCTTTGAAATTGCGGACTTCGATCTCGATCTTGAGTTGTTTTCCTTTTTCTTTCAAATAGTTTTGTGCCCGTGTAATGGCCTGCTCAATTCCTCCGGCGAAATCGACATGATTATCTTTCAGCAGAATCATATCGAACAGCCCGATGCGATGATTGACTCCCCCGCCGATGCGTACCGCCTCCTTTTCAAGCATGCGCATGCCCGGTGTTGTTTTACGCGTATCCAGCACCCGTGTCTTTGTTCCTTCGAGGGCTTTCACGTATCGGCGTGTCGTCGTTGCGATGCCGCTCATACGTTGCATCACGTTCAGTACCAGTCGCTCCGTTTGCAGAAGAGACTGCACCTTACCTTCGACCGTAAACGCGATGTCTCCCTCATTCACCTCGGCCCCGTCGCAAATAAAAACCTCCATTCGCATATCGGGGTCGAAATGCCTGAAAATACGTTGCGCCATATCTACACCGGCCAACACGCCGGGTTCTTTGATAATCAGCCGGCTCTTCCCCATCTCGGTCGACGGGATGCAACATAAGGTCGTATGGTCGCCATCGCCGATGTCTTCGGCGAAGGCGAGCGTAATCAGTTCGTCAATCAGTTGGTCTATACTTTTCATTTGAATAATCCTGTCATGAAGGGACACCATCTTCTGCACTCATTCGATACGTATCGAATGAATGAGCGGTTTACCCTCTTTCACTATATACGTAATATTTACACGAAATTCTTTCGTCGATGTCTGCAATTTCCCGACTATAAACCCGCTGTCGTTTTTATCGGCATGATGCGCGACGGTAAATCCCGACGGTTTATTGGATTGAAAGAACTGAGTAAGAACGGCCGTTGCGTCAGCCGCGCTACCTTTTTGCGCAACATTCGGGACTGCAATATCTACTTCCGAGTTCATATTATTAGCTAACATTGTGGCATCACCATTCTTAAACGCATTAGATACCAGCGTAATGTCTACAGCTTGCATACTCAAAACAGAGAGAGCGCATACGAATATAAAAATCAATTTTCTCATTGCTGTTTCCTCCTTACTTTAATATTCTTAATTACAAAAGTATCTATTATTTTCAAAGTCGGGCGTTAAAAATGAAAAAAACGCTCCCAAAATAAATTTAGATCACTTTTTATCAACAAATTGCAATTAACTGTTCTTTTTATGGCTCTACAGTAAAAAATATGTCTTATCTTTACTCGGTCAAATTAGAATCAGATGAATATTATACTTCTAACAGTCGGTAAAACGGATGCTTCCTATTGGAAAGATGCTCTAACAGAGTATCAGCGGCGCTTGCAGCATTATATCCCCTTTGAATTGCAAGTGCTCCCGGATATAAAAAATACAAAAAATCTGACGAAAGCTGAACAAAAAGCCCAGGAAGGTGTTTTAATACGAAAAGCATTGCAAGCAGGTGATTGGTGCGTGTTGTTGGACGAACAAGGAAAAGAATACACATCCATGGAGTTTGCAGCTTATTTAGAAAAGAAAATACAAATCGTATCGAGGCGTCTTGTTTTTATCATCGGCGGACCGTATGGTTTCAGCGATGAGGTGTATCAGATGGCATCCGAGCGTTTATCGCTTAGTAAGATGACATTTTCGCATCAAATGATTCGTCCGATATTTGTCGAACAACTTTATCGAGCAATGACGATTCTCCGCGGTGAGCCGTATCATCATCCGTAGAGAACCGGAGAAAAAAATTGTATTTTTGTCCTATTGATAACACTTTAGAACCCATTAATTTTTATATGATGAAACGGTCTATTTCTTTATTCTTACTTCTCCTGACATCGTTCGTAGCGATGGCGCAGGTGACGACCGATCCGGCGATAGTGACGGAGGCCGGAACGGTGAAAATCATTTTCGACGCATCGAAAGGAAATGGCGGCCTGAAAGGATATGCCGGTCCGGTTTATGCGCATACAGGTGTGATAACGAACAAGAGCACAAGCGGAAGCGACTGGAAGTATGCTCCTTCGTGGGGAGACAATCAGGAAAAATACAAACTTACTTCGTTGGGTGGCGACCGCTGGCAACTGACCCTTTCACCCAATATTCGGACGTATTACGGTGTGCCGACGGACGAGAAGATTCTTAAACTTGCTTTCGTTTTCCGCAGCGGTGACAAGCAGAAGGAAGGAAAAGGAGAAGGCAATACCGATATCTTTGTGACGCTGAACGAGCAAGCGTTTGTTCCTGCTGCACCCGAACGTAAGCCGCGTCCGGAGGGGATAACAGACGGAATAACGTATCGTGAAGACGGCTCTGTCGTGCTTTCGCTCTATGCGCCCGGCAAGCAGCATGTGCATCTCTTGGGCGACTTCAACAACTGGACAAAGAGTAACGACTGGCAGATGTACCGTGACGGCGATCATTGGTGGAGAACGGTCCAGGGACTGAAGAAAGGTGAAGAATATGCGTTCCAATATCTTATTGATAATGCATTCAAGATTGCGGATGCTTATGCCGAGAAGATACTCGATCCGTGGAATGACCGTGCCATTCCCGCGTCCGTCTATCCCGGCCTGAAACCTTATCCGATGCAGACGGAAGGCATCGTCGCGGTGATGCGTACCGGAGCAGAGCTGTATCAATGGCAAACGAGCGAATTCGAACCGACGGCTGCCGACCGGCTGGTAGTCTATGAGTTGCTCATTCGCGATTTCACGAAAGAAGGTACGATCACAGCGGCCATCGACAAACTGGATTACCTGAAAGCCATGGGCGTGAATGCCATCGAGCTGATGCCTGTGCAGGAATTCGAAGGAAACGACAGTTGGGGGTATAATCCCTCGTTCTATTTTGCGCCCGACAAGGCCTACGGTACCCCCAACGACTACAAACGCTTCATCGATGAGGCTCACGCACGGGGCATGTCGGTCATCCTTGATGTCGTCTTTAATCATGCGACGCTCTCGCATCCTTTCGCACGTCTCTACTGGGATGGTACGACCGGGAAGCCGGCCGCGGACAATCCATGGTTCAACGTCGATGCACCGCACCCTTACAACGTGTTCTCCGACTTCAATCACGAATATTCCGGCACCCGTAATTTCTTTAAACGGGTATTGAGCCACTGGTTGACGGTCTATCGGGTCGATGGTTTCCGGTTCGATCTGACGAAAGGATTTACGCAAACGAAATCGACCGAGTCGACGGCTTCCCGTTATGACGCGTCGCGTATTGCGATTCTGAAAGATTACCATGCGCATATTCAAAAAATCAATCCGAAAGCGTACACGATCCTCGAACATTTCTGCGAAAACAAAGAAGAGAAAGAATTGGCCGACAACGGAATGCTGCTTTGGAATAATATGAATCATGCCTATTGCCAATCCGCGATGGGATACAAAGACGGAAGCGGTCTGAAAGGCGGCAGCGCGACCTCACGAGGCTGGAAAGAACATCGCCTGATGACGTATCAGGAAAGTCACGACGAAGAGCGCACGATGTACAAAGCAAAAACGTGGGGTATCCCGCCGGTCAAGAGCGACGAGGCGACGAGACTACGTCGGGCGGCGCTCAATGCCGCATTTCTGCTGTGCACGCCCGGCCCGAAGATGATTTGGCAATTCGGTGAGTTGGGCTACGATTATTCGATCGAGGAAAATGGCCGTACGGGACGTAAGCCGGTACGGTGGGACTATTATGAAGATACGCACCGTCATAATCTGTTCGACACATATGCCAAGCTGCTCGCTTTGCGCAAGAAACACCCCGGGCTGTTTGCTTCACCCACCTCAGAGATGATGAATACCGAGACGTCGGACTGGGAGAACGGCCGGCGTATCGCACTGCAACATGCAGGGGCCGATTTGCTGTTGTTAGGTAATTTCACCGATAAGCCCTTATCTATCCCGGCACAGTTCCCAACGACCGGAAAATGGAAAAACATTTTCAGTGACACCGAAGCATTTCTGGAGATTGGAGCGACTGATAAAAACCGGGAAGTGCTGCTACAACCTCATGGCTTTCATCTCTATCTGCGGGAGCCCGGATTGTCGGCCAACGAGAAGATCGGAACTGTCGCTCCGTGCGAGATTCGTTTGCATGATGGAGTGGTCGTCGTTCGATGTGCAGAAAAAATCAGCCGGATAAGTCTCTACTCGTTCGGAGGATATCTGCTTCGCGCCGCCGACCATGCCGATAAACTGGATGTCGCAGATATTCCATCCGATATTTATCTGGTCACAGTACGTACTGCAAGTGGCGAAGTCTACAGCCAGAAGATCGTCATTAACCGATAGTCATATATCGGTTTGCGCCTCGCAAGATTAGCGTAGTCTTATTGCAGGATATGTTTTAGCTTAAACAAAATTCAAGATATGACACATATTTACAAAGTTCCATTTGCGTTGATTCGCGCCATTCGCATATCCAACAAAGGCTTGTGATACTTGTGGTTAAAGCTGACAGTTAAAAACAGTATGCTGAACGCTAATTAATTCAGGCTTTTAACCCTACTGCCGGGATACGGCGTTTTTTATGCTGACAAAGATAGGAGGTTGAGCTTTTTATGTACTTTTGCAACGTAAAAATACAATCGGATGAACGAATGAAGATGAATGAATCATAACATTAAAATTAAATAAAAAAACATCATGAAACGACGTATCTTATTTTCCGCATTTCTATGCAATATCTTATTGCCGATGCTTACGGCTCAGGAAGCAGTTTATCAGGTAGAAGAAATTACCGTGCTCAATTATGGCGACGGGCGTTTTCTGTTTCGCGAAGACAACGAGAGTAAGAAGCCTCTTGAGGGAAAGCATCGCATTATTGATGGTTATCGATCGGAGTATATCTTGGCTGAATTTAAAGACGGCATGTATCATGGCGGTTTTCAGCGTTTCAAGTATAATAAAATGGTCGAAGAAGGAACGTATTCCGAAGGACGTAAAATTGGAGTCTATAAAATCTATTTTTCAGACAGTAAGCAGGTAAAAGAAGAAAGTCCATACACCGAAGGCAAGTTGAACGGTATTCGGAAAACGTACTATGTTGACGGTTCCCTACAATCTGAAAAAGGATACAAAATGAGCATAGAAGACGGGATTGATCGTAAATATGAATGGCAGACAGGTAAAATACTTCGTGACATGTTTTATAAAGACGGAGTTCTCGAAGGAAAACAAGAACAACATATTATGAGTAATATCGGGAACTATGTAAAATATTCGAATTATCGGAACGGAAAATTGCATGGGCCTTATTCCGAGGTGTATACCGAAGGTAAAAAAAAGGACAAAATACGTCTGAAAGGTACTTATAAAGATGGTGAAAAGACTGGTGAATGGATTGACAACAGGAAGAAATACGATTGGAAGCAATGACCCAGACACCGTCTGTCGACATTTACGCCTTAGCTGAAGAGTTCATCGAGCATACGGCTTGTCCCGTCTTTCTGACCGGCAAGGCCGGGACAGGCAAGACTACTTTCCTGAAGCATCTCCGCGAGCATACGCAGAAGCAGATGGCCGTCATTGCCCCTACGGGGGTTGCGGCGATCAATGCCGGAGGCGTCACAATCCATTCGTTCTTTCAACTGCCCTTCACTCCGTTCGCCCCGATCCCGCAGGGACGGAAAAACCTGATTGCGAAAAGTAAACTTACGACTGTCCGCCGAAAAGTACTGCAAGAACTGGAACTACTCGTCATCGACGAAATCAGTATGGTACGTGCCGATCTGCTCGATGCGGTCGATGCCATGTTGCGCCATTTTCGTTATCGTGCCAACGAACCGTTCGGCGGCGTACAAGTCGTTTATATCGGCGACATGTACCAACTCTCTCCGGTCGTGCCGGACGAAGAATGGCAACTGCTCTCACAGTTCTACGAAGGGCCTTATTTCTTTCAGAGCAAGGTTGTTCAGCAGCAGCCACCCGTTTTCATCGAGCTGGATCGTATCTTCCGACAGACGAACGAACAGTTCATCTCTCTGCTGAACGAAGTGCGCAATAACTGCCTGACAGAAGCCGGCGAACGATCGCTTAACAGCCGCTACATCCCCGACTTCCGACCCTCGAACGAAGACGGCTACATTACGCTTACGACGCACAATGCCAAGGCAGACCGTATCAATTACGAAGAATTGGACAAAATCGACAATGAAAGTTTTCATTTTGATGCGCAAGTACAGGGCGATTTCCCGGAAAAAAGTTTTCCGAACGATGAACGATTGACGTTAAAGAAAGGAGCACGCGTGATGTTCATCGCCAATGATCTGGAAACGCCACGCCGCTATTACAACGGAAAAATCGGGATCGTTATCGATATCGATGAAGAGCATATCCGGGTAAATGGTGACCACGACGATGAACCGATCGAGGTCAAGCGGGAGACATGGCAAAATATTCATTACACCGTCAACAAAGAGACGAACCAGATCGAGGAGCATAAGCTCGGCAGCTATACGCAATATCCGCTGCGACTGGCCTGGGCTATTACGATTCATAAAAGTCAGGGACTTACGTTCGATCGGGTCGTCATCGATGCGCAGGCCGCGTTTGCTCCGGGACAGGTCTATGTGGCGCTCAGTCGCTGTCGCTCGCTCGAAGGCATTGTCCTCTCTTCGACTATCAACACCCAGGCTTTGCAGGTCGACAGACACATCATCCGCTATGTTCAACAAAAACCTTCGACCCGCGAGTTGGAAGCGCAAATCACAGTATTTAAAGAACGTTATAACGAACAAGTATTGTTTGATATCTTCAATTTCAACGATATTCTTTATGAAATGCGCAGACTTTACGAACAAACCGTCAACGAGAAGAGCGCCTTCAATGACGAAACGCTTCCTTTTATCAGCCGGATGATGGATCAGACCGACCGACTGAATCAAGTCACGGCCTCATTCCGTAAACAATTGCAATACCTTCTTCACACTTCCGATACTCAACGGACAAACGAGCGCATCAGAGCCGCCTCGGATTATTTCGTTACGCATCTGACGTCGCTCATCGCCGACGGAGAGAAATCGCCCGCCCGTACCGACAGCCGTGCGTCGGCACGTGACTATAACGATGCCCTCACGACGATTCTCACTCGTCTGGCTTATAAAAAGCATCTGATGGGCGGGATATGCGATGGGTTTTCCATAGCCCGCTACTTCGAACTGAAAGCTACATTTACCGCTCCTTCCGGCTCCATCAATGCGTATGCGGCAGCCCATAAAGAGTTGAAGACGGAAACGGAGCATCAGGAATTATTCGGCCTGCTGGCTGCCTTACGAAAAGAGCTGTGCGAAGAAACGGGTGCGCCGGCTTATCTCGTAGCCGCTACGAAAACATTGATCGAACTATGTAACATGCGTCCTCAAACACCTGAGGAATTGATGTGTATCAAAGGGTTCGGAAAAGTGAAGACGCAGAAATACGGCGATCGTTTTCTGGAAATCATTAACGAATATTGTCGCAAATACGGCCTGAGTTCACGCGTGGATGCTTCCGATCATACGAAAAAAAGAAAGAAGCGAAAAACCGACTCATGAAAACTTTTCATGCCGAAGATAGCGTTTGACTGCTCGTACGTAAAAAGTTTTTAGAAGACAGATGATTGGGTGTTTTTCTTCAAAAAAAAGAGACAAAAAGGTTTGCAGAAAACAAAATAACTTCTACTTTTGCACTCGCTAAGTCAGATAAGACTTTATCATTGTATGACTCCGTAGCTCAGTTGGTAGAGCAAATGACTCTTAATCATTGGGTCGAGAGTTCGAGCCTCTCCGGGGTCACAGCATACAAAAAGGTTCTTAACAAGGTTTTACGGCACCTCCGTAAGACCTTGTTTGCGTTTAAGGCAAACGGTAAAACAAGAACAGCCGATGGTATAATCGGGGCCGGTCGGGGCGAATGATCCGTCTAAAATCTCCATGGGGCAACGGCCGCAGAAGAAGAGTTGACTTTTATTCCCACATCTTCGTCTCGCCATTTGTTCGAACGAACCGTTTTTTTTTCTATCTTTGATGCGCATTTAAATAATCAATAACCATAAGGAATTATATATGATTCAGTTTTTTCAATCGTCGGACAAAACCGTCTTAGCAGTAGAGAGTTCCCATGCCTTTTCGAAGAACGATATCGAAAAATTAATCTGGCTGTTCAGCGGCGCCACTCCGGTAGAGGCGAATGTGGTTAAGGGACGATTTGTCGGGCCGCGTCGTGAGATGATCACGCCGTGGAGCACGAATGCGGTCGAAATCACGCAGAACATGGGCTTGGAAGGAATTTCGCGTATCGAAGAATATATTCCCTTGTCGCCGGAAAAGGAACATGACCCGATGTTGCAACATGTCTATGAAAACCTTGACCAGCAACTGTTCACGATCGACCGGACGCCCGATCCGATTGTGTATATCGACGATATTGCGGCCTATGACGAACAGGAAGGACTTGCGCTGAGCACCGACGAAGTGAGCTACCTCAACGAAGTCAGCCAAAAACTGAAACGTAAATTGACCGACAGCGAAGTGTTTGGATTTTCGCAGGTGAATTCGGAGCATTGCCGACATAAAATCTTCGGTGGCACCTTCGTGATCGACGGCGAAGAAAAAGAGCATTCCCTCTTTAGTCTGATCAAAAAAACATCGGCCGAGAACCCGAACAAGCTGGTTTCAGCCTACAAAGACAATGTGGCCTTCAACGCCGGCCCGACGGTCGAACAGTTCGCTCCTCTGTCTGCCGATAAACCCGACTACTTTTCGGTTAAGAAAATCGACACCGTGTTGTCGCTCAAGGCCGAAACACATAATTTCCCGACAACCGTAGAGCCGTTTAACGGTGCCGCTACGGGTACGGGAGGCGAGATTCGCGATCGTTTGGGCGGAGGCAAGGCTTCTCTTCCCATCGCAGGAACGGCCGTGTATATGACTGCGTACCCCCGCACCGAAGAAAATCGCTCGTGGGAGAAAATACTCGATCCGCGTCGATGGTTGTACCAGTCGCCCGAACAAATCCTGATCAAAGCCTCGAACGGCGCTTCCGATTTCGGAAATAAGTTCGGACAACCGCTGATCTGCGGATCGCTGCTCACTTTCGAGCACACCGAGAACGAGAAGAAATATGCGTACGACAAAGTCATCATGCTGGCCGGAGGCGTGGGCTACGCGAACAAACGCGATGCCCTCAAAGGTGAACCGAAGCCGAAGGAGAAAGTGGTGATTCTCGGAGGTGATAACTACCGCATCGGTATGGGTGGCGGCGCCGTCTCATCGGTTGATACGGGACAATATACGAGTGGCATCGAGCTGAATGCCGTGCAACGTGCCAATCCGGAGATGCAGAAACGGGCGGCCAACGTGATCCGTGCGATTGCGGAATCCGAAAGTAATCCCATTATCTCGATCCACGATCATGGAGCGGGGGGGCACCTGAACTGTCTGTCCGAGCTTGTCGAAGCTACCGGCGGACATATCGACATGTCGAAACTCCCTGTCGGCGACCCGACACTTTCGGCGAAGGAGATTATCGGCAACGAGAGTCAAGAGCGTATGGGGCTATTGATGAAAGAAAAAGACGTCGAGCGTGTGCGACGTATCGCTGAACGTGAACGCGCACCGATGTACGTTGTTGGTCAAACGACGGATGATATGAAATTTGTTTTCGAACAGCAGGACGGCGTACGTCCCATCGATATCAAACTCGAGTACATGTTCGGTAAGCCACCGCGGACCATCATGGAAGATCAAACGGTCGACGAAGCATATTCCCCTGTCAAATATAAGGAAGCCGATTTGCATCGCTACCTCGAAAATGTGCTCCAGCTCGAAGCCGTAGCCTGCAAAGACTGGCTAACGAACAAGGTCGACCGCAGTGTGACGGGTAAGATCGCTCGCCAACAGTGTCTGGGTGAGTTGCAGCTACCGCTCAGCGACCTTGGCGCCGTGGCGCTCGACTATCGGGGTAAGGCCGGTATGGCCACCTCCATCGGCCACGCTCCGCAAGTCGCGTTGATCGACCCGGCCGCCGGATCGGTGATGGCTATCGCCGAAGCACTGACGAATATTGTCTTTGCTCCACTGGTCGATGGGCTTACCAGTGTCTCGTTAAGCGCCAACTGGATGTGGCCCTGCCGGAACAAGGGCGAGGACGCGCGGTTGTATAAGGCCGTTGAAGCGGCATCGAATTTTGCCTGCGCACTCGGTATCAACATCCCGACCGGCAAGGACTCGCTTTCGATGACCCAGAAATACGGTACCGACAAAGTCTTTTCACCCGGCACTGTGATTATCTCGGCCGCGGGTGAAGTGAGCGACATCCGCAAGATCGTTTCGCCTGTACTTGTTCGCGACAAACATACCTATATATATTATATCGATTTTTCGTTCGATGCTCTTCACCTCGGCGGATCGGCTTTCGCACAGTCACTCGGCAAGGTGGGCAGTGAGGCGCCGACAGTCAAAGATTACGATTATTTCCGCGACGCATTCCATACCGTACAAGAAGCGATCAACAAGGGATTGATACTTGCCGGACATGATATTTCGGCAGGCGGTATGATCACCGCTTTGCTCGAAATGTGTTTCGCCAATGTCGAAGGCGGTCTGGAAGTGGATTTGAACGCCATAGCCGAAGAAGATATCGTTAAAATCCTGTTTGCCGAGAATCCGGGTATCCTCGTTCAGGTGAAAGAGAAGAGCGTCTTCGAGAAACAGATGCGTGCGGCCGGTATCGGATTCGCACGTATTGCACGGCCGACAGACGAACGGCACCTCATCGTGACGAAAAATGATGCGACTTATCATTTCGGTGTGGATTATATGCGCGATGTCTGGTACAAGTCATCGTATCTGCTCGATATGCAGCAGAGCGGGCGCGAATGCGCCGGCAACCGGTACGAGAACTACAAGATGCAACCGCTCAAATACAAGTTTCACAAAGATTTTGCAGGGACGCTCGCGTCGTACAAACTGACGGCCGACCGTCGCAAGCGGAGCGGTGTTCGTGCGGCCATCCTGCGCGACAAGGGTACAAACGGGGAACGCGAAATGGCTTACACGCTCTATCTGGCCGGTTTCGATGTGAAGGATGTGCATCTGACCGACCTCGCTTCGGGGCGTGAGACGCTCGAAGATGTGAACTTCATCGTCTTCTGCGGCGGATTCTCCAACTCCGATGTACTCGGTTCGGCCAAAGGGTGGGCTGCCGGTATTCTTTATAATGAGAAGGCCAAGCAGGCCATCGATCGCTTTTACGCACGCGAAGACACGATGAGCCTCGGCATCTGCAACGGCTGTCAGCTGATGGCCGAATTGGGACTGCTCTATCCCGAACACGAAGAGAAGCATAAGATGAGGCATAACCGTTCCCATAAATTCGAATCGGGATTTGTAGGGATAGATATTCCGAAGAATCATTCCATCATGCTCGGCTCGCTATCGGGCACGAAGCTTGGTGTCTGGATTGCGCACGGCGAAGGTCGGTTCGAATTTCCGTACGACGAAAAACAATACCACATTGTGGCGAAGTACAGCTACGATGGTTATCCGGCCAATCCGAACGGTTCGCCGTGGGCCGTTGCCGGCGTTTGCTCGGCCGATGGCCGCCATCTCGCCATGATGCCTCATCCCGAACGCTCTATCTTCCCGTGGCAATGCGGATATTATCCCGCCGACCGCCTCGGCGACGACGTGACACCATGGATCGAGGCTTTTGTGAATGCCCGTCGATGGATTGAAGCACACTGATTTCTGTCCCCTTGGCATATCGGGGCGTTTGAAACAGGAAAAATAGACACACTAAAATGATTGAGAGGCCGGAGAATCGAGTATTCTTTGGCCTCGATTTTAACAATTAGATGGATGTATGGAAATACTGTTTAGTTATTGACAGAGAAAGGGTTATATTCTTTCTAATGGAGGAGAATAAGCCATTTTGATTTATCTTACTAATTATTATTAACGGTTGAACGCTATATTTTTCACCTTTTTTGCGTGAATATTAAACTAAAATGCACGTTATTTGTTATCATTAAAAGAGGAGAAGCAAAAGACAATGAAGAAGTCAACGATTTGGATGCTTGCGACCGTCATGGGATTTGCATTTGCAGGCCTGCTTTATTTGCAGGTCAGCTATATCAGTATCATCATGAAGACGAGCAACGAACAGTTCGACACTACGGTACGTCGCTGTTTGGAAAAAGTGTCCGGCAGTATCGAACGGGATGAGGTCTATCGGTATCTGGAAGAAGACATCAAGTCCGGTGGGAACAGCTTCATGTATAAAAGTCCTCCCAATCAGATGGAGATCAATCAGAAGATTACGCAGAGCGAAAGTTACCAGTTACATGTGCAAAATGCCAATGGCAGCATTCAGCATATCGAACTCAATCGTTTCAGCGCAACGACTTCGGTACCTTCGAAGAATACGATTATCCGCGCATCCGAAGAGCAGCAGAAGAAACTATTGAAACGGTATGAATATCAGGCGGGTGTGATTGATGATGTGCTGTACAGTATGATTTATACGCCGAACCTGAAGCCTATCGATGAACGAGTTGATTTCAAGGTGTTGAACAATTACATCAAGTCTGAACTGATCAGCAGCGGGCTGAACATTCCGTATATTTTTTCGGTGGTCAACAAGGATGGCGTGACCATCTATCAGAACGAAGCGTATGATAAACCGCCGAAGACTGCCGATGTGGTCACCCATGTGTTATTCCCGAACGATCCGCCGTCGAAATGGAATTATCTTAAGATTTATTTTCCGACGAAGAGGGATTATATATCGAGTTCTGTGACATTCCTCGTGCCATCCGTGCTGTTCTCGTTTATTTTGCTGGTGACGTTCATTACAACGATCTACATTATTTTCCGTCAGAAGAGGCTGTCGGAGATGAAGAATGATTTTGTGAACAATATGACGCACGAGCTGAAGACGCCGGTATCGACGATTTCACTGGCCGCACAGATGCTGCGTGATACGGATATTACGAAAAGCCCCGATGTCTTCAAACATATTTCGGGGGTCATTAACGATGAAACGAAGCGCCTTGGCTTTCTCGTAGAAAAGGTGCTCCAAATGTCGCTGTTCGAAAAACAGAAGGCGACGTTGAAACTGAAAGAAATTGATGCCAATGATTTGCTGGTCGGGATTGTCAGCACCTTTGCTCTGAAAGTGGAGAAGTACGGCGGGACGATCGACGTGGATTTACAGGCTGAAGATTCGTCCGTTTATATCGACGAGATGCATATCACGAACGTCTTGTTCAACCTGCTCGATAATGCCGTCAAGTACCGCCGCAAGGAAGTGCCATTGGAACTCATGGCGCGCACACGTAGCGAAAACGGTAAACTGATTATCTCGATCGAAGATAATGGCATCGGCATCAAAAAGGAACATCTGAAAAAGATATTTGACCGCTTCTACCGTGTGCCCACCGGGAATGTGCACGATGTGAAAGGCTTCGGATTGGGGCTGGCCTACGTGCGCAAGATGGTCGAGGATCATGGCGGAACGATCCGTGCCGAACAACAACAGGAATCAGGAACACGATTTATTATAACATTGCCACTCATTAAAAACTAAACATTAAAAATCAGAAATTATGGACGAAAAATTGAAAATCTTCTTTTGCGAAGACGATGAAAATTTAGGAATGCTGCTAAGAGAATACTTGCAGGCCAAAGGTTATATTACCGACTTGTTCTCCGACGGAGAAGCCGGTTATAAAGGCTTTACGACAGGATCTTACGACTTGTGCGTGCTGGATGTGATGATGCCGAAGAAAGACGGCTTCACGCTGGCTCAGGAAATACGTTCCATTAATCCCGATATCCCGATTATCTTCCTGACTGCAAAAACGATGAAGGAAGATATCCTCGAAGGGTTTAAGATCGGAGCGGACGATTATTTGACCAAACCGTTCAGCATGGAAGAGTTGCTGCTGCGTATCGAAGCGATTCTGCGCCGCGTGAAAGGCAAGAAGATGAAGGACGTACCTTTCTACAGACTGGGTAACTTTATGTTCGACACGCAAAAACAGACGCTGACCATCGGCGAGAAGATCACGAAACTTACGACGAAGGAATGCGAACTGTTGAGTCTGCTCTGCGCACATGCCAACGAAATTCTGGAGCGTAATTACGCCCTGAAAACGATTTGGGTCGATGATAATTATTTCAACGCCCGGAGTATGGATGTGTACATCACGAAGTTGCGTAAATTGCTGAAAGATGATCCGGAAATCGAGATTATCAATATCCACGGAAAAGGATATAAGCTGATTACGCAGTCGGGCGAAGAACAAGCTCGCGAAGACGGTATCATTTAAAATGACCGGAACAGGGTCGGGGCTGTCTCATCAAATGCCTATTTTTTCGAGGCAGCCTTGTTAAGAGGGTGTGTCAAACGCCATGTTTGGGCAGACCCTCTTACACACTGCTGTTTTTACCACATCGAGTGCTTGCGCAACTCTCTGCGCAACGCTTGGGTCTGTCCGTCCGTGACGCGGTCCATCAACTGCCAGAACCGCTCGCCGTGATTCATCTCGACCGTATGGCACAGCTCGTGCAGCAGGACGTAGTCGATCAGGTGTTCCGGCAGCACCATCAGCGAAAGTGCCAGGCTGATACGCCGTTCCGAAGAGCAGCTGCCCCAACGTGTCTTCATATCGCGTACCGTCACCCCGGTGTATGAAAACCCGTGACGTGCAGCCAGAGCCGCGAGTCGTTTAGGAAGCACGCGAAGCGCCTCGTGACGAAGCGCACGACGAATCATCGCGTGTAAGACTTTCTGTACCGATTCACTTCCGAAGTCTGTGGCTTCCGGACAGGCCAGATGGAGTATGCCCTCTTTTAAGGTCATATAAAAGTCTGTCCGTGGACAGCGGAAAATTCGCAGGCGAAAAGTTGACGTCTGCCAGTCTGTTTGTTCGTCGAACCGTTGTGTCGTATTGCGTGTGAGCAATTCCTGCAACTTCTTGCGATGCTGATCGATAAACGCCAGCATCTCGCCTTCGCTACCGCGTACCGGCAACGTTCCGACGACCTGCCCGTTCTCAACTCGCAACGTATATCGGCGTGCCCGCGGATGACGACGCAACCGTATCATTCCTAACATCTCGTCGAAAATTTCCTTTTCACTCATGTCTGTTATTTGATCGCGCAAAGATACCGATTCTTCGGAATCTCTGGAAATTGACCTGCTGACAAAAAACGGAAGGTCTTTTTGAGATATTCGAGCATCTTGACATGGTAAACAGCATGATAAAACAAGGGATGACGAATGTTTATCTTAAACGGTATTTCCTGTGGATCATATTTAGCAAATACTTTAAGGAAAAAACTTACGTAACCCAAGTAAGATTTAATAGTTATCTTTTTTATATGGTTGATTCAAGTTGTTTTTATAGTTTTTTTAAAGCCTCTTTCTATAATATGATTTACTTATTGCACTATTTTTTTTAAGAAAGCAATATGTAATACATATTTATTTATTTATTTACTTTGCAAAAACAATACAATTTATATAAACGAAAATAGCAGTGTGAGACAGATGGAATGTGTCTATTTATTATGTGTTACCATAAAAGTAGATATGACCGACAGGCTACCAAACTGTATTGACAAGAACCAGATATAATAATGGCGACAGATATTAATATTCAGAGTTTATTTCCAGCATTAAGAAACTCTCAAGTTGTAAGACCAGTGAGAGACATTTTTAATACAACATTTATTGGTGTTGATTTCGGAACGTCTACGACAGTTGTTTCAGTTGCAACTATTGACGGGACGATAAAGAAAATTTTAACACAGCCAATTTGGCTGAATCAAAAACTTTATGATGGTGCGATAATGTCATCAGAAAAAATTCCTACTGTTATTGCTTGGTATAACCAACAACTTTTAGTAGGAAAAGGTGCGGCTGATTTGAAATATCAACTCAAAAAAGGCGTAAACATCTGGTACTCATTTAAAATGGAGTTAGGTGAGGACCTTGGCTCAAAATACTACAACAGTGAACTTGACAGAAAAAGCGACTTCCCTATTTTGAATCCTAAAGACGCAGCAAAAGTTTTTTTTCAATATTTGAAAGCACAAATTGATCGTTATATTAGAATAAATAATTTGCCGCCTAATGTTCAATATGCGGTAAGTATTCCAGCTTCTTTTGAAGCAAATCAAAGAAAAGAACTGATTTATGCATTAGAACAAAATGGAATTTCAATTAACAAGCAATCTTTGATTGACGAGCCCAATGCTGCTTTTCTAAGTTACGTTCAAGTATCTTCTTTAGAAAAAAAAACTATGACAATTCCTGATGGAGACAATCCTAAAATATTGGTTTTTGATTTTGGAGCAGGAACTTGTGATGTTTCCATTCTTGAATTAGGAAAAGATTTACACGGTATTTACTCTAAAAATCTATCTATCTCAAAGTTTGAAAAACTTGGTGGCGATGATATAGACCGACTGATAGCTATTGAGTATCTTTTTCCGCAATTACTCAAAGAAAGCGGAAGAGCAAACGAAGATCTTAGAACACCAGAAAAACAGAGAATTATTAATCAGTTGCTTAAAGCCGCAGAGTTACTGAAAATTATGATATGCGAAAACATTTCATTGCAAACAAATAATCGCATATTACCAACTGCTGCAATCAGTAAGGATTATGTATCAGTAGGGGACCGTATTGAAATTGATTCAAGAAAGGGACTTTTGACATTGACAGAACCTAAACTTTCCTATGCGGAATTTAACGAAGTGATGAAAGTGTTTTTAAAATTAACGGCATTACTTCCATACAAGTCTAAAAATGTTGAAGAAGAATTTGTAACTATATTCAGTCCGATTCAAACAGCTTTAAAAAAGGCTATGCTTTCCAAAGACGAAATTGATTATGTCTTATTTATTGGTGGAAGTTCCAAAAATCCGTATGTACAATCATCATTAAAAGAGTTCTTTAAAGAATCTGAATTGTTAGTCCCAAGAGATTTGCAAACGCACGTCTCATCGGGTACGGCAATTCATTCGCTTGTCTACAATGGTTTTGGCAAAAATATCATTCAACCAATTACAAGCGAACCATTTTTAGTAATTACCAAAGACGAAACACCGAAAATAATTCTGGCTCTATGTTGATTTGAGTGGGTAATGGAAATTCCTTCCTCCGTTTATGTAGTATACCATATCCATAAAG
>NZ_RQYN01000151.1 GCF_003860135.1 Tannerella forsythia
TATACAGACGATAGGGCAAAAAAAGATGCTTATAACAGGGAAAAAGGTATTTACCGTTTGGAAAAAGCCTACAAAAGAGGTACACTCACAAAGGATAACGTTAATAAACGAGGGTACAACAAGTTTTTAACAATGCAAGGAGACGTAAAAGTTGAGATAAATTATGATAAGATAAAAGAAGATAAACAATGGGATGGATTAAAAGGCTATCTTACCAATACAACAATACCGGCAGACAAGGTTTACCTGGCTTATCATAATCTTTGGCATGTAGAAAGAGCCTTTAGAATAACAAAATCCAAGATAGAAGTACGTCCCATGTTCCATTTTACACAACGCAGAATCGAAGCTCATGTTTGTATCTGTTTCGTGGCTTTAAAAGTATATAAAGAGCTTGAAAGGATTCTGAAACAGGAGCGTATAAGTCTAAGTGTAGACAAAGTTTTGAACTTGTCTAAAACTATTACAACAATAGAGGTGCGATTACCAAAGAATAAGAAGACCATTAGGAAAACTATGATCATGAACAGGCACAAAAAAAA
>NZ_RQYN01000152.1 GCF_003860135.1 Tannerella forsythia
AAGTCCGAGCCGTTTTTACCGGATAGGCACTGGAATTACCCGCGGCATCGAATATCACGGCAAAGAATTCATATTCCGTATCGGGTGTTAAGTTCGTTATCGTATAGCTGAGCATTCCAAGCGTCGGAGCCACGTAAGCTATCCAACCCGTAGTCGATTTCTTCCTCCATAATATCCGATACTTCAAACCACTTTGCGGTGTTACGTTGTCGGTGCCATGCGTCCATCTAACGGTGAGGCTGTTGGCGGTAGAAGTAATGGTGCCGTAGCTGCCCGGCGTGGGATCTTGGGTATCGGGCGCCGCTTTGGTTTTGATCGTTCTTTGGCCGTACCAGCTGCCTTTATCGGCTTCATCGACGACTATCACATCCAGCTCATACTCGGTATTAGGTTCGAGACCGGTAATGAGATAGCCGGTCATATCGGTGGTAGAAGAACCACTACTACTCCACCCTCCCCCTGCTGACTTTTTCCTCCATTCCAGTCGATACCGCAGCTTGTTTTGCGGCGTGACGTTATCGCTTCCGCGCGTCCAGTTTACC
>NZ_RQYN01000153.1 GCF_003860135.1 Tannerella forsythia
CCGCCGGCAGCGTCACGCAGGAGGTGAACGTCACGCAGCAGGGCGCGTCAGCTCCCCCTGCGCTCGCCGTCAGCCCGGCCACGCTCAGCTTCGTAGCCGCCGGCGAAACGAAGCCGGTCACCGTCACCGCGAGCGGAGCATGGACGGCCGCCTCGGATCAATCGTGGCTTACGCTCTCGACCGGCAGCGGTACGGGCAATATGACCGTCAACGTTACGGCCGCGAACTATACGGGCACGGCACCCCGCACGGCCAAGGTCACCTTTACCGCCGGCAGCGTCACGCAGGAGGTGAACGTCACGCAGCAGGCCGGAAACATAAACATGAGCCGTTACATCACCCTGACCGTCCAATCCGGACAGCCCATCCAGCTGGCCTTCCGGGCCGCGGCCGCCGGTACGCCCGTCAGGGTCGTCAGCGGATCGAACACGACCGATGTAACCGTTAATGCCACAGGAAGCCATTGGAGCCCCGACCAAAACTTTACGTCCGACGGCACCACGATGACCGTCTATGGCGATATCACCGGGTTCGGTTG
>NZ_RQYN01000154.1 GCF_003860135.1 Tannerella forsythia
AGAGTAGTAAAGAATAACCATTGACAACTGACAATTAAATTAGTGCAACTTGTCATAACTTGTGCAACTTGTGGTATCTGAATGCTGAATAACAATTAACAATTAACAATTAAACAATCATGTCTCTAAAAAAACGATTTTCTTTATGGGCCATACTTGCCATAGCCCTCGCCTTCTGTCAACCCCTTAAAGCAGCTACATACGGGACTGAAGTAAGCATTAACGGTGGTTCGGTTGACGTCAGTCAATTATACTCCAACGATATTACGGCTCCGGTTAATGTACTCAGTCGAATTATTGTAAAAAACGGGGCTATATTTACCATCAATTTTCCGAATGGAAGTAATCCTTCAGGCGTAAATGGAGGGGTAGCCTCGGGCAATACCATCACCGTTAGTGAAGCAGGAAGTGTATCGTTTAATTACCATAAGGATGGAAAAGAATACTATGTATTAATTGACGTCAACTACTACGGTGTCCTGCAATACCAAGGCAGCGATGCGCCCGCCTCCATCGACGTCACCCTCGACAATCAA
>NZ_RQYN01000155.1 GCF_003860135.1 Tannerella forsythia
CGTCTGCACGGCAAAGAAGTGTCTAAAGAATCCAAGTTTGTCCTATCGGACACCACCGTGCAGGAAAACCACATCACTTTTCCTACGGATGCCAAGCTGTGCAAGAAAGTAATTGATCAATGCAATAAGATTGCTAAGAAAGAAGGAATCATCCAGCGTCAGCGGTACACCCGGGAAAGCAAACAATTGGTTCGCGACACTTACAACGGAAAACATCCCAAGCGTGTCAAAAAAGCCAATAAAGCCAAAAGGCGGTTGAAAACAATTGCCAATGCCTTGTTGCGTGAGCTTGACCGCAAAATGAAGGAAGAACAGAAGAGACTGTACGAAAACGAGTTCTCGCTTCTTAAACAAGTTGTAAATCAAAAACGAGAAGACAAGGATAAAATTTACAGTCTGCACAAACCCTTTACCCGCTGCATAGCCAAAGGTAAGGCCCACAAACAGTATGAGTTTGGGAACAAAGTCGGACTCATTACTACAGGCAAGAAAGGCAGAAAAATCATTACAGCCGTACAGACATTCTTAGACAA
>NZ_RQYN01000156.1 GCF_003860135.1 Tannerella forsythia
GAAATCGACAATATAATTCCCGATCACTCGCTGCCGGTCGAAATCAATACCATGAAACCGCCCTTTATGAACCTGCTTCCAGAAAAGAATTTCCGATAAAATCCCGGCTTTCCTCAAAGCCTTTGCTCGAGGCGCCAGCCGACCGTTTGCGGGTAATCTACGGATTACTCTTCTGTATACGGGAACTCCATGAATGTAGGTCAATGGCGTTGTTACCATACGTTCTGTCCTTTTACGATTGTTCTGTCTTTTACCCTTTGCAGGGAGACCACCCCTCCAGAGGAAGGGAACCACCCCGGTCTTGCAGACCACCCCTCCAAAGGAAGGGAGACCACCCCGGTCTTGCAGACCACCCCTCCAGAGGAAGGGAGACCACCCCGGTCTTGCAGACCACCCCTCCAGAGGAAGGGGGCCACCCCGGTCTTGCAGACCACCCCTCCAGAGGAGGGGAGAGGAGTGTACCGGCTTCCCCTCTATAGAGGGGTGCCCGTCAGGGCGGGGTGTCCGTTGCTCTTTCAGAAGCGTTGCTCT
>NZ_RQYN01000157.1 GCF_003860135.1 Tannerella forsythia
CGTCCGTGTCACGACCGAACAATCGACGCTGAATCACTCCGTGGGCGCCTATTACGCGTCGGAAGGAAACAAGCCTTCGGGCCACGTGACCGTCCCCGCCACGGTGAGCCACGGCGGAAGGACGTATCAGGTAACGGCCATCGGCAGTGTCGTCTTTCGCGGATGCCGCGGCATAACGTCCGTCACCCTCGCCAAGAGCATCACCAAAATCAAAGATCATGCTTTCGAGAAATGTACGGGGCTGAAAGAAGTCGTCGTAGCATGGAATGCCCCGATTGCCATTGCCGCCGACGTGTTTCAAGATGTGCCGCTCCATGAGGTGAAACTGACTGTTCCCGCGGGAAAGAAAGCGGCCTATACATCGGCCGCCGTATGGAAGAATTTCAACCCCATCGTAGAAGAAGGAAGCGCGCCGCCGGGCCCGGCTCTTCCCTACGACTTCGAAGCCGGCGGACTGTATTATAAGAAGACATCGGGCAGCACCGTCCGTGTCACGACCGAACAATCGACGCTGAATC
>NZ_RQYN01000158.1 GCF_003860135.1 Tannerella forsythia
AATACGATGCCTTTTTCCCCAACGCTTCGCATTGGGCTGAATGATCTCGCCCTTTCAGGGCTTTTACAGCAATCAACCTTCACCGTTCAGCCGGCCAACAACTCAACAAATACACATTTCAATAACTCAACACCCGAAGAGCATACAAGGGCTGAAAGCCTGAATGAAATTCATGCTTATTTATTCTATTGCGGAATCTGGGTTAATCTGAACTGCTCACCTGAAATCAACGACGACAAAAACAATCTCCAACAAGCGGTTTCTCCAATCAATGAAAAAGGCTTGCTTTTTGGGACGAGAGAGGAGCGACCGATTGGGGATGGTTTCGTTACCACCACCTCAACAAGAAAATATCCGCATTTATGTTTAGCATTTACCTCCCATCTGATTATGCTGCGACTGAAAGAACTCCCCCGCCCTTTTCGGTACTATGTCCTAAGTAGTCGTTCCTTATAAAATCAACTTATGCCACAAAATATATTTTATGCTTCCGGAAAAACCAACCGAAAATAAA
>NZ_RQYN01000159.1 GCF_003860135.1 Tannerella forsythia
CAAGCGTAGCGACGGCGTGCGAAGCGCACGAAGCCTTGACCTTTTGGTTACTTTTGGGTCAAGCCAAAAGTGACATAAAAAGGAAAGAGATTCATCGCTCGACGCTCTGAATGACAAAAGACGATGCCCCGTAGAGACGCCCCGTAGAGACGCAATTAATTGCGTCTCTACACCGTGTACCATGTAAATTCCCCCTTTGAAGGGGGGACAGGGGGGATGTTCATATCCACGCCATCGAAGGGCGAACACACAGGTTCGCCCCTACGCGGCATACCAATGGCTGAACGCTGACTGACAATTAACAACGAACAATTAATCTGTCATTCCGAACGCAGGGAGGAATCCCGCCTCGAACGCCTCGGCGTTCGTCGTTTGGCCTCGGGCGGTGAGCCGACGGAGCAGGGAGGAGGGCGTAAAAATCCGGGCTGTTTGAACGAAGCGTAGCGAAGTGAGTTCTCCGGATTTTAGACCTCCGAACGTCGCGCAGGCGAGCGAAGCGCACGAAGCCTTGA
>NZ_RQYN01000160.1 GCF_003860135.1 Tannerella forsythia
ATCTACTTTTACCCAAAAATCCTGTTTGTCTATCAGGTGTTGAATGGGGTGTGTAAATCGGGCTGCAACAATGTAAGGTAAAGATTTTTCCTCCAAACAGTCAAATATATCTCCCTCTAGCAAAAACCGCTGTCAAGTCGTACCAAACCGACTTTTTTGCCATCAAACATGGCTAAAGTCTCTTCCAAAAAACCAATGAAATGATGGGAAGCATTCGTATTTCCGCTACGAAGCCAAAAATTGGCAACCATTTTTATATCATTGACAAATGCAATGAGTGGATGATGGCTTTTTCTGCCTCTTTTCTTAGGATTGTAATCCTTTTTGGCTCCTTCCTGCTGACCATAACGAGTAATTACTGAAGAATCAACATCTAATGTAAAATAGTTGATGTTCAAACTCTTGAAAAACCAACCAAAGAAATGACGAGCTACTTCCAAATTGGTCTTGGCGTTGAATTTGGAAAAATATCGCTTGTAAGCGTCTTGTGCGGGGGGATGTTTCCAT
>NZ_RQYN01000017.1 GCF_003860135.1 Tannerella forsythia
TGACGTAATCATTGTCGTATATTCGTACGTCCATGATTAATGGTAAATGCCGAACAGTGTATCGCGTAATTTGGGGTAAAGAATTCAGCTAAGATTACCGGTTTAAAAACAAACAAACCTACGAATGCAAGCGCTCCCTTCTGCGTCAAAATGGTGTTCAGGCATCCTCATTCAATACTCTAATTGGCAAACACAAAAACATACTAACAACCCCTATTTCTCAATACCGTTATAACAAAGTCAGGCAACAGTCAGCGACAATAAATAGCTTTACACGGGGTAGTTTCGAAAGTCAATCATTTATCGCCCTCGGTTCTTTTTTAACACTTAAATATTGTTATCTTCTTAGGGATTGTTTATTTTTGACGCCGGTTTATCATGTATAAAAATACCATGAATGAAGGTTATGAGGAAGAAATAGCGACTTTACTTTAGTATACAGATAATTGTTAAATCTTTTTGCCTATGCACATGGAATAAATGCAATTCTCTTCGGACTCTGCCAGTCGTGGCCGCAGAGAAAAAAACGGCCTGCAAACAGAACAATAATTACAACCTTATAAGAAGGAAAACATGAAAAAGATTTTTAAGAAACAAACTAAATTTTATCGAAGCAAGCGCTTCACAGCTTTCGGGGCGATATTACTCATCCTGTTATGTTCGTCTACCGCTGTGTTTGCACAAGTTGCGATCAGGGGAACCGTGACGGATATCAATGGCGATCCGCTGATCGGTGTCAACGTCTCCATCAAGGGAACGACCATCGGAAATATCACGGACATGGAAGGTAACTATACGATGGAAGCGCCAAACAAGAATTCGGTTGTCGTATTCTCTTTTATCGGCTTCCGATCGCAAGAGATTACGATCGGGAATCAGTCCGTTATCAACGTTCAGTTAATAGAAGATACGCAAAAACTCGAAGAAGTTGTTGTCGTAGGGTACGGAACGCAGAAGAAGGTGACGGTTACCGGTGCCGTAGCCAGTGTGACGGGCGAAGAGCTCCGAACTTCACCGACGACGAACCTTTCCAACGGTATGCTCGGACGTATGCCCGGAGTGATCGGCTTTCAGCGATCGGACGAGCCCGGAGGCGGAGCGACGACGATCCGTATCCGCGGAACCAACTCAATCGGAAACAAAGAACCGCTCGTTGTAATCGACGGTATCCCCGACCGTTCGGGAGGACTGAACCGCATCAATCCCGATGAGATTGAAAGCATGTCCGTTTTGAAAGACGCCGCAGGAGCGATTTACGGTTCGCGGTCGGCCAACGGAGTCATCCTGATCACCACCAAACGAGGCAAAGAAGGCAAGCCGATCGTCACGTTCAACGGGAGCTACGGCTACTCCTCCCCCACGCAACTTCCGCAAATGTGTAACGCATTCGAATATGCCACGATGTTGAACGAAATTACCGCCGGAACGTATTCCGACGACGAGCTGCGCAAATTCAAAGACGGAAGCGATCCGTGGGGATTCCCGAATACCGACTGGTACAAAACGGTGATCAAATCCGTTTCGCCGATCTACCGAAGCGATGTTGGCATCAGCGGCGGCACAGACAAGGTGAAGTATTATGTCAATTTCGCTGCCAACGGCGAAGACGGCATTTACAAACACTCGGCCAACCGTTACGACCAGTTTAGTATCCGCGCCAACCTCGATTTCAAACTGAGCAAATACGTTTCTTTAACGTATGGAAACACCTCGCGTTACGAATACACGCAATATCCCGCCAAATCGGCCGGAAGTATCTTCTCGGCTATCCGCCGAAGCAAACCGACGCTGAACGCCTACTGGCCCAGCGGGGAGATTGGCCCCGATATCGAATATGGTGACAATCCCGCCGCGACATCGACCGATGCTGCCGGATATAACCGACAGAAGAACTACTACATTCAGAACAACGCGACGCTGACCATTCAGTTTCCGTGGGTCGAAGGGCTGAAACTGACGGCTTCCGGCGCTTACGACAAACATTTCTACAGCGAAAAGAATTTCCGCAAACCGGTGCGCCTCTATTCGTGGGACGGGGTGACTAAAAGCAGCGAAGGCCTGAAACCGTACAACGCGTGGATCAGCGACCCGCAGCTCAATCAGATTCACCGGGATTACACCGACTGGCTGACGAACGCGGTATTGAGCTACGACCGCACGTTCGGCGATCATACGATCGGTCTGACCGTCGGTGTGGAAGGACAAAGCAAAGAGATGGATCAGCTACGGGCTTACCGGAGGTACTTCTTGTCTACTACGCTCGAAGAAATCAATGCCGGCAGTGTAAAGGATCAGGAAACGGAAGGGTTTTCGTGGAAAGAGACTCGTCTGAATTATTTCGGACGTGTGTCGTACAATTATCTGGAACGTTACCTGTTCGAGTTCGTTTGGCGGTATGACGGCTCATACCGTTTCCCTAAGGACAAACGCTACGGGTTTTTCCCCGGTGCCATGGTGGCTTGGCGCATCTCCGAAGAGCCTTGGTGGAAAGAGCGGGTCACATTTATGGATTACCTCAAGCTCCGCGCTTCCGTCTCGCAGACAGGGAACGATGTCCTGACCGACAATGACGGTAATACCGACCGGTCCATCCAATACCTTAACTCGTTCGGATTTCAGGGTAGCGGCGTTATCTTCGACGGAAACGAAGAGCGACAGCTCTATCCCATCCGCACGCCCAACAAGAATATTACTTGGGAACGCGGTACGACGTGGGACATCGGAGCTGAAATGAAGTTCCTGAACAACCGTCTGAGTATCGAAGGCGACTTGTTCTACCACAAACGCACCGATATGTTGATTCCCCGTAACGCGTCGCTGCCCGAAACGGCCGGCATCACCTTGCCGCTCGAGAATCTTGGCGAAATGGAGAACAAAGGATTCGACGCTTTGATCAGTTGGAACGATAAAATCGGCGAAGTGGAATACGAACTGGGGCTGAACATGTCGTACGCCCGCAACAAAATCCTTTTCTGGGACGAGACACCGGGCATTCCCGAATACCAGAAATCGACCGGGAAACCTGTACCCACCAGCGGGACATTAGCCAACCTGATCGATCGTGCCGGATTGTATTACAAGACCGACGGCGTATTCAACACGCAAGAAGAACTCGATAATTACCCGCATTGGGCCGGAGCGCAAGTGGGAGACCTCAAATTCGTCGATTACAATCGAGACGGTAAAATCAACGCCGACGACCGCGTCCGTTCCGATAAGAATCAGACGCCGCGTTTGGTGACCGGTTTCAACGTCGGACTGAATTGGAACCATTTCGATTTGACGATGCTCTTTCAGGCCGCCTTCGGTGCCGAGACCTATGTACAAACCTGGTCGGGGACAGTCGGGAACTTCCTCAAAGAATATTATGATCAACGATGGACTCCCGAAAACTCGACTTCCGAACATCCGCGTACCTACGAACGCGAACGGCAGTACTGGATTTCGAACGCGAACGATTACTTCCTTCGTTCGAGCGATTACCTTCGTCTGAAAAACATGGAGATCGGATATACCATCCCCACGGATATGAGGCGTTACGGCATCTCGAAGATCCGCATCTTCGCCAACGGACAAAATCTCTTTACCATCGACGGACTGCCCGGAGACCCGGAAAACACAAGGTCCAGTTTTGATTACTATCCGCAGCGAAAGTATTTCAACTGCGGCATTTCTGCAACTTTTTAAAACATGATTATTTATGAAGACAAGAAAGAATATCATCCTTATCATCGCTGCATCGGCGTTATTCGCGCTGCCTTCATGCTCCGATTTTATGGACCTCAAACCGACCACGGAGTATCTGGAAGAGCAGGTATTCGAAGACGCGGCAACGACGCAGTCGCTGATCAATACGATTTATGACTACGTGATCGACGCAGCCAGAGAGCATACGACCAACGGCTTGACGGACGATGCTTATTTTACGCATAACTACGGACAAATCGCGGTGAACGAGGCGACATGCTCCGCCAGCGATCTGCAATGGTACGGCAGAAGCAATTGTCCGTTCAATTGGTCACAGACGTACAAGGGCATTTATTACGCCAACCTCGTGTTGGAGAATATCGACAAAGTTCCGGAGAAGCCGGGTTTCGATCTGAAGCAAATGAAAGGCGAGACGCGTTTCCTGCGCGCATACATGTACACGAACCTCGTACGGGGGATAGGCGGAGTGCCGATTGTCGATAAAACCGTCGGCGATTACACGAAGACGGAAGAGATGCAGATAGCCCGCAGCAGCGTCGGCGATTGCCTCGACTTTATCCTCAAAGACTTGGACGAAGCCATTGCGTCGCTGCCGGCTACGGCTCCGCTCGGACGCGCCACGAAATGGGCGGCGGTCGGTCTCAAAGCGCGCGTCTGCCTCCATATCGCCAGCCCACTCTACGCCGACCGCGTCATCAACAAGCTTGACGTGAACCGGTATCACGGAGATCGAGAAGCGCTCTACCGGAAGGCGCTGGAAGCAGCGAAAAAGGTGATAGACAGCAAAGCGTTCAAACTAATCGACTGTAACGCCCCGACTGTAGCCGAGATCGCGAACAAATATCACAAAATAGCGACGACAAATAACGACGAGTTGATTTTCACGAAACAATTCGCTTCGTCGAAAATAACAAATCAAGTGAATTTACAACACGGTCCTAACGGTTATCATAACTGGTCGGGGACAACACCGACGCAGGATTTCGTGATGCATTTCGAGATGGAAGACGGATCGCTTAATAACGCGCTGACGAAGGTGGGCGACCATCAGACAGGCAATCCGTACAACGGACGCGAACCGCGCTTCTATGCCTGCATCGGGTACGACGGAGCCGTTTGGGGACGAAAGCGCGCGGCCGATGGCTACGCCCTCGATCCCACGCCTCTGGGAAATCTGCAATGCGGAACGTACGAGCTAAGCGACGGCACAGACGTTACGGTCAACCTGCCCGACGGAAAAGAAGTGAAGTTCAAAGGAATCTACGGCTGTGACACGCGTCAGGGACCGATCGAAGACTGGAACGGATCGTGGACGTCGTATTACGAAAAGAAAATGATCGATACTTCGATCGATGCCGCCAACTATCCGCAGCTCTGTCCTTATCCCTACATTCGTCTGGCCGAGATGTATCTCATTGCCGCCGAAGCCTGCGTCGAGCTGAACAAACTCGACGAAGCGGCCGCCTTCCTCGACGTGCTCCGCGCCCGTATAGGACGCCCCGACACCAAAGCGACGCTTAACGTACGCAAAAAAGCCTTCGATCAAGCAGCCATGCGCGAGTTTGTGCGCCACGAACGACGCACGGAGCTTTTCATGGAAGACTCGCGATACTATGATATCCGTCGCTGGATGATCGGCGAAGAGTGCGGCAACAAAACCTTGTGCGGCATGATCGTGTTCGCGCGTCTGAAAGACGGCCAAACGGCCAAGCGCCCGTATATCTACAACGAAAATACGTGGGATTACCACTATTACGTGCGCGATCTCTCGTTCCGCGAGAAACGCAAATGGGATAACAAGATGTATTTCGCTCCCATCAAACGAGACGAAATAAACCGAAACACCAAGCTGGTGCAAAACCCCGGACAAGGGTAACTCTCTGACTGAAACGCACGTTCTTCTTCCTTCCACGCGAGGGGGAGACGTGCGTTTCTCCTATCAAATAATAAAAGGGCGTAAATTCAAATAGCAATTGCTTGCAGATGCAAAAAAAATCACTATCTTTGCAGCGCATTTTAAACATGCAATACAAATGGTGAATGTAGCTCAGCTGGTTAGAGCATCGGATTGTGGTTCCGGGGGTCGTGGGTTCGAGTCCCATCTTTCACCCATCAAGAAATAAAAAAGAGGTTTTCGGAAAATCCGAAAATCTCTTTTTTTGTTTGTAATGCCTTTCGTTAAATATATCCACGCCCTCAAAACTTTGATCCAATCCCACTAAAACATAAAAAAGAAGTATCCAATCGTCTTCCATCCCTTAGGATTTAATTCTCCGCTACTTGCAGTAAGAAGTAAAAACTATTCCTCTATATACTCCAATGGTCTGCGGCGTAGATATTCATTATCGTCTCTTTATAGAATTCATCACGGTGGGGCGAAATAGACTCATAGGCTGTTTCTTTCAAAAATGAACGTTATTCCAACACGTTCTCCGGATGGGTAGCATAAGAGTCACATTTTTTGTGTAAGTTTGCAGGCCTATTGAAGGTGTCCGACGATGGAAGATGAGTTTGACATACATAAGGCCGGAAATAAAGTACCGGAGACAGAGCGTGAGTACGAGAACGCTCTGCGTCCGCTGTCGTTCGAGAGTTTCAGCGGTCAGCCCGAAGTAGTCGAGAACTTAAAGGTTTTCGTAGCGGCTGCCCGTATGCGTCAGGAGGCGCTGGATCATGTACTGTTACACGGCCCCCCCGGATTAGGTAAAACGACGCTGTCGAATATCATCTCCAACGAGCTGGATGTAGGTTTTAAAGTAACATCCGGCCCGGTACTCGACAAGCCGGGCGATTTGGCCGGCCTTCTTACTTCCCTCGAAAAAAACGATGTGCTTTTCATTGACGAGATTCACCGGCTCAGCCCTATCGTAGAGGAATATCTTTATTCAGCGATGGAAGATTACCGGATTGATATCTTGATCGACAAAGGGCCAAGCGCCCGCTCGATTCAGATCGACCTTGCTCCGTTCACGCTTATCGGAGCAACGACACGCAGCGGTCTGCTGACAGGGCCGCTTCGCGCTCGTTTCGGCATTAATCTGCACCTCGAATATTACGATACAGAGACTCTCACAAAGATTATCCTTCGCAGTGCCAACATCCTGAACATCGGCTGTGCCGTTGATGCCGCACGGGAGATCGCGAGTCGCAGCCGCGGCACGCCTCGTATCGCCAATGCCTTGCTGCGACGCGTACGCGACTTTGCTCAGGTAAAAGGTACCGGAAAGATCGACAAAGCCATCGCGTGTTATGCCTTGGAAGCTTTGCATATCGACCGTTACGGACTTGATCAGATCGACAATAAAATACTCCACCTCCTGATCGAAAAGTTTCATGGTGGCCCGGTCGGTTTAACCACTATCGCTACGGCGTTGAGCGAAGATCCGGGCACACTCGAAGAAGTTTACGAACCATTCCTCATTCAGGAAGGATTCCTCAAACGTACGCCTCGGGGTCGCGAAGTGACGGCACTCGCCTACGAACATCTGGGAAAAACGATCGCCGGACGTTCCGGTGATTTATTTCAATAAACGGCATGGCGGGAGGGATGAAGCGTCTGGCGAAAGAAACCGCCATCTATGGGCTGAGCAGCATGATCGGAAGATTCCTGAACTGGATGCTTGTGCCCATGTACACGCGAGTATTGACCGACACGGGCGAATACGGCATCATCACGAATCTCTACGGATGGACTGCCCTGCTTCTCATCATCCTTACCGGAGGGATGGAAACAGGATTTTTTCGTTTCATCAATAAAGCCGACGAACGTGAGCCGATGCGTGTCTATGCATCGACGCTTAGTTTCGTCGGGCTCACGTCGCTCCTATTCGCTCTCGCCATGTGGGTGTTTTTGATGCCTGTAAGCGGTGCGCTGGGCTACTCCGCACATCCGGAATACATCGGTATGATGGCGGGAATCGTAGCCGTCGATGCTTTTTGCTGCATTCCGTTCGCCTACCTGCGTTACCGAAATAAAGCGATCCGGTTTGCAACGATCAAGCTGCTGAGTATCTTTCTGAACATTTTTCTGAATATCTTCTTCCTCGTCCTCTGTCCTCTTATCGACGTCTCGCATCCCGAATGGATCAGGTGGTTTTATCGTCCCGACTATGGGGTGGGTTACATCATCATCGCCAACGTTTTTACGACGTTTTTTACCTTTTTGATGCTGTGGCCCGATATGATGCCCGGCCTGCGTGCCAAGCCGGATATGCAACGCCTGAGGAAGATGATAGGCTATTCGTTTCCGATACTTATCCTCGGTATCGCGGGGATATTTAACCAGACCGCCGATAAAATTCTGTTTCCGTTCCTGTTCGATGACAAAGCCTACGCCGATTCACAGCTCGGTATTTACGGCGCATGTTTCCGGATAGCGGTAGTAATGGTTATGTTCATTCAAGCGTTTCGTTATGCTTACGAACCGTTTATTTTCGCGAAACACAAAGATGCCGATAACAAAAAATCGTATGTTGAGGCCATGAAATACTTTATCATCTTCGCACTCTTTATTTTCCTCGGAGTGATGTTCTACCTTGATTTACTGAAACATTTCGTGGATGCGAAGTACTACGACGGGCTTCGTGTCATTCCCATCGTGATGCTCGGCGAACTCTTCTTCGGTATCTATTTCAACCTCTCGATATGGTACAAACTTACCGACCGCACGCAGTGGGGGGCCGGCTTTTCTTTGACGGGCTGCGCAATGACAGTGGCCATCATCGTGCTGTTCGTTCCTCAATATGGATTTATGGCCTGCGCATGGGCTTCGTTCGCCAGTAATTTACTGATGATGTTACTTTCCTATGCGGTCGGACAGAAATATTATCCCGTCGCTTACGACCTTCGCTCGGCATTTACGTATGGAGCTATCGCGGCCGTATGTTATATCGTTGCCATGCTGCCACAGATCGATTCGGTCGTATTACGACTGGTGTATCGGACAGCATGGTTATTGATTTTTACAGGAATCATTATCAAAAGAGACTTGTCCTTAACGGAACTTCCTTATCTTAGTCGATATTTTAGTCACATAAAAAAAATCAAATAATGGAAAATACCTTATACCAACAGATCAAAACTTATCTGATTCGTCATTTCGATGTACGACAGGAAAAAGAAGATGAGATAGACACGATCGAGTCCCTGAAAAAAGGAGTCGAATTCCGAGGCACGAATCTATGGGTTTTAATTTTTGCCGTGTTTCTTGCTTCTTTGGGGCTAAACACCAACTCAACGGCCGTTATTATCGGTGCGATGCTTATCTCACCACTTATGGGGCCGATTATGGGATTCGGATTAGGGTTGGGTATCACCGACTTCGATCTGGTCAAGCGTTCGCTTCGTCATTACTTGACAGCTACGGCTTTCAGTGTCGCAACGTCGACGGTTTTCTTCCTGATTTCCCCTATCAGCGAAGCGCAAAGCGAATTGCTGGCACGTACTTCCCCGAGCATCTACGATGTGTTGATTGCGTTTTTCGGAGGGCTTGCCGGTATTGTAGCCAGCTCCACGAAATCGAAAGGCAACGTCATTCCCGGCGTAGCGATTGCAACGGCATTGATGCCCCCTCTTTGTACAGCAGGGTTCGGATTGGCCAGCGGCAACTTGAGTTATTTCTTCGGCGCCTTTTATCTCTATTTCATCAATACGGTTTTCATCAGCGTCGCTACGTATATTGTTGTGCGTGTGCTGAAATACCCTCGCAAGTCGTTTGTCGATAAGAAGCGGGAAAAAACCGTACGACGGTATATGACGATCATTGTCATTTGTACCATTGTGCCAAGTATCTACCTAAGCTATCGCGTGTTTGAAGCGACGTTCTTCGATCAGCAGGTCCGCAAGTTCATCAATGAAGAGTTGCACTTTCCCAACACGCAGATTCTAAACCGCACGGTGACCAATACGGGCGATAAAAAAGAAATTAAGGTTGTGCTGATCGGTCAAACCGTACCTGATATTATGATTTCGGCAGCTCAGTTAAAAATGCCCGCTTACGGATTGAAGGACATTGATCTTGTCGTACAGCAGGGATTCGGGAATGAGGAGATCAATATTCATGAACTCAAAAGCATGTTGATGCAAGATCTTTACACCAACAGCGAAGATTTGCTTCAGGCACAGGCTAAAGAAATCGATTCGCTGAAACATCATTTGGAACATTACAGAAAAGCATCGGATCTGGCACGTACCATCGTTCCGGAAATGCGAGTGCTTTATCCTCATATCGAAAGACTTTCGTGTACACGAACCTACATCGTGGAGACGAACAAGGCGAAGCAGGATACGGTACTGCTCGTTTACCTGAGAACCCAGAAGGATATCGGATCTGAGGAACAGAAGCAGTTGCGGCAATGGCTCGCGGCTCGCACCAAAGAGAAAAATATCAAACTTATAATCGATAATAAATGAAACGAACAAACAAAATTTGGGTGGCAGTCGTACTGCTACTGGCAACAGTCGGACAAGCTTTTGCCGACGAGGGAATGTGGGTATTGAAAGAGTTGAACAAGGAAAACTTGGCACGTATGCAGGAGCTGGGGCTTACGGTCCCCCTCGAAACGTTATACAGCGAAACGAATCCTTGTGTAGCCAACGCAGTCGTTATCTTCGGAGGTGGCTGTACGGGCATTACGGTTTCGGATCAAGGACTCGTCTTTACGAATCATCATTGCGGCTACGGCGCGATTCAGAAGTTGAGTAGTGTAACGCACGATTACCTCAAAAACGGGTTCGTCTCGCAGAGCCTACAAGAGGAATTGCCCGTCGAAGGATTGAAGGTGCAATACCTGAAAGAAACGGTCGATGTAAGCGAACGCATTTTATCGCATATCAAAGGGATAGACGATGAATTCAAGCGCATCACCAAGGCCGATTCAATCGGACAGGCGATCTGCGACTCGATCGGAAAAGGCAACTCATCGTTAAATGCCAGAGTGATTCCGTTTTATAGCCGGAATAAATATTATCTGGTTGTTTATAACGTTTTCCGCGACGTGCGTTTAGCTTTTGCGCCGCCGTCTTCGCTCGGTAAGTTCGGAGGCGATACGGATAACTGGATGTATCCGCGTCATACGTGCGACTTTTCCGCTTTCCGTGTCTACGCCGACGCCAACAATCAACCGGCCGAATACAGCGCGAGCAACCGCCCTTACAAGCCGGATTATGTGGCTGAGGTCTCGTTGCAAGGTTATGACGAGAAAGATTATGCCATGACGATCGGTTTCCCCGGTCGCACCAATCGTTACCTTTGTTCATGGGGCGTACGGCAGCGTATCGAAGACAGCAACATGCCCCGTATCGAAGTGAGAGGCATCAAGCAAGATATTTGGAAGAAAGCCATGCTGGCCAGTGACGCCGTACGTATCAAATATGCCTCGAAATATGCGGGCAGCTCGAACTACTGGAAAAACTCGATCGGGATGAATCGCGGATTAGCCCGTCTCAATGTAATTGATCGCAAAAAGGCAGAGGAAGCTGCTTTTACGGCATGGGTGAATCAGACCCCGGAGCGCAAAGCGAAATACGGAGATGTACTCAGCCTATTGGAAAAAGGTTATACATCGTCGGCTGAATCTCAGAAATATGCGACGTATTTAATGGAAGCGTTTGCCGGAGGTACGGAAATTATTCGTCTGGCACGGATTATCAACAGTGTGGATGTGGAAAAGAGTACTCCCGAAGAAATCGAAGAACGATTGAATGACGATATCCGAGCATTCTATAAAGACTACGAACCAACACTTGACCAACACGTGTTGGCCGCCATGATGAAGATCGTGAAAGAGCGTGTACCCGCATCATTGCTGCCGGACATTTACCGGAAGGTAGATAAGAAATATAAGGGAGATTATGAGAAATATGCCGCCGATGTTTTCGGAAATACGGTATTGACTTCATTTGATAAAGTCTCCGCTTTGCTGAAGAACAAGAAGCTGTATGAAAAGACAATGAAAAAGGACCCGGCGGCCGAACTGTCTCTGTCGGCCACGCTTGCGATTTATGATGTGCAACAGCAACTGGCTGCGTGGGATAACGATATCGACAAAGGCGAACGTCTCTACCTGGCCGGATTGCAGGAGATGTATCCCGATAAAAGCTTCTACTCCGATGCGAATTTTACCATGCGTATGAGCTACGGTTCGATCGGTGGATATCAGCCGTATGATGCGGGGTGGTATAATTTCTATACGACCGATAAGGGAATCCTCGAAAAAGAAGACCCGAAAAGCAATGAATTCTGGGTACAACCTGAAATCTTAAATATGGTCAAAGCACGTGACTTTGGTCCGTACGCAAACGAACAAGGCGAATTACAATTATGCTTCATCTCGAACAACGACATTACCGGAGGCAACTCGGGAAGTCCCGTTTTCGACAAAAACGCGCGTGTTATCGGACTGGCTTTCGATGGCAACTGGGAAGCCATGAGTGGCGACATCGCTTTCGAGCCTGCTTTACAGCGCACCATTTGCGTCGATATCCGTTATATGCTCTGGATGATCGATAAATGGGGAAAATGCCCTCGCCTAATCGAAGAACTGAAATTAGTCAAATAACAGACGAACGGAATACATGTTTTTTTCGATCATTGTTCCTATATACAACCGCCCGGATGAAGCTCGGGAACTGCTGGAAAGCCTCGCCGAACAGACGTGCAACGACTTCGAACTGGTCTTGGTCGAAGACGGGTCTACTCGGCCCTGCACGGCCGAAGTCGAGGCTTTCCGGTCGAAACTGAGCATCAACTATATCGTCAAGGAAAACTCCGGACGTAGCGATACCCGCAATGTCGGGATGAGGCATGCGAAAGGCGATTATTTCATCTTTTTTGACTCGGACTGCATCATTCCTCCGGATTACTTCGAGACGGTTAAAAGTAACCTGACCGAAGATTATGCCGACTGTTTCGGCGGACCGGACAGGGAGCATCCGTCATTTACAACCACGCAGAAAGCGATCAGCTACGCCATGACTTCTTTCTGGACGACCGGCGGCATACGCGGCGGAAAAACGAATATGGAGAAATTCAAGCCGCGTACGTTCAACATGGGATTTTCGAGGGCAGTTTATGAAAAGGTCGGCGGTTTCAAGGATATGTATGGGGAAGACATCGACCTCAGCATACGTATTCACAAAGCCGGCTTCGTCACGAAGCTCTATCGTAACGCGTTTGTGTATCATAAACGTCGCGGCGATTTGAAGAAGTTCTACAAACAGGTGCATATCTTCGGACAGGCACGCATCAACCTCTACAAGTTATATCCCGATTCGCTCAAGCCGGTGCATACGTTGCCGGCGCTGTTCGTTATCGGGAGTATCATTCTTCTGCTGCTGGCCGTTTTTGTTTCGCCATGGCTCCTGTTGTTTCCCGCGGCTTACCTCGTGCTGCTATTTGCCGATGCGCTGCTAAAAACGAAAACTCTCGACATCGCGGGACTGTCGGTTGCCGCTTCGTTCATTCAGATATTCGGTTACGGACTCGGATTTATCCGGTCCTTTGTCGATAAGATTATACTAAAGCACGGACTGGAAGATTTGGAAACGTTGAAAAGGGTTTACAAATAAAACAGAGTATAAGGTAGAATCGCTCTTCCGAAAGCGCATATCCCATGAATGCAAAATCGTCATAAGAACTTCTGCTCTTATGACGATTTTTATCTTTCATCGGCTTCTGATATTATGAACCAAGACTCACATCCTTCATATTAATCACTTGCCTGTATATTTACTGGAAACAACAATCAACTTCATATGTTCCTCATCAATCGGGATTTTTATCCCCGAAAGCATTAGGTAATTATGGATTGCTCTGGTATAGTAGCCCGTTGGATTTCCGTATGAGTTGACTGTGGCTGCCACGTCTCTTTCCACGGGGACAACCAGAAGACGAAGATCTTCATCCGGTTTTTCTTTAATGTGTACATTCAGCAAGTTGATGATGTTCCGAAAATGATACGTCCGGGTAGTTGCGTTATAACCAAACTCTGTACTTTGATGTATATTGTCGGTCGAAAGAAATGTCGTCACATTATTTTCGAGGTTTCGATTTTCAAAGAAAGTCCGTAGGGAGTCTTCCGGCATAAGCATCAAATAGGGCGGGGGAGAGATGGCATACTTCCAGTTTTCCTGAGGCTCATACTTTAAGCTGAACATCAAACTGTTCGTGAAACGGTCTTTTATGATTTGGGCAATTTTCCGGCTCGGAATCACCAAGCGGGGATAAATGCCGGCAGGCGTTTTAATAAACGCGTATTGGTCGTTAGGCGCCAACAATTTTTCTTCATCCGTATTCTGGAAGCGGGTATGCTGTATCACTTCTTTCGTAACCTGAAACATCACGGAATCACGAACCAGCGTGTCGTTCTTACTGCTTTTCGGACGCTGGTAATAGAGATACAGCTGTGTATTAGATATATCTAAAATGTTGCCACTTCCGTAATCGGTCGTGATGTATAATCCGGGGAAAAAGCGGTTGAATGCTTCTTGTGTAGCAAACGATGACGGGTTGTTGACTGTTTCGTTATAAAATTTGGTTCCTAATTCTTTCGGCAGCGTGATGTTTAACGAGTACCTTGGTATTTTAATCTCTTTACGCGTTTCCGGGTCCGATTGTCCCGTTGAAAAAGAATCGCTAAAACAACCGAATGCCGTATACACCCGCGTTCCCAAGGCATTTTGCATGTCGGAATAATCCGCAGGATTCAGATTAGTGTAATAACTCTTTTCCAACGGCTTGTTGATGGCATACACCCGTGCCCGCATCAGCGCGTGCCCGTCTCCTTTCCAAAAAAAGAAGCGAACCTTCAATTTGACCGAATCGATTACTCCTTGATGCGGTTTATGAGGGAATCGATAATTTTCAGCACAATAAAACTGACACAAATAGTCCGACTTCAAATGTCCGTACAGCGGATCGTAGATATCGCCCAATAAGCTTTTGGTTGTTTTGGCGTAGAGCGAATCCCGCTTCACGGTCGAGGCCGTCATCCGAAACGTATCGGTATAAACCGTATTACGGTCGCCCTGCGGTTGAATGGTCGATCCCACGAGTGTCAGGTCGTCGTTACATCCGTTTAAAACGGAAATTCCTCCCAAAGCGATGAGGGCTACTACATATTTTATCTTCATTTTATCTCTTTAAAATCGTATTGTAAAATTCGTTATACGCCTGAACATAATGCTCTGCGTCTTGATAAGGGAGGAAACGCTTTTTACTCTGCGTGATAAACTCTCCTAATTTTTTATCCATTTTCGAGCTGCCCTGTATCACTCCATCCGAAAACTGCACGGCTAATTTCGACAAGGAAAGAAAATCGTTTTTCTCAAGTATTTTCAAGTCTCTTGTTGCGGCGCCGTCTTGTTTCAGCTTTTTAGTCAAATCTTTGTTGAGGGTGGGCTTAAACGATTTATCGTAGATGGAGTATACGACTTTGGTACGTGCAAAACAAGGGTCGTCCGAATACATTCGTTTCAGATAAAGAGGAGCCAGGGCCGTAAACCATCCGTGACAATGAATGATATCGGGTATCCAGCGAAGTTTTTTGATGGTCTCGAAGACTCCACGCACATAAAAAATAGCACGTTCGTCGTTGTCCTTAAATCCGTAACCTTTCTCGTCGGAAACCGTCGCTTTGCGTTGAAAAAAATCTTCGTTGTCAATGAAATAGACCTGCATGCGCGCTGACTGTATCGAAGCGACCTTGATGATCAGCGGATGATCGGTATCGTCAATGATCAGGTTCATTCCTGATAACCGGATGACTTCGTGCAGTTGATTACGACGTTCGTTAATGCATCCGTATTTGGGCATGAAAGTTCTGATTTCGCATCCTTGCTCCTGTACCCCTTGAGGCAGATGGCGACACACATTCGCGATCTCTGACTCCGGAAGATAAGGTGAGATTTCCTGAGCGATAAACAATATTTTCTTAGCGTCCATTTTTTTGACAAAATAAAATCGAGTACAAAGGTAGTAAAAAAAACGGTTAAACAGTGCTTTCGTTTTCAGAATGAATCCTAAAATAAGTGTATTTGTAGGCGAAGATGCGGTGTTATGTTCAAGTTATTTTGTTGCTTTGCAGTCGATTTTTGAGAACGTATGGTTCTGCTTTTCGAAAGTGATTATAGCTATTTAGAAATGAAGATAATAAATTGTATTTCAGCATTAAGATCCGCTTTGGACGCTGAACGCAGCGCCGGGAAGCGTGTGGGGCTGGTGCCTACGATGGGCGCATTGCACGCAGGTCATTTGAGCCTGGTAGAACGTTGTGTGAAGGAGAATGACGTATGTGTGGCCAGTTTGTTCGTCAATCCCACCCAGTTCAATGATAAACGTGATCTGGAGACGTATCCCCGTACCTTGGACGAGGATTGTGCGTTGCTCGAGAAAGCCGGATGCGGGTATGTCTTTGCTCCTTCGGACGAGGAGATGTATCCCGAACCGGACACCCGTGTGTTCGACCTTGGAGCGGTGGCTACGGTGATGGAAGGCGCTTTTCGTCCGGGACACTTCAACGGGGTAGCCCAGATTGTCAGCAAACTATTCATGATTGTCGAACCGGAACGGGCGTATTTCGGCGAGAAAGACTTTCAGCAGATCGCCGTGATCCGATCGATGACCCGTTTGTTGAAGTTGCCCGTAGAGATTGTGCCCTGCCCGATCGTGCGCGAAGCAGACGGACTGGCACTGAGCAGCCGCAACGTGCGTCTGACGCCCGAACAGCGCTGGATTGCTCCGATAATTGCGCGCACGTTGAAAGAAAGTTGTATCTTTGCGGCCTCGAAAACGGTAGAGGAAACGAAAGCGTGGGTGACGAAAACGCTGAACGAACATCCGCCGTTGCGTGTCGAATATTTTGAGATCGTCGATGCGACGAGTTTGCAGCCGATTCGTTCATGGGACGAAACCGCCGGGTCCGTTGGATGCGTGGCTGTTTTCTGCGGTGAAGTCCGGCTGATTGACAATATCAAATATTAAGGGAGAAAAAGAAGTATGCTTATCGAGGTATTAAAATCGAAAATTCATCGGGTGACGGTCACGGATGCCAACCTGAACTACATCGGCAGCATCACGATCGACCGGTCGTTGATGGAGGCCGCCAATCTGATCGAGAACGAGAAAGTACAGATATTAAACAACAACAACGGCGAGCGTTTCGAAACATACGTGATTGCCGGCGAGCGCGATTCGGGAATTATTTGCCTGAACGGAGCGGCTGCCCGGAGGGTACAACCCGGCGATATCGTGATCATCCTGTCGTATGCTACGATGGATTTCGAGGAGGCGAAAGCCTTCAAACCGGCTGTCATTTTCCCCGATACGGCGACGAATAAACTGAAATAGGAACATGAGTGAGAGTGTGTCAAAACGCCATGTTGTGACACACCGCCTTTAAAAAAAAGGAGAGGTTTGCCGGCACAAGACGACAAACCTTTTTTATCGATGTATACGAACAGACATATCTGGAACATAAGCTATCCGATCTTTCTCAGTTTGCTGGCGCAAAATGTGATTAACGTAACGGATACGGCGTTTTTGGGGCGCGTGGGCGAAGTGGAATTAGGAGCTTCGGCCATGGGCGGCCTGTACTATATCTGCGCCTTTACGATTGCATTCGGGTTCAGTACAGGCTCTCAGATTGTGATCGGTCGTCGGAACGGAGAACGGAACTTCTCGGCCATCGGCCCGGTGGTGATTCAGGGCATTCTGTTTCTCTCGGCATTAGCGGGGCTGCTGTTTCTGGCTTCGCGGATGTGGGCAGGTAATCTGATGCGGCTGATGATCTCGTCCGAAGAGATATGGAGCGCGACGATGGAATATCTCGACTGGCGACTGTTCGGATTCTTCTTTTCGTTCGTGAATGTCATGTTCCGCGCCTTGTTCGTCGGGGTGACGAGAACGAAAGTCTTAACGCTTAGCGCGGTGGTGATGGCGGTTGTCAATGTCTTGCTGGATTATCTGCTGATTTTCGGTCACGCCGGACTGCCGAAGATGGGTATTCAGGGAGCCGCCATCGCGTCGGTGGCGGCCGAAGCGTTTGCCGTCGTCTTTTTTATCGTCTACACCTTTTTCACGGTCGACCGCCGGAAGTACGGCTTGAACCGTTTCCGTTCGTTCGACCTGAAACTGCTCCGTCAAGTACTGAGCATCTCGGTCTTTATGATGCTGCAATATTTCGTGTCGATGAGCACCTTCTTTCTGTTTTTCATTGTCGTGGAACGGCTCGGACAACGTGAATTGGCCATTGCCAACATCGTCCGAAGCATCTACATCGTGATGTTCATTCCGGTCAATTCGTTATCTACAACGACCAACACGATGGTCAGCAACCTGATGGGAGCAGGCAAGTTCCCGATGGTGCTCCCGCTGATTCGCCGCATCGCCGGAATCTCGATGGGCATCATGCTCCTGTTCTCGACCATTCTCTCTTTGTTCCCGGAAACGATCCTTTCGATCTATACGAACGACGTATCGCTGATCGCATCGTCCGTGCCATCGGTTTATGTCATCGCTCTGGCCACGTTGTGCTGCTCGGTGGCGAGCATCGCGTTCAGCGGTGTGTCGGGCACGGGAAATACGCGTTCGGCGTTCGGGCTTGAGATGATCGTTCTGGTCGTCTACACCCTGTTTATTTATGTTTCGGGTATTTGGCTTCGACAGCCCGTGCACATCTGTTTTGTCGCGGAGATCGTCTACTTTTCAGGCTTATTGATCGTCAGTGCCGCCTATTTGCGCTGGTCGGCGTGGGACAAAAAGAAAATATAGGCAAGGTTCGCTTTTCTGCCAAGGAGGGGTACGGAAACCGGATTTTTATATGTACGTTTGTCGGGGAAAAAATATCGGATAACATACCAAAGAAGAGAAACGATGGCTACTTATATTGGAATAGACCTGGGAGGTACTCAAATACGAGGCGGACGAATCGTTGACGATGCGCTGGTGGCACACACCCGCAGACAGACCCCTCGCGACACGAAAGACGAATATGCGGTAATCGACGCGATCAAAGAGGTCGTCGAGACGGTGACGGAAGGGCAGCCTGTCGAGGCGATCGGTATCGGTGTGCCCGGCATGGTGGACAGGGAACGGGGAATCGTCTATCATGTGATGAATATCCCGCATTGGGAGGAGAAAGTGGAACTCAAGAAAATCCTTGAAGCAACGTACCGGATTCCTGTATATATAGACAATGACGCGAACTGCTTCGCTTTGGGCGAACGCTATTTCGGAGCAGGACGGGATTTCGAGCACTTTGTCGGGCTGACGGTCGGAACGGGACTGGGCGGAGGGATCATCCAGCAGGGACGTCTGCTTTCGGATGCCAATTGCGGTTCGGGCGAGTTCGGGATGTTACCTTACAAGGATCAGGTGCTCGAATACTATGCCAGCGGCTCGTTCTTCCAAAACGTGTATGGAGTAGACGGGAAAGAAATGTATCGGCGCGCGTGCGACCGCGATGCCGAAGCGTTGCGAGCCTACCGGGAGCTTGGGAAGCATCTGGCCGAAGCCGTCATGATGGTCGTATTGACCATCGACCCGCAGATGATCGTTTTCGGCGGTTCCGTCGCGGAAGCGCACGAACTGTATGAGGTAGCGATGTACGCTCATCTGAAAACGTTTGCATACAGCCACTCGATGGAACGTTTGCAGCTGTTCTTTTCGGAACTCGAACATCCGGGCATCTTGGGAGCGGCCTCCCTTTGTTACTAAAAACACCGGATATAGGCTAACGAATAGCTGTCGTACAGATTGTCGTACATGCCGTGCTTAAAGCGTACGGAGATGATGTTCTTTTTGATCTCGTATTCGAACTTGGTGCGCAAAGTAACCGGATGATCGCCGTTGTTTTTATAGCCATAGAATCCCGAATAATCGGCCGAGAGCGATACGTGGTGTAATTTCGCGCTCATCCCGAAGCCGTAGAGCAAGGCGTCGTTCTGGCGATGCACGAGGTCGTTCGTCATCCAGCAATAGAAGCCGAGCAAGCCTTGCACGCGCAACGCTGCCGATCCGTCCGCATTTTGAAGCAGGTTGCGGCCCGCCGTCAGATCGAACCAGTACGACGCCGCGTCCGTATAACGGGCATCGGCCAGACGGCTCCCACTGGCCGTTTTCAGGTTGGCGCTCACCATCAAGTCGCACCAGCGATTGCTGCGAAGCACCTGATAGAACGAATGAATCAGCACGTCGCCATAACAGCGGAAAGGGGGCTTCGTTTCCGCGGCACGACGCTCGAATTTCGTAGCCTCCGTCGTCTCGTAATTTTCCGTGATGACGCCGGCTATTTCCACCCCCGCCTTGCCATGAGCAATCGGTATAAAGAGCCGGGCGAAGAGATCGCTCGTCTTATCGCCCGGATAGTAATGATACTCTCCTCTCAGTTCCAACTCCCAGCGCGTACCGATGCGACCGCTCCGCAACTCCGAAATCGGGAAGGCATTCGGCCCGAAATAACGCGGAGTATAAGTCAGCAACTTCATCCGCTCGCGCCAATCTTCGTCTTCGCCTTGCGCAAAGAGCAGGAAGGGAATAGAAGAAAGTAATATGATGACAAGTCCTTTCGTTCTTGAAGAAATATTCATTCGTTTACGTTTTTGGGGTGCAAACTTACAAAAAAATGTCTTTTATGGGCCCTGCGGACGCAAATTCCGCATTGGGCCGGTTACAGCGGTCGGTCGTCGTCGGTCAGCACGCGGTCGTTCGGATGTTTTGGGTTTGTCGATCAGTCGTCGGTCCACCATTCAACGATTCCCCACAGGTACGTATGCGCCTCTCACATAGGTACGTATGGGGCACCCCCATAGGCACGTATGCGGTATCCCCATAGGCACGTATGCGGTATCCGTATAAACACGTATGCGCCGGCTTATGACGTTCGGCACCCGTAACAACGTGAAAAACAACAGAGGCTGCCCCTCCTCGATAAACGAGTCGAAGCAGCCTCTGCTTTTTTCGATATTCCCTCGGCCGATTATCGCTCGGCCGGTTCGGCTCCCATGGTAAACTCCAGCACTCCGCCGGCCGTTATCGCGGCGAAGTCGATGTACGATTTATCATACGGAGCGCCGTTCAGCGTAACCGATCGGATGTATTTGTTCGCCGCGCTGTTGTTCTTGGCGACGATCCGGAACGTCTTGCCGTCGGCTACTTGCAGCGTGGCTTCGTTCACCACGGGGCTGCCGAAGTAGTAACGTCCGCCGGCAGGTTCCACCTGATACATGCCGAGCGCCGACAGGACGTACCAGGCCGACATCTGACCGACATCCTCGTTGCCGCAAAGCCCCGCGGGACGGTCGGAATAAAGACTGTCGAGCACAAAACGCACTTTCTCGGCCGTTTTTTCGGGCTTACCGATGCACGAATAAAGGTATAGCACGTGGTGGCTCGGCTCGTTGCCGTGCGCATACTGGCCGATCAGTCCGCTGATGTCGGGCGAGGCGTCCGCGCCCATATCGCCGGAGACGATGAAGAGCGAATCGAGCTTCTGCTCAAAGGCTTCGCGACTGCCGAACAGCGCGACCAGTCCTTCCACATCGTGCGGTACGAGCCACGTGTATTGCCATGCCGTTCCTTCGGTGTAATCGTTCTCGCGATGCACGGAATGGAACGGATCGAACGGCGTGCGGAAGTTTCCTTTCGAATCTTTCCCGCGCATAAACCCGGTCGACGGGTCGAAATAATGCGTATAAGCCTTGCTCAGCTTCGTGAAATACTCGGCATCTTCTTCCTTCCCCATCTGTTTGGCTACTTGCACCACGCTCCAGTTCGCAATCGCGTATTCCATCGTTTTGGCCACCGACTCCACTTCCTTATCGAAGGGGATGTAACCGTATTCTTTCATATAGCCCTGGCCTCTTTCATCGAGCATCGCCGAAGTCTTCATCGCCTCGAACGCCAGCTCCTTATCGAATCCGCCAAACCCTTTCAGCACGGCATCGGCCACCACGCAGATCCCCGGATTACCGACCATGCAATCCGTTTCGTTCGCCATCAGATGCCAGACGGGCAGTTTGCCCTGCTCCTGATAAATCGCCAGCATGGTGCGGACGATATCCGGCATTTTCTCGGGGTGAATCAGCGTCATCAGCGGATGTGCCGCACGGTATGTATCCCACAGCGAGAAGGTCGTATAGTTCGTAAATCCGGCCTGATGGTGCACGGTCTTGTCCGTCCCGAAATAATCCTTGTTGACATCGCAGAACTCCGACGGGGCAATCATCGTATGATAGAGCGCGGTGTAGAAGATGCGCTTCGTGCGTTCGTCGGCATCGACCACCACCTTGTTCAGCTCCTCGTTCCATGCTTTGTCGGCCTGAGCCACTGTCCCTTCGAAGTCCCAGCCCGGCAGCTCGGCCTGCAGGTTCATCTTCGCATTCTCGGCGCTCACGGGCGAGAGGGCTACTTTTACGTAGACCGTCTCGTTATCTTCCGTCTCGAAGAACGCCAGTCCGTAGGCCGCCGATGCACCCTCTTTCAACTCTTTCCGCTCCTGCCGGAAGCTTTTGATCGGCTTCGAGAACACGGCCGTGAAATAGATACGCTGGTCGTGAGCCCATCCCTGCGAGCAACGATAACCCGATACGGTCGTATCATTTTCTTGCATGACGACCCCATCGACCGGGCGATCCCACCCGATGCCGTGCTCAAGGTCGAAAATCACGTTGGCATCGGCCGCTTTCGGGAAGGTGAACTTATGAAACGCGACGCGCTTCGTGGCCGTCAGTTCCACATCGATGCCGAAGCGATCGAGACGCACGGCGTAATAACCGGGGCGCACCTTCTCCGTCGATCGGCTGAAGAGCGAATAAATCCCCGAAGCGGGATCGCTCAGGTCGCCGCGTGTCAGTTTTACCTCGCCGACGGCCGGCATCAACGAAATATCGCCGAGGTCGCCGATCCCCGTCCCGCTCAGGTGCATCTGTCCGAACCCGATGATCGTCGAGTCCGTGATATGATAACCGGAACACCAGTCCCACCCCTGACTGTAATTCGTCGGACCTACCTGTACGAGCCCGAACGGAACGTTAGCCCCGACGAACACATGCCCATGATCGCCCGTCCCGATGTACGGATCGACATACTGTGTGAGATTTTGTATGGATGAAGGCTGACCGCCCTCCTGTCCGCCGCTACGCTTGCAGGCCGTTGCCACGATGGCGAGCATCAGGAAGCCCCACGCGCCGGCCGCTTTCATTCTTTGCAGAATCTTTGTTTGTCTCATTTTAATCATTATTATTCTTAACTAATTCTTCCGTCTGTTCTTTCTTGATAAGTTCCCCATTTCTGAAAACGAAAAAAGTGCTTACCATGTGCTCATTCCGGTGCGCATAAAGACCTTCTTTGTAGCACAACACTTCAATCGTATCACCATCTTCCATGTACAGTTCTTCCTTAAAAGGCTTACCGTATTTTTCCAAAATAAACGCTTTGCTAACCCCCAGCTTGATGTCTTCGTTCCGGAATCGGGTCGAAGTCCTGAAATAAGTGGAACACCCCGACAGCATCAGGAAGAACAGCGCTGTCAGAGCCATCGTTTTCATCCGGCTGATGGTGCTGGCTGTAAAATTCATTTTCATATCAAACTATTTATAAATAAAACATTGCTATCTAATTCTACTCATTCTCCATCCCCAATTCAATCCCGATAGAGATCGTTCCACCATGAAGCGTCTCCCTTCAACCATTTCTCGAACCACGCAAAGATCGATTCGTTCCATTTCAGGCGTTTCTCGTAATCGAGGATCTGGTGATTCTCTCCTTCAACCTGAAGGAGTTCGGCCGGCTTGCCCAAAATCTTCAGGGCGGTGTACATCTGAATACTTTCTCCGGGCGGTACATTCGTATCGGCCGTGCCATGAACCAGCAAGATCGGTGTCTTGATCTTGTCGGCATGGAACAAGGGGCTCTGGTCGACGTACAACTCCCGGTTATTCCACGGATAACTGCCGGCGCTGGCTGCCGTGCTGTACGAATACCCCCAATAGCCTTCGCCCCAATAACTGCTGATGGAGCTGATACCCGCGTGCGATACGGCGGCGGCAAACATATCCGTACGCGTCTGGAGATACATCGTCATGAAACCTCCGTACGACGCGCCCATACATCCGATCTTCATGGAATCGACAAAAGGATGTTCGGCGATGAACTGCTTCGTCCCTTCGATGATATCGTCCGACGAGCGCCGTCCCCACGTATTGACGTGCAAGGCTGAGAACCGCTGGCCGAAACCGGTGGCGCCACTCGGTTGAAGCACGTACACGACATATCCCATCGCCGCGTAAACGTGCATCGGGTAACGGCTTTCGAAACGTCGCTCCACAGGCGAAGTGCCTCCGTAATAATAGACAATCATCGGATACTTCTTCGTGGCATCGAAACCGGGTGGCAGGTAGTAATATCCTTTGATTTCCGTGCCATCGGAATTGATGAAATCCCAGTCCTTTACTTCGCCCAACGTGAGTTGCGACAACTGCCGCCGGTAAGGATCGGCGATCCGGGTCGTTCTTCCCGTCCTTACATTATATATATAGGCACGTGTCGAGTTCGAAAGGCTTACTCCCGAATAGGCAAGCACGGGAGCATATTCCGCGACTTCGAACCCGTTCACCACCTCTTCTTCGGATGGCAGACGCGTATATCGTCTCGTATGCAGGTCGTATCTATACAGGCAAACCCTGTCTTCATCTTCTGCCTGGAAATAAATCGTCCGGCTGTCGGCGCTCCATTGCCCCCTCGTCACGCTCGGATTAAAATCTTTCGTGATCGGCTCGATCTTCTTCGTCGACAAATCCATCAAGAAGGCCTGCGTATCGTAGCTGTTGGCAATTTGCCCCTCGGCTACATTCAGTCCGATCCCGTCGAAAGACTCGGGAGCGCCCAGAATCAAGAGTTGCTTTCCGTCGGGCGAAAACCGTGCGTACGAAGCGAACCGGTCTTTCCACCACAACGTATCGGCCGTCATCGTCTTGAGATCGAGACGGAACAGGGACGATTGACGGAAAGGTCGTTCCGTGATCGTTTCTTCGGTAGTCGATAACAGGATATAGCGACCGTCCCGACTCACGTCGTTCAAGTGCGTGTAATGCGCCCCGAAGGTCAACTGGCGGGTCAGTCCCGTCGCTAAATCGTAACGATAAATAAAAGCCTGACGCGGTTTATGACCGGTGCGTTCCGTCAACGTATGCATGCGGAAAATAGTTCCCGGCTTGTCTTCCGTTTCATCGGCTTTTGTGTAGAACAGCGCTTTCTCGTCCGACGAGATCAGGAACGACTCGTCCGGGATATCTTCGGCCAGTATATTTTCTTCGAGCGTCTCCGGCCGGATAGCGACAAGATGAGTCCGTTCGCCTGCCTTCGAACGGAAAACGAGACGCTCGGTCTTCGGCATCCATCGCAGGCCGTGTTTCCGCCGGTCGGTATCGATCGTTATCCGTCGGCCGGTCGGGATGTGGTATAGCTCGGTCGAGTACGATGATCTCTTTCCATACGAATCGGTGTACGAAATCAACACATAATTCCCCTGCGGAGATACCGACGTTCCGCTCACACGTTTTCCCTTAATGATATCGTCCAGCACGATCCGGCGTTTCGAATCATGCGAGACCGACCATCCGGCCGAACTCTTCGCGTCGTTCTCGAGCGATATTTTCAAAGTCGTCCCCGCGCTTGTTGCCGACGGAGAGAATAACTTAACGACCACGCGGGCAGCCTGCGGATACGGGGCGAGGGTGGCGGATAACTCCTTCGCCTGAGCCTGTACCTCTTCGACCGTCGTCTTCGTCGAAACCGACTGACCGTTTACAAACAGCTCGGCCAACGCAGGAGTAATGACCTTCACTTTCACTTTTCCGTACGCTTTTCCGTGCACATAGAAAGAGAAAAGTTGTACAAACGGCTTTTCCGTTCCTGAAGTGAGGTGAAACAGTCCGGCCGTATCGGCCTCATACGTTCGAGTAAAGGCCGCTTGTTCCGGCATGGTGAGCTTCAGTTTCAATAACTTTTCATGATTAAACGAATTGCCTTTTCGATCGACCGAGTCGACGGCAAACGGTTGGTCTACTTCGAGCGGAGCGACTCCCCTCAGCGTCGTCAAAGTTTCGCTCTGTGCCGAGCCATAGACAAGCCCCAATACAAACAGCAGAGCGATCTGACATGTACGATTGATTTTATGTTTCATATAAGTTGTGTTTTATGCGATTCATTTTCAGAAACCGTCCTTTGCGCGCGGTGACAATCAGTACGGCGACTATGCCGGCAATGATATACAGATAGATAAATACGCCTTGAATGCTGTCGTTTTGTCCGTACGAATGCATACCGCTCAGGAAATAGTTCACCCCGAAATAAGTCATTAATACCGAAGCAAAGGCTACAACCGAGCACAGATTCAGCGACCAGAGGTTATACCATCGAGGCAATAAATGAAGATGGCTTACCATCGTATAAACGACGATCGTTATCAACGCCCAAGTCTCTTTCGGATCCCATCCCCAGTAGCGTCCCCATGATTCATTGGCCCATACGGCGCCCATAAACGTGCCGACCGTCATCAACATCAGTCCCGCAAGTAAGGCGATTTCGTTGATGATACCCAGTTCACGTAACGACTGGGCGTGATGTTTTAACCGCTCTTTTCCGAGTATGCTCATCATCGTCAGGCTCGTTATTCCGATCAGACAGGAGATACCGAAAAAACCGTAAGCCATCATGAGGATGGCTACGTGAAACATGAGCCACGGCGACTTCAAAACGGGCACCAACGGGTTGATCTGCGGATCCATCCAATTCAGTCCCGACACGAACAGAATCACTCCGGCGAACAGGGTAGCCAATGCAAAAGTCATCAGGTTGCGGCGCATAAATAAAAAGCCGGCCGAAACCGTGGCCCATGCCACATACACCATCGTCTCATACGAGTTGCTCCATGGAGCATACCCGCCGATAAACCAACGAAGTCCCATGCCCAAGATATGAAGCACAAAGACTATTCCCACACCGAAGGACAGCACCCCGAGCATACGGCGAATCCATCGGGCATCTTTAAAGAACAGGACGAACGAAAGCAGCAGCATCATCCCACCCAATGATAAATAACCGATCTTGCACCGACGGAACAGATCCAGTTTATTATACATCAATTCCAATCGGATGCGGGCCGCATCGATGTCGATCGTACGATTCTTTTCTTCCTGATAGTTTCTGATCCTTTGCAACGCATCGTCCGCCTTGCTCCAATCGCCCGACTTCAATGCCCGCCTCACCTCCGAAAGATACGTTACGAAGCTATGCGAAACGAACACCGAATCTTCTCCGGTATAGACCGATAAGTCCTCTCCCGGAGCATACCAGCGGCTGTTTGTATCCGTCTCATGCGGAAATATGCGGAGCATCTGTCCGTTTGTTACTTGATGAAAGATATTGACTTGCTCGTCCAGTTTGATGATATCTTTGTCCAAGCCCGATCGCTGGGTCGGTATCTTTCGGTAAGCCTCCTGAAGACGCGTCTGTAATTTATATGTCCCATCCGGATGAAACAGTTCGGCATAAGCGCACTCGCCTTTCGTCAAATCATAATATGCTGCGAGTTCGTTATCCGGTAATGCCATAAAAGGCACATGCATCCACATCTCCGGCATAGTCAACAGGCTCAACAGAAAATGATCGGCGCTTAGTCCGCCGATTGTATTGTTCTTATGTAATTTCCGCAAGATCTCGGACGAGAAGGTATTGACCGGAATCATGCGTCCGTTCATCGACTGTACCGGAAGCGATCCGAATCGCGCAAGATGCTCGTCCGAAATATGGATTTGCAAGACCGCCTTCTTCATCGCTGCCCGATCCGGCATCCCCCGAACAGCAGCAGGAAACATACAGAGAAGGAGGAGAAAAGCCGCTGTATAACTCTTCATCTGACCGATCAACCGCCGCAAACGACTGTTTCGCCCGACCACACACCCGACAAATCCGACCATGAGTAAAAGATAACCTGCATACGTCACATTACGCCCCGCCACATCTTTGTTGACAGAAAGAATCGTCCCGCCTTCATCGGGATCGAACGACGCCTGAAAGAATCGATAGCCTTTTAAATCGAGTACATTATTCATAAAGACACGCTCCCTGCGCACTTCTCCATCAACATAAACGAGCAAATCGCTCTCGTACGACGATGGGCTCACGGAGCCAGGGTAGCGGGTCAAGGTAAATCGTTCCAGCTCGATCTCGAACGGCAAAGGTTCCATCCGTTGTCCGTGATTGGATCGGATATGGATATGGTTATTCTTCTCTCCTTCTCTCAGATGGATCGTGCCTTCTACACCGAACAGATGTGAAATAAGAGCTCCTAACAGAATCACGGCCCATGAAATATGAACGAGCAACATGCTCCAATGCTTCTTCTGTATGAACCGACGCCGTCGTATAATACCCACGAAGTTGGCGATCAGTAGAAGCTGAAGAAGAAAGAATAAGGGAGAATAGTAGATCAGCACTTTGGCCAATGTCGAACCATGTGCTTTCTCGATGAAAGTGGCCGCCGATAGTCCCACGGCATAGAGCGCGAGTAACAGCAGCATGGTTCTATAAGAAGAAATTATCTTTTCAATCGGAGACATACGTTGTTTATACGGTTACAAAGCTACGAAAATATAAAGACAAAAAAAAGCCGATGGAAGAAATCCACCGGCCTTTTTTGTTATAGTCTTAAGATTGATTATTTATCATCTGTGTTCATGATAACCACACGGTTCCAAGCATTTTCAGCATACGGCTGAACTGTATCACCCATCCACTCGATAGAAATGTTGTCGGAAGAGATACCGTATTTGTCGATAAGCTGTTTCGCAACCGCTCTTGCACGTCTTTCAGAAATGCCTTTGTTGTAGTCCGGATTACCGGTCTTTCTGTCTGCGTAACCAACCAACTTGATCGGCAGGCTGTGTTTCTTCGCATATTCAGCTGTGTTGAAGATGCTCACTTCCTGATGTCTGTCGATTCTTGCGCTGTTCAGACGGAAGTAAACTACGTTTTGCAGATTTTCACGCGGCTCTTTCACTTCCGGGCACTTCGGACATTCCGGACAGAATTCCGGACGTTTGCTCAATTCTGCATTTTCAGCACGCAATGCGTTGATCTGAGAATTCAGGTCGTTCAGCAAGTCGTAATCCATCGGCTCAATTACCTCAAATTCTTTTCTTCCGAGGTTGAAGTTCAGACCCAACATAGCCTGTACCGGACGGTCGTAGCGGGGACGTGCGTGAGAATCCCAGTTCCAGTGCTCACCCAGTAACGTGTATTGTCCTTCGAGGAACAAATCTACGCGTTTGCCCAGACGGAACATGAATTGAACACCACCATTGATCGATGCAGACTCAGCTCTCGGGAAGCTGTTGCTGTTCTTGTCTGTATAGCCCGGACGCAAAGCGTAACCAAGACCTACAAACGGAATAAAGCGGAACACTTTCGTTTCTTTGTAAGGAGCCCAGAAGTTGGTCACGTCCCACATGATGTCTACATGCGGATTGATCCACCAGAAATCTTGTGCGTTATCGCTTTTATAATTGTTCTTCACATAGCTGTAATTTTTCATCTTACCGCCATTCACCTGCAAACGGAATGCCATGTACGGATTGTACCATTTACCGATAGAGATCGCTCCCGACGGGGCAATACGATCGGCAAAGTCGGCATTGCCATTCAAGTCTCCAAACAAGATGTTCGCACCTCCGGCCAACGAGATAAACATGTTGTCCGTAGCCTTGTTTTTCTTAAAGTTCGTTTTCGAACCGTTCTCCGTGCTGAAGCCTACCTGCGGCTGGTATTGCTGCGCAGAAACAGACAAAGCACCGAATAACATCGCTAAAAGTAATACCTTAGTCTTCATAATCTATTCATTTTTTATTAAACAATAACCTATTCTTCACTCTTAATTACATTTCATTTTCACACGTATGCTAACGTACATTTCGCAGCAAAGGTAATTCTTTTTTTCTTCTAAACAAATAAAATATGTATTTTGTTCTGAATTTTTTTCAATGCCTTCATTGCTCTTTCTCATGTTAACCGCCGATGGGATTTATGCATCCATCTTTCCGTTTTTCATACAAGCGCTTGACGCATCTTCTACAAACTGTTCTGACTCTCTATCCATAGTTTCATCAGATACTCTCCATACGGATTTTTCATCATTGGTTCTGCATTTCTTTTCAGCTGATCCGCACTGATCCAACCTTGCCGATAAGCAATTTCTTCCACACAAGCAATCTTCAGCCCTTGTCGCTGCTCAATCACCTCCACAAAGGTGGAAGCTTCGGTCAAAGAAGCATGCGTACCGGTGTCCAGCCATGCAAAGCCGCGTCCGAGAAGTTCGACTTTCAAACGACCGCGGTCCAAAAAAGCTTGATTTACTGAAGTAATCTCCAACTCTCCACGCGCCGACGGTTTAACGTTTCGGGCTATTTCTACGACTTGGTTCGGATAGAAATAAAGTCCGACAACGGCATAGTTCGACTGCGGATGTTCCGGCTTTTCTTCAATGCTCAAGACGTTCCCTTGCTTATCGAACGTCGCTACGCCATATCGCTCGGGATCGTTTACGTAATAACCGAAAACGGTTGCGTTTTGTTCTTCGGAAACGTTAAAAACTGCGGTTTTTAACGTTTGTGTAAAACTTTGTCCATAGAAAATGTTATCGCCTAAGATAAGGCAAACATCGTCTTTACCGATAAAGTCCGCCCCAATGATAAACGCCTGCGCTAATCCGTCGGGCGAAGGTTGTTCGGCATATTCGAAGCGAATCCCCCAGTCCGACCCGTCACCCAACAGCCGCCGGAAGCCGGGTAAGTCCTGAGGAGTGGAAATAATCAAGATATCCCGTATTCCGGCCAGCATAAGCACCGATATCGGATAATATATCATCGGCTTGTCGTATATCGGGATCATCTGTTTCGATATCCCTTTGGTAATGGGGTACAAGCGTGTCCCTGAGCCTCCGGCTAAAACAATTCCTTTCATCCTGCTATCCTTTTCTGATACGTATTTGAATGGCCTTTTCGATCGGCTGTTCACTGACGAGCACCAGATAGCCGCCACCACCCGCACCGCTTATTTTCCATCCCAATACACTCGATTTGCATGATTCCAATGTCGTTAATACTTCCGGTACAATCATGTTCGGGAACATGGCCACCTGCGCCTCGAAACTGTCTGAAGCAGCCCTTCCCCAAGCGATTACATCTTTTGCTTTCAACGCCTGCCAACATGCTTCGGCCGCCTGACTCAGGCGCTTCGCATCGGCTTCGTTGATGCGTGTGTTGGCAAGTACGTCGTATTCGGCGTGACGCGGAGACAGAGGGACAAGCCACAGACGTTCTTCGATCCATCCCAGCAGTTCACGATCGGTGATCGATTCGATCGATTCCGGCCAATAGTCCCCATTATAGTAGAGACGGTTCAATCCCGGCAGCACAATGCCCAGCGAATCTTGAGAGCCACTGACGTATTTCGTTCCCGGCGGATTCTCGAAGCAGAATAAAGTGCGTGCCAGTTTTTCCTTATCCCCTTCCGGAATATCCGTCTGCCATAATTCGATTGCTTTTTTGCGTGAGCTGGTAGACATCCCGCTACGATCGTTGAATTCGTAGTCCGGTTCGATGCTTATCGTCAGGACAGCTCCGGAAGAGTATTTACTGACATACGGCTGATCAAGCCATCCTCCGGCCAAATCGAGCCGATAAGGAATCAAGCATTCTTTGCGCAGCGCTGTTGTTGAACGAACGGGTAGGCCGCCGTGCGGAATCCGTCGACTGACGATGTATTGAATGCCCAGTTCTCTGCACAGCTGTTCTTTAGCCGGCGTATGTCCGTCGCTGTTGACAAAGAAAATATCGGGCTGCAAACGCTTCATATCTTCCACGAAATCGAGTACTCCGCTCCCGCTGTTCACCCATGCCTCTTTGACACTCTTCAAAGCTCTGACCATGTACAGACGTTCGTCTTCCGTGTGAATCGTTTTACGTGCTTTCAGTTCATGAACCGTTTTGTCCGAACCGATGCCGACATACAAGTCGCCATGCGTGGCCGCTTCTTCAAAGAAAGCGACGTGGCCGCTGTGTAGCATGTCATAACATCCGCTGACAAACACTTTTTTCTTCCCCATTTTTCCTGTCTATTACTAAATCTTTCATGAAATATACGCGACAAATGTATACATTTTTCTTGTTTCTTTGCCATCTGTTCAAAAAAACACACCCTGAGGCAGAGAAACGCATCGCAACAAGAAGTTGCTACAATACTCAGGAGCAACTATCGTTGCGATGCGCACGATTCTCAATATAAATGTTAAAGGGCGATTAAATCACTCGACCGGCTCGAAACGTACGCAGGCCGTAGGCGGCAATTACGACAAAACAAAGTAGCGGCAAAGCGAACGACAAATTAACCGCCGGAAAGCCTCCGAGGGTGCCCAGATCAATGATGGCGGCTTGCAGAGGCGGCAGCACCGATCCTCCGAGGATCGACATAATCAGCCCGGCTGCTCCGAACTTCGCATCTTCGCCAAGCCCTTTGAGCGCAATCCCGTAGATGGTCGGAAACATCAGCGACATACAGGCCGATACACCGACAAGGCAGTACAGCCCGTAGATATCACGGAATGCAATGACACCGAGCGTCAGCACTCCACCCGCAACGGCCAGGATCATCAACAGTTTTCCGGGGTTGAGATACCTCAACAGAAACGTGCAGATGAAACGACTGCAACAGAAAATCACCATCGCGGCGATGTTGTATTGCTGACTCAACACTTCGGCGTCTTTCTCAGCCATGCCCTGTTCCATAAAAATTCGTGTACCGTACTGAATGATAAACGTCCAGCACATGATCTGCACACCGACATAGAAGAACTGTGCAATCACCCCCTCACGATAACGGGGGATCGAGAAGATGCGTCGCAGGGTCGGAAAGAAATCGACGGCATGCGACTGATCGGCATTCTTCGGCATCTTTACGAAACTAATCAGGAGAAACATCGCGAGGATGACAACCCCGATGATAAGGTAAGGCGTGATCAACACCCCCAAGTCATACTGTTTGACAGCTTCGAACTGAGCGTCTTCGAGCATCGAGCGTTGCGCCGTATCCATCGGGTCTAATCGCGCCTGAATAAAAGTCATGGCCACGAACATCCCCATCAGCGAGCCGATCGGATTGAACGACTGGGCGAAGTTGAGCCGCTGCGTAGCCGTCTCCTCCGTGCCCATCGAAAGGATATACGGATTAGCGCTCGTTTCGAGGAACGAGAGTCCGCAGGTCAGGATGAAATAAGCGATTAGAAACGGGTAATAGCTTCCGGTCATCTTGGCTGGGAAAAAGAGGAATGCACCGGCAGCATACAACGCAAGCCCCATCAGGATACCCGCTTTGTACGAATATTTCCGGATGAAAATCGCTGCCGGAAAAGCCATCGCGAAGTAACCTCCGTAGAACGCGACTTGAACGAGCGCTCCTTCGGTCACGCTGGTGCGGAATATCTTCGAAAACGCCTTAACCATCGGATTAGTGATGTCGTTGGCAAAGCCCCACAAGGCGAAGCAGAACGTAATTAAAACGAACGGGATGACATAACTCACCCCGTCCTTATGTAAGATCGACTGTTTCTTCATGGCCTGATCTTCGTTCAATATTTCCCGTAGAGCGGACCGTAAGTGCTGCAAGCGCGATAGTCGGCTCCTTCCTTATCCATACCGAAGGCGTTCCATGAAGCCGGCCGGAAGATCTCGTCTTCTTCCACGTTGTGCATACAAACAGGAATCCGCAGCATCGAGGCCATCGTGATCAAGTCGGCACCGATATGTCCGTAACTGATCGCTCCGTGGTTAGCCCCCCAGCTGTTCATGACGGAATAGACGTCTTTGAACGGTCCTTTGCCGGTGAGCCGCGGTGCGAACCACGTCGTCGGCCAGCCCTTGTCGGTACGGTCGTCGAGGATTCGGAATGATTTTTCGTCGAGGTCTACCGTCCATCCTTCGGCCAGTTGCAACACGGGACCAACGCCTTTGACGATGTTCAGGCGCATCATCGTGCACGGCATTCCTCCTTTGGTCAGGAATTTCGAGGAATAACCTCCACCGCGGAAATATTCGCGATTAGCAGGCATCCAGGTCGTAGCGTCGAGGCAAGCCTGTGCTTCGTCTTTCGTGATCTCCCAGAACGGTTTCATCACCGGTTTTCCTTTCTTGTCGCTCTGCTGTCCGGAACCGTCGAGGGTCGCCGCTCCGGAATTGATCAGATGGATGATTCCTTGCGCCGCTTTGCCGGTCAGCTTTTTACCGGTTACACGCAGTACGGCGTCAGGGCTCCAATACGTTCTGACGTCGGCAAAGATTTGCGCCGTATTCGTCAGCAGATAGCCGAACAACATAGCTGCTCCGTTCAGTGAGTCGTTCTCGGTGGCCAGAATGAAAGGCGCGCGAATACCGCTCCAGTCGTATGACGAGTTGAGGATCGCCTCCGTAAAGTCGCCGTTCGGATAGAAGTCCGTCCATTGACGCTGTCCTTGAAAACCTGCGGCGATCGCGTTGTGTCCAAGGGCTTCTTCGCCGAATCCGAGCGCTTTGAGTTTTGGATTACCCACCATCAGGTCACGCACGATCAAGGTCATCTTCACAATAAACTCCCAATCTTTTTCGTGCTCGGCTTTCGTCTTTGCCAAGTCTTTGCGGTTGATGATGTCTTCGCCTTGCTTGCAATTTTTCTTTGCCCACGCCAACGCTTTCTTATATTCTTCTTTATCGTAAATACCGTTCTCCATGCGACGGATGATTTCAACCTCATCGACTCCTTCGCAACGCATACCGAGGTAATTCTCGAAGAAATTCGAATCGACGATCGAACCGGCAATGCCCATACATACAGCTCCGACCGACAGGTACGACTTGCCGCGCATCAGGGCGACGGCCATCGCCGCACGTGCAAAACGCAGCAATTTGTCGCGCACATCGGCAGGAATATCTTTCGCGTCGGCATCTTGCACTTCGTGTCCGTAAATACCGAAGGCAGGCAATCCTTTTTGCGCATGAGCCGCCAATACGGCCGCCAGATAAACGGCTCCCGGACGTTCGGTTCCGTTGAACCCCCAGACAGCTTTCACCGTGTGCGGATCCATGTCCATCGTTTCGCTGCCATAGCACCAGCAGGGTGTGACGGTAATCGTCACCGCTACGTTCTCACGCCTGAATTTTTCGGCGCATGCGGCACTTTCGGCCACCCGTCCGATAGTCGAATCGGCGATTACGCAAGCTACCGGTGTACCGTCAGGATATTGCAACGTTTTCGTCAATAGTTTGACAACGCTTTTGGCCATATCCATTGTTTGTTTTTCGAGTGACTCGCGCACTCCTCCCATTCGTCCGTCGATCGTCGGACGGATTCCGATCTTAGGCCATTCTCCTTGAAATCTGTGTACTTCCATGTCTGTTCAATATTTTTATGATATGTCTAATTATGCTCAAAAAAAGCGTCCAATATTACACACGTTTTCCGAATCCTGCAAATCTTTCTTCCTGATTTCAGTTCCATTCCCGAAATAATGTATTATCTTTGCCTTTGCAAAAAAACAAAAACAGCCTGAAATGGACGAATTGAACAACGAAAATCTGCCCATTCGACGCCTTGAAGAAACAGGATCGTACAGTAAATATTACGATGACAACCGTTTTTGGCGTAAAGTACGACGCATTGCCCAAAAAGCCGGTACGAGTGTGCTACGTCCGGTTCTTCTGCTGTATTACATGATGAAAAGCGAGCATGTCCCCTTGCGCGACAAGGCTTACATTGTGGGGGCGTTAGGCTATTTCATTCTGCCGATCGACCTCGTTCCCGATCTCATTGCCGGATTGGGCTATACGGACGATTTGGCCGTGATTGCCATCCTGATGAAACATCTGAAAGATAATATTACCCCCGAAATTGAACTGCGGGCCGACGCCAAAATACGTGATTTGCTGGAGTAGACTGTTCAGAAGTCGAGCACGAAGAGTGGTGAAGGCGTCATGCGTTTGAGCGTATTCAGATGTACGTCTTTCCCTACCCGTATCCCTTCCGCCGCAAGACGCAAATCGACTGTTTTATAGGCCAGGTCCGGGTGGTTGTTTTCGCGGCTCAGGTGGCAAAGCCAGATGTTTTTTAAAGCCGGCGTATAATGAGTGGCCAGAAATTCGGCCGTCTGACGATTACTCAGATGCCCTGTCGGACTAGCCACCCGTTCCTTAAGAAACTCCGGATAATTTCCATAGCGCAGCATTTCTTCGTCGTAATTGGCCTCCAAGACCAGATGATTAGCCATGCCTACATATTTGCTGATCGTATCTGTAATATGCCCTACGTCGGTCGCAATCGTCAAGCGATGATTGCCGTAAGTAATCAGATAACCGACGTTATCGCTGCTGTCGTGCGGAACTTCGAAAGCTTCAATCCGGAAGTCACGGATCATGAACGGCACTTCTTTCTCGATCACACGGCGCGAGCGAAGCAACACTTCCTCCACATACCGGCTACGGGCAATGCCCTCATGCACGGCTTCGGTGGCATAGACGGGGATGTGACAGCGTTCGCCCAGACAACCGATCGTCTTGATATGGTCGGCATGGTCGTGCGTGACGAGTACTCCCATGATCTTTTCAAATTCCACGCCCCGTTCTTTGAGCACTTTTTTGATGGTTCGGATGCCGATGCCGGCATCGATCAGGATACCGTAATCGGATGTACCCACATAATAACAGTTTCCGCTGCTCCCGCTGGCCAGGCTCAAAAAAAATAGCTTCATCTTTTCTCTTCCCGACACAGATATTTACATCTGCATCCCATTTTTTTGGCCGCAAAAGTACGTATTATTTCCCGACGTGCGAAATCTCCGCTTCCTCATGTACCACTCGTAACGAAGCGTGTCCATTGACTTTCAGTGAGGTTTTTCACCGCATGAGACCGTCGTTTTTTTTCGTCGATGATCTGTCGGCCACATTTGGAAGATCGGAAAATTGCCTGTATTTTTGTTTATGTTTTTTTTTGATTGACGAAAAGAAATGAAACGACTTCTATGCATGCTAACAGCATGTTTATGCTTCATGGAGCCTCAGGTAAAAGCGATCGGAATATCAAAGGATTCACTGCCTGCATCCGAGATTTCCGCACCGGATACGATTCCGCTTGTCAGACGAAGGCCGGTTCTGGCAGCCGGCGAAGTGTTCGGGCTGAATATGCTGGTGTGGGGATTCAACCATTTTATCATGAACGAAGACTTTGCACGGATTAACGCGCGCTCCATCAAAACGAATCTTAGCACCCTGCCGGTTTGGGATACCGATCAGTTTTCGACCAACCTGATCGCGCATCCCTATCACGGATCGCTCTATTTTAACTCCGCCCGATCGAACGGGATGGGATTCTGGGAGTCCGTTCCGTTTACCTTCGGAGGAAGCCTGATGTGGGAATATTTCATGGAGAACGAGCTGCCATCGGTTAACGATTTGTTTTGCACCACACTGGGCGGAATAGAACTGGGCGAGATCACGTTTCGGCTCTCCGATTTGATTCTTGACAGTCGCCTTTCGGGCTTTCCGCGTGTAGTGAGTGAGGTGGTGGGAGGACTCGCTTCGCCTATGCGGGCTTTCAACCGCTTGCTTTCGGGCGAGGCATGGCGCATACGGCCTTACCGGGGAAATCTCTTCACGCCTGTCGACGTCGATCTGAGTCTCTACACCGGCATGCGCTTTCTTTCCGAAGAGGAGCGTTCGCGATACGGAGAACTTAGCATGAACCTCGGGCTGCTTCTTGCTTATGGCGAACTCTTCGATGACGATTACTATTCGCCTTACGAATATTTCCGCTTCCATGCCTCGTTCGATTTGTTCTCGCATCAGCCGATTCTTACGCAGGTGAATGCCATCGCGGCTGTCTGGGGTAAACAGGTCTGGCGATCGGGGCCACGTTCGTTATCGGCCGGAGTATTTCAGCATTTCGATTACTACAATTCGCAGATTAAAGCTCGCGACGGACGGCTCGTTGCCCCGTACCGGATCGCCGAGGCCGCGACGCTCGGAGGAGGACTGATCTATCAGAAAAAAGCCTTACCGGACCATTATTTCGATCTCCGACATGAGTTCTACCTGAACGGTATCGCTCTCGGAGCTAGTCTGACCGACTATTTCTTCGTCGATAATCGCGATTACAATCTCGGAAGCGGTTACAGCGTGAAAACGTATACCGGACTGACGTTTAAAAAGCGTATCGAGCTGATGATAAACATGGAACACTACCATATTTATACGTGGAAAGGATACGATCCGGAGCTGGACTTATCGACGGTCAACGTGCGAGACGTCAACGTGCAGGGCGATGCCGGGCACGCTCGACTCGGCGTCTTCTCGCTGAAACTGTCGTACTACTCCTCTCAGAAGTGGAACGTCAGCCTCTCGAACAGTTACTATTCGCGCCGGACGCACTACAAATATCGCGAGGATGTGGAATTTGCCACGTCCGACGCTTTACTGACAGTGGGTTATACGTTCTAACCTCCGCCTACGCGGAAATCGTCGTTTAAAGAAAAGTGAGGTATCACGGTGTGAAACCTATGCCGTGTCATCCAACCACTTCCAGGCGACACGATCGAGCGATACAGATGCTTCTTCCGGTGTCGGGCTTTCGGCCAGCCGGGACAGTGCCTCCATCAGCGTTAAACCGATGGTGTCCTCAAGAGAGGGGAGTAATGTTTCGATCACCCGGCGTTTCCATGCCGTGTCGGATTGCGCCGGCGCCAAGACAGCGACCAGATGTGTTTCCACTTCGGTTTGATGCGCTGACAGTAAGACGAGCATGTTTTGAACGATCGGACAGTCTTCGTACCGAAACCATTGGAGTAGACGAGGCCAAAGAGGAGCCAGTTCGTCGTTCGAAAGGCCGGTCAGTTGCTCCACAGCGGCATAATCCCGCCCATGCTTGGGTAACAGGCGATACGAGGGAAACGTGTCCGGCTGCCCCAGATCTATCACGACACGGCCGTTCTGGCTGATCCTTCCGGGCATGTGATGGCGGTCGACCTCAACGGTCCGATCGTTCTCCCGGTCGAAAAATACGAAAGAGATATCGGGATCGGAAGTTTTCTCGTCAGGCTTCATCCGAACAGTCTGATACCGGGCATTCACTATGCGACCGTCGCCGTAGACAAGCCGATAACCTCGTTTCGGATGCTGATGCACATAGTGATACAGCACCTTCATTGCATCGGACGGTGTTTCGTGGGGGGGCATCGTTACGGACACGTCGTGAGCGGATTCCAGCACAGCCATTCGTTTTGTACCCACCCGACGAAGGCTTTTCCCTCGGGCGAAACGTATTTGACTTTAGACCATCCGACGCGGACGTCGACAAACGTGACCTGCTCCTCCTGCTCAATCGTAAATGCCACCGGACTGTTCGTGTCGGGACGGGTATAGAAGGTCAGTTGCGCGTTCTCTCCATAGTTGCGCGTGTCGTTGGCCAGCAGCGATCCGTGAATCCACGCCTCTTTTCCGTCCAACACAATCATTTCTTCTTCGGCCGTCAACTCTTCGATTTGGGGAGCGATACGAAACCAACCGTTCCACGATTCAAGCACTTCTACGCCATACGCTTTGAAATCTTCTTCCTCGAAGCGGATCGTTTGAATCACCTCTCCGCCCGGTATGCGGCGTATGTTCGTGCCACTGCTGTCGGGGTCGGCAATATAAGCAAAAATACGCATCTCGTTTGTCGGGTTGGTGTTTTTGTATGTTGCCTTGAACTTTTGGGCGGTGGTCAACTGTGCCGTCGCCCATAAGGTGGTCGTCAACAGGACAGCTGTCATAAAAATAAAGCGGTTCATTATTCTACGTTTTAATATATTTTGTTTTTCTAATACAAAAATACATCGAATTTTGATAACTGCAATAAAACAGAAAGGCGGTGTATGATGTACTCTTCAAGAGAGGTGTTTCTTTTAGCTTTGCTTTCGCCGTCGTAAAGGGCAAAAATCGAGTAGTCGGTGTTCAAATAGCATTTTTTGCCCCGTTGTTGCACAACAATGACCCTTAAACAGCATTTTTTGCCTCGTTGTTGTACAACAATGACCTTCAAACAGCATTTTTTGCCCCGTTGTTGTACAACAATGACCTTCAAACAGCATTTTTGCCCCGTTGTTGCACAACAATGACCCTTAAACAGCATTTTTTGCTCCGTTGTTGTACAACAATGGCATGAAACGGAGCTTTCTGTCGCACTCCCGGCTGATTTCCGTTTTACAAAAAGTCTCTGTTGAGGAATTTAGGCTTAAATCTTTTCCATATTTTCTCTATCTTTGTCGCGTTATAGATTCAATAATTTAAATCATACATCATGAATAACAGGCGAATATTTCTTATTACAGGCATTACGGTTATTTCAGTTATCGTTTACTATTTTGTGAATAAACTCTTTTTATCCATGAACTTTATTCATGAGCTTCAATTCAGTAATACGGCAGCTTATGTACTAAGTACGATGACAACCGTTATTATCGGTATTATTTTGGGAAGATTAATTCTTTTCGTACTGAAGAAAAAAGATTGTGTTTAATTTCAGCAGATGTATCATTCGCTACATTCTTACAGCAATAACCACATCACTTTTTACGGTCGTTGGCTCTTTATTTTGGAAAGGACGCTATGTCTTGTTCCATTATCCAACATGTAAAAACGGCACGTTATCCAATCACACATAGCAAACAAGGTAAAACCATGTCGAATAGCAGGCTTGAAAAAGTTTTGTTTTTGCTATCGACTTGCCTTATCTTTGTCGTCATAAACGATATGGAATGAAGGATTTTTTTCGTGTACTCAAGCGATTCGTACCGCCGTATAAGCGATATATGGTACTTAACATTGTGTTTAACGTACTTTCGGCCATTCTGAATGTATTCTCTTTCGCATTGATTATCCCGATTCTGAAAATCCTCTTTAAGATGGACGACCGTATCTATTCGTTCATGGAGTGGACTTTCCGCCCTTCGTCGTGGGAGTCGTGGAAGACATTACCCGAAGCGGCGCAAAACAACTTTTACTGGTATGTCAACCGACTGATCGAAGTTTACGGCAGCTCGTCCGCGCTCATCATGCTGGGAGTCGCACTCATCGTGATGACGTTGCTTAAGGTACTGGCCATGTACATGGCATTTTACACCATGATCCCCATCCGTACGGGAGTGGTGCGCGACGTACGAAATCAGATCAATCAGAAAATTACGGAGCTACCGCTCGGCTTCTTTTCCGAAGAACGCAAGGGCGATATCATCGCCCGTGTATCGGGTGATGTGAACGAAATAGAGACCTCGATCATGAGTTCGCTCGATATGCTGTTCAAAAACCCGATTCTGATTCTGATCTACCTCTCGGCCATGCTGATCATCAGCTGGCAGCTCACGGCATTTGTCTTTATCCTGCTGCCTGTTGCGGGCTATGTGATGGGACAGGTCGGGAAAAAGCTGAAAAAGAAATCCTTGCTCGGCCAGTCGCAATGGGGCGCGTTGATGAGTCAGATCGAAGAAACGCTCAGCGGATTACGCATCATCAAGGCGTTTAATGCGGAGAAAAAAATACAGCGACGCTTCGAGGCACAAAACGAAACGTATCGACGCACGACGAACCGGATCTATCGCCGTCAACAACTGGCCCATCCGATGAGCGAGTTTCTCGGTACAGCCACGATCGTCGTGATTCTTTGGTACGGAGGAACTCTGATTCTCGGCAACAACAGTCCCATCGATGCGCCTACCTTTATTTATTATTTAGTGATTTTTTACAGCATTATCAATCCCGCCAAAGACCTGAGCAAATCGGCTTACGCCATACAGAAAGGGCTTGCCTCGGTAGAACGCGTCGACAAGATACTGAAAGCGGAATCGAATATCGTCTCGCCGGCCGTAACGAAACCGGTCACCCTCAACGATGCCATCGAATATCGCGATGTCTGGTTTCGATACCAGCACGATTGGGTATTGAAAGGAATCAATCTGCGGATCGAGAAAGGCAAAACGATCGCTCTCGTGGGACAGTCGGGATCAGGCAAGAGTACGCTCGTCGATTTGCTGCCCCGCTTTTACGACGTCGATCAGGGAGCCATTACCATCGACGGAACCGATATTCGAGAGGCTTCACTCGTCGATCTGCGCGGATTGATGGGTAACGTGAATCAGGAGGCGATTCTGTTCAACGACAGTTTCTTTAACAACATCGCCTTCGGGGTGGAATCGGCTACCCGCGAAGAGGTGGAAGAAGCGGCACGGATCGCCAATGCGCACGACTTTATCATGGCTTCGGAAGAAGGGTACGAAACGAACATCGGCGACCGTGGCGGAAAACTTTCCGGCGGACAACGGCAGCGCATCAGCATCGCACGTGCGATTCTGAAAAATCCGCCGGTGCTGATTCTCGACGAAGCGACCTCGGCGCTCGACACGGAATCAGAAAGGCTGGTGCAGGAAGCGCTCGAAAACCTGATGCGTAACCGTACGACCATCGTAATCGCTCATCGCTTGTCGACCATCCGTAAAGCCGACGAGATCTGCGTAATGCACGAAGGAGCGATCGTCGAACGAGGGCGGCATGACGAACTGATTGCCACGGACGGCTATTATAAAAGGCTTTGCGATATGCAAAAATTCTGAGCCGAAGAGGCCTTCCGGAAGCCATTCTTTTTCGGAACATGAAAACAATATAAACCATTTCATAAAGATAACATGAAAATCGTAAAACTCTTATTCGTTGGCGCCATTCTCATGGCTTGCGACCGTTTACCGGATGTCCGTTCGAATGGCCGCATGGCTTATCATTTCGATGAACCGGCCACCCTTTGGGAAGAGTCTTTTCCGCTTGGCAACGGCCGTATCGGACTCATGCCCAACGGAGGCATTGAAAAAGAAAACATCGTCTTGAACGAAATCTCGATGTGGTCCGGCAGTAAACAGCAGACCGACAATCCCGCAGCACAGAAGTCGCTGGGCCGAATCCGCGAGTTGCTGTTTGCCGGACGTAACGATGAAGCGCAGGAGCTTATGTACGACACATTTGTCTGCTACGGCGAAGGTAGCGGACAGGGAAGAGGCGCGAATAAGCCCTACGGTAGCTATCAGTTGCTGGGTAATCTCGTGCTGGACTTCACGTACGATGCCGCAGACGATGCACAAGTTTCCGACTACCGACGTGAGTTAGACTTGGAGCAGGCAATAACGACCCAGTCGTTCCGTAGAGGGAAAACGGAATACTCGCGCGAAATGTTCACCTCGTTCGCAGACGATGTGGCCGTCATCCGGTTGAAAGTAAACAACGGGCGCAAGCTGCAATGCGAAATCGGAATGAATCGACCGGAGCGTTATGCCGTAAAGGCCGGAAATAACGAGCTTGAAATGCGCGGGAGACTTTACGAAGGAGATACGTATAAGACGAAAGAACAACTCGAACGAGAAGAAGCGAGGCGAAACCGCACCAAGGAGACAGACAGCATCCCCGCGGCAAAACAGAAGACGGTGCCGGGCGCCGAAGACGGTCAAGGTATCCGTTATGCTTCACGCGTACAGGTAGTGTTTCCCAACGGAGGTGAAGTGAAAGCCTTCAACGATACGACGCTCGTTGTCGAAGAAGCATCCGAAATCATCCTCTTGGTAGGAATGGCCACCGACTATTTCGGGAAATCGGTCGATGCACAGATCGATTCGTTGCTCAGGGCTGCCGCAAGCAAAAGTTATGAAACGCTGAAAGAAGAACATGTCCGTGCCTATCAGGAACTTTATCATCGGGTAGCCGTCCATTTCGGACGCAATGCGCAGAAAGAGGACTTACCGATGAATAAACGTCTGGAAGCATTTCAGAACGACAAGAACGACCCCTCGTTGCTGGCTTTGTATTATCAGTTCGGCCGCTATCTGCTGATCTCGTCGACACGCCCGGGACTGTTGCCGCCGAACTTGCAAGGGCTTTGGTGCAATACGATCCATACCCCATGGAACGGAGACTATCATCTCAATATCAACTTGCAGATGAACCTCTGGCCGGCTGAAACAGGGAATCTGTCGGAACTTCATCTGCCGCTGATCGAATGGACGAAGCTGCAGGTCGAGAGCGGACGACAGACGGCGAAATCTTTTTATAACGCTCGCGGTTGGGTGACGCATATCTTAGGTAACGTATGGGAATTTACGGCTCCGGGCGAGCATCCTTCGTGGGGTGCAACAAATACTTCGGCGGCATGGCTTTGCGAGCATCTGTACACGCACTATCTGTTTACACTCGATACGGCTTATCTGCGAGACGTATATCCGGTGATGCGTGAATCGGCTCTTTTCTTCGTCGATATGCTGGTCGAAGATCCTCGCAGTCACTACTTAGTTACAGCCCCGACCACTTCGCCCGAAAATGCCTACGTAATGCCTAACGGAAAAAAAGTGAGTGTTTGTGCGGGCTCGACGATGGACAATCAGATTCTCCGCGAGTTATTCTCCAACACCATTCAGGCTGCCCGACTGCTCAACACGGACGAAGAGTTTTCTCAAACGCTGGCCGATTACCAAGCGCGCTTAATGCCTACGACGATCGGCCCCGACGGACGTATCATGGAATGGTTGGAGCCTTATGAGGAAGCAGAACCGCATCATCGCCACGTTTCCCATTTGTACGGCTTGTATCCGGCCAATGAAATTTCGCCGGAGCGAACTCCCGATCTGGCCGCAGCCGCACGCAAAACACTCGAAGCACGAGGGGATGAAAGTACCGGTTGGTCGATGGGATGGAAAGTGAATTTCTGGGCACGATTGCACGATGGGGAACATGCTTATAAGCTCTTGGCCGATCTGCTCAGGCCTTCTCTCCGGAAAGACATAGAAATGAAGCACGGAGGCGGCACCTATCCCAACCTGTTCTGTGCGCATCCGCCGTTCCAGATTGACGGAAACTTCGGAGGATGTGCAGGGATTGCCGAGATGCTGGTACAGAGCCAGAACGGATATATCGAATTTCTCCCGGCGCTGCCTTCAGTCTGGAAAAACGGTGAATTCAAAGGTTTATGTGTGCAAGGGGCAGGCGAAGTACATGCTCAATGGAATGACGGCGAGTGGCTCCATGCCGGATTGAAAGCAAAAAAAGGAGGTACATTTCGGATTAAGATACGGGAGGATATGCCTCTTCTGGAAGTAAAAATAAACGGCAAACCGATCTCGTGCCCCGTCATTGACGGGATGATTATGATGGAATTGCGTCCTTCCGATGAACTTGCAGTAAATATGAGAAAAAATAGCTAAAAAGATTCAGAAAGGAATGTTTTGTGTTCATTTTGCCTGTTAAAATATATTCCTTATGTTTTACTTTTGTATCTTTGCACCCCCAAAATTAAAGAAAATGAAACAGTTTGTTTTTATATGGATGGCGGTTGCTCTGCCTTTTTGTGCCACAGCACAGGAAGTGCTGACGCTGGAACAGTGCCGTCAGCTGGCGATTGCGAACAACAAAGAGTTGAAAGTGGCCGGTAAATTGGTCGACAAGGCTAAGGAAGAGCGGAATGCGGCACGTACGAAATATTTTCCGCAAGTTTCGGCCGTGGGAACATATATACGAAACAGTAAAGATATTGAGCTTGTTGACTATAGTAAATTTTCGTCTTTGTCGTCCATTACGGCTCCGATGCTTCAAAAGTTTCCGGAACTGGGACTTATCCTTCCGCAGGTCATGGAAAAGATGAAGGATGCCACGCATCTCGATATCCGCAATGTCTGGATCGGTGATGTATCTTTGGTACAGCCGGTTTTTATGGGTGGAAAAATTGTGTCTTACAATCAGATTACGAGTTACGCTCGTCAGCTGGCCGAGTCGATGCACGACACAAAATTGCAGGATGTGATTTATCGAACCGATGAAACCTACTGGCAGGTGATCTCGCTGGCGAACAAAAAGAAGCTGGCCGATGCGTATGTCGACCTGCTTCGGAAGATGGATAACGATATCACCGCGATGATTGAAGAAGGGGTGGCCACGAAAGCAGACGGTTTGACGGTGAAGGTGAAGCTGAACGAAGCGGAGATGGCACAGAGTAAAGTCGATAACGGTTTGGCACTGTCACGTATGCTGCTGGCTCAAGTCTGTGGGCTCGAGATGGGAAGCCCCATGACTTTGGCTGATGAAAATATCGATCAGCTCACAGTGCAGCCGGCATCAGCCCAAGCCCATGTAGAGGAGGCCTTTAGTAATCGTCCTGAGTTGAAAAGTCTTGAGCTGGCCACAAAAATTTATCGAAAGAAAGAGCAGATCGCATTGGCCGAGATGCTTCCTAATGTCGCATTGACAGCTAATTACCTGATCACAAATCCGAACTCGCACAACGGTTTTAAGAATGAATTTTCCGGTATGTACAATGTCGGTGTGATGGTAAAAGTCCCTTTGTCCGGTTGGTGGGAAGGAACGCACAGACGTAACTCGGCCAAAGCTGAAACAGTGATTAAGAAATTAGAAATGGAAGAAGTGCGTGAAAAAATCGAGTTGCAGGTGAATCAGTCTGTATATAAAGTTAACGAGGCAGGCAAACAGTTGATTGCCTCGACGAAAAATATGGAAAAAGCGGAAGAAAATCTTCGCTATGCCAATTTGGGCTTTGAGGAAGGTGTGATTCCCGCGTTGAATCTGATGGAAGCACAGACGGCCTGGGTTTCGGCTCGTTCGCAACTGATCGATGCGCAAATAGAGGTCAAGTTGACGGAAGTTTACCTTAGCAAGGCCTTGGGTAAACTGACTCAATAATCAAAGAATCTGAGTGATGACAAACATTTATACATTATAATTTATTACACACGATGAGCGAGAAAAAATATTCGATCAACAACATGGTATTGGCGTTTATTGCCGTACTCATAGTCATAGGATTAGTTGCATTAGCCGGCTTTTTCCTATTGTCCCCCCCCGACGAAATCATTATGGGCCAAGCCGAAGCGACCCAAGTACGTATTTCGGGCAAAGTACCCGGACGTATCGAATCGTATCGCTTTGGCGAGGGGGACAATGTACGTGCAGGTGACACGTTGGTCTTCCTTGACACCCCGGAGATTATGGCTAAGCTGCAACAAGCCGAAGCCGTCCGTCAGGCTGCTGAGGCACAGAATACCAAAGCTATGGCCGGCGCCCGTTCGCAGGAAGTAACCGGTGCTTATGAGTTATGGCAGAAGGCAAAAGCCGGACTCGATATTGCCCGGAAATCGTACGATCGCGTACAGCGTCTCTACGAACAGGGCGTGATGTCTGCTCAAAAACGCGATGAAGTCGAAGCCAATTATCATGCGATGGTCGCGACCGAAAAGGCGGCTCGTTCACAGTATGAGATGGCGAAAGAAGGAGCGCGCCGTGAAGACAAGATGGCAGCTTCGGCACTCGTCCAGCAAGCGAAAGGTGCGGTAGCCGAGGTGCAATCGTACATCGGTGAACGGGCTTTGGTCTCGCCTATCGACGGTGAGATTGTAGAGCGCTTCCCTCAGGTAGGAGAACTGGTCGGAACAGGTGCCCCGATCATGAACATCGCAGATCTGAACGACTTGTGGATCACATTCAGTGTACGGGAAGATTTATTGAGTGAGATCAAAGTCGGAACAGAGGTCAAAGGTTTTATTCCGGCACTCAACAATCAGGAAGTGACGATGAAGGTGTATTATATGAAAGCGATGGGTACGTATGCCGCATGGAAGGCTACGAAAGCAACAGGCCAGTTCGACGCAAAAACGTTCGAAGTGCGTGCACGTCCCATTGAGAAAATAGCGGATCTGCGTCCCGGAATGTCTGTCATCATCAAGCGTTAAAGGGAGAATGATGACCATTCGGGAAGGCATACGAAGTTTGAAGCGGATATCCGTACGAGAAATCCGTAGACTCTGTTCGAATCCGTTGTATTTCTTTTGTATGATTGTCGCACCGATTGGCAGTCTGTTCTTTCTCATGACACTGATGCAAGGCGGACTGCCGACGAATCTTCCGGTGGCCGTCGTCGATTTGGACAACACGCCCACATCGCGCCGGCTCATTCGTCAGTTAGATGCTTTTGAGCAGACGGCTGTAACGATGAAGTGTGCTTCGTTCGAGGAGGCGCGCAGAGAAATGCAAAAAGGGAACATTTACGGGATCTATCATATCCCGAAAGGTCTTCAGCGTGAAGCGTCATCAGGTAAACGACCGAAACTGTCGTTTTATACGAACGGCTCGTTTCTGATCGCCGGATCACTGATGTTCCGGGATATGAAAACGACTTCGGTATTGGCCGGTGGAGCCGTTGGTCTTCAGATAGGAGAAGCCAAAGGATATACGACAGACCAGATCATGGCGCAAATACAGCCGATTGTCATCGATACACACGCGATCGGCAATCCCTGGCTTAATTATTCGATCTACCTGAACAACGCGATTTTGCCCGGACTATTACAGTTATTGATCTTTATCGTAACGGTTTTTTCGATCGGGACGGAGATCAAAGACAGAACCTCTCGCGACTGGCTTAATATGGGGCATGGTTCTATTACAATTAGTGTGCTTGGGAAGTTATTCCCTCATACGTTGATATTTACGTGTATCGGTTGGTTGATGTGCGCGATTCTTTACGGATATAACGCTTTCCCGCTTCATTCGGGTTGGATGCCGATGCTCGTTGCCATGTTTCTGCTGGTAATCGCCTCACAGGCACTCGGAGTCTTTATGATCAGCGTACTGCCTACGGTGCGGCTGGGACTTAGTCTGGCCTCTCTTTTCGGTATGTTAGGGTTCTCGATTTGCGGACTTTCTTACCCTGTATCGGCCATGTATCCCGAGTTTCATGCCGTATCCTACCTCTATCCGCTCCGTCATTACCTGTTGATCTACATCGATCAGGCGTTGAACGGACGTGAGCTTATTTACACTTGGGCAGAATATGTTTGGCTTGCAGGTTTTATCGTGCTACCCGTCATTATGCGTAAGTATTTGAAGAACGCCATGCTCTATTTTCATTACATTCCGTAAAATACGAACGATGAAAAGAGAAAAAAAATTATTCGACGTCATAGCCGAAGGCATCCGGGACCTGTTTTATATCTGGAGAGAAGAATTCAAAGCCATCTTCAAAGATAGTGGCGTAATGATCTTTTTCTTTCTGGTACCATTGGCCTATCCGCTGATTTATTCGCTGATCTATCATCCCGAAACGGTACATGATGTCAAGGTCGTTGTGGTCGACCAGAGCCAATCGTTTTACAGTCGAGAGTTTGTACGCCGTGTAGATGCTACGCCGGACGTGCAGATCGTTCGTTCTTGTATCTCGATGGACGAGGCACAAACGATGCTGAATAAAAAAGAAGCGTACGGTATCTTGTTGTTTCCGAACGAGTTCAGTAAAAACCTGCATGCGGGACGGCAGGCCACAGTTTCCCTCTATTGTGATATGAGTTTGTTGCTTTATTATAAAGCGATGTTACTTTCCACGACGGAAGTATCGCTCGAAATGGGAGGCGAGATACACGCGCAGAACCGGCCGCAATCGACCGAACAACTCAAAAAAATAGAGATTGAACCCATACCATACGAATCAACGACTCTGTTTAATCCCGCGAACGGTTTTGCGAGCTTTCTTCTGCCGGCGGTACTGATCCTGATCATCCAGCAAACGCTGGTGTTGGGTATCGGCATGTTGGGCGGTACGGCGCGTGAACGCAACAAATTTCATCATCTCGTACCGATCGACCGGCATTTTAAGGGAACGCTGCGTGTCGTATTGGGCAAATCGTTTGCTTACGTCGTGATTTATATTCCGGTATGTATCTGGACTCTGATCGTGGTACCCAAGATTTTCTCATTCCCAAGTGTCGGAAATCCGTGGGATATCCTGCTATTTCTGTTGCCTTACCTGCTCGCGTGTATCTGTATGGCTCTTACGCTTTCCGGTTTTATGCGCACTCGTGAATCGCCGATGATGATCTTCGTCTTTATGTCCGTGATTCTGCTCTTCATTTCGGGCATCTCATGGCCGACAGAGGCATTCCCCGTTTATTGGAAAATCTTGGGTGACGTGTTTCCTTCCACTCCTGCCATACGCGGCTTCGTACTGATCAAAAGTTGCGGAGCTTCATTGCATGATGTGGCACGCGAATACCGTTTACTTTGGATACAATCCGGCGTATATTTTATCATGGCAGCGCTTGTTTACAGGAGGCAGATTATTCGTGTACGCAGAAAGATGATCCGACAATACAAAGAAGCAAAGCTCCGGAGGGGATAAATCTCCTCCTCCGTTGTCTTTCCATGGGTTTAATCCCCTTCTTCCAACATGAAAATTTCGTTCACATTCTTACCGAAAACGGCGGCGAGTTTTAAGGCTAATACCGTAGAAGGTATGTATTTGCCGGCCTCAATGGCATGAATCGTTTGCCGACTGACTTGAATCTTCTCGGCCAGCTGCTGTTGCGTAAGACGTTGCACTGCTCGTTCGATGCGAATCGTATTAATCATTTCCGGTCTTTCTTAAACGGTGTAAATCGATTCTGTATTTAAGAATGAAAAGAATCAAAATGAGATACAGATTGATGAATACAAAATACAGATAAGCCAGATTATATACAAGCAGAGTCACAACGATGGTGACGATGCCGCTTATCAGCATAGCCCAACGCATGGAGCGCGAACGCAGGTACTCCATGTATTCATCTTCTTCTTTCTCTCGTGAGAAGGCAATGAGCAACAAAGATATCGTAAACAACACGATCGATATTTGTCTCATCGCATCTGTCTCAACCATTGTAAACCATTCTATCGATGAGAACAGCTCGAAAGAAAGTACTGAAAACATGCGGCAAGGCAGCAAGTCGCCATCTGCAAAAAACAAATAGTAGCCGCATAAGAGCGCCGAAGGGATCGCGAGTATCTGTCCGATCCGCCTGTAACTGTTTGGGAAAAGATACGTATTTTTCATCGGGTTATTTTTTTAATTGAACTTCGCTACAAATGTAATGTATATTTTACATATAGACAAGTTTGCTTTACAAAAATAAAAACGAAGATGATTTTAAAGAGGGAAATACTTACCTTTGCTACCCGAATGAAACCGAACAAATGTAAAGCATGGATACAGGCGGCACGCCCACAAACACTGGCTGCATCAGCCAGCCCTGTATTGGTAGCTTGCGCGTTGGCCTACCGAAACGATGCCTTTCAGTGGATACCTGCAGTATGGTGCATGGCCGTTGCCGTGCTGGCACAAATAGCTGCCAACTTCTTCAACGACTATTTCGACTTTAAAAAGGGAGCTGATACCGAACAACGTCTGGGTCAGCAACGGGCAGTCGCTTCGGGATGGATTACTCCCAAGACGATGCTGATTGGGGCTTTCGTCACGTTATCCGCAGCCTCTCTTTGCGGCTTTGCGTTGCTGCTCTTCAGCGACTGGTGGCTGATCTTTGTCGGACTCGCTATAGCCCTTTGTGTGCTGGCTTATACGGCCGGACCTTACCCGCTGGCTTATCATGGGCTGGGCGATCTGGCCGTATTGCTGTTCTACGGTGTTATTCCCGTATGTTTTACTTATTATGTACAAGCGCAAGAGTTTACTTGGACGGCTGGTTGGCTTTCGATAGCCATGGGACTACTTTCCGTAAATATCCTGCTGGTAAATAATGTGCGCGACAGAGAACAAGACGCCCAAGCCGGTAAACGCACGACAGTCGTCATGTTCGGACGACGTTTTGGAACGACACTTTATCTGATCAACGCACTATTGGCCGTAGCTTGTTCCTGGCCGGTCTATCTCTATCGTAGCCGAAGCATTTGGATCTTGTTTATTTTCTTTCTGATGATCGTATTACTTACATGGCAGGATCTATCTCGTCAGCATGGCACCGCCCTCAACCGTACACTCGGAATAACAGCCCGCAATGTCCTGCTGTATGCCTTTCTGCTGATTTATGTATTGGTTTTGTAAGGTTTGCCCCTGTATCTTATTACATCAGGCTTTCAGCCCTCCGCCGAGATGCGATGCCTTTTTCCCCAACGCTTCGCATTGGGCTGAATTAGTACGCCCTTTCAGGGCTTTTACAGCCTTCAGTCTTCAGTCTTCAGTGTTCAGTGTTCGTAATTTGTCATTCGTAATTGTTCGCTAGCGTTCAGTGTTCAGCCAACAAATCAACACCTCAACAAACAAACACCTCAACACCCGCAGGGCGTAACCATTAACAATTATAATTCAGGCTTTCAGCCCTCCGCCGGGAAGGATGCCTTTCCCCAACGCTTCGCATTGGGCTGAATTAAGGCGCCCTTTCAGGGCTTTTACAGTGTTCAGCGTTCAGTGTTCGGTGTTCGTAATTTGTCATTCGTAATTGTTCGCTAGCGTTCAGCGTTCAGCCGGCCAACAACTCAACAAATAAACATTTCAACAACTCAACGCTCGCAGGGCATACAAGGGCTGAAAGCCTGAATGAATTCGTCAGCATGGCGTCGCCCTCAACCGTACACTCGGAATACCAGCCTGTATTGGTTTTGTAAGGTTTGCCCTCGAGCAAACTATTTGCATTTCCCCAAGAAAAGTTTATTTTTGCAAATGGTAGCAATATACGCTACTTATAAAGAAAATAAAATATTTCGATATGACAGAAAAAGGATTCTCCTATACCGATTTTATTCGACAAGTGCTGACCATGGGACGGATTTCGTTTACTATTGAGGAAGTAATGCAACAAAGCGGATATGGCAGAAAGATCGCACAGGTTTCTCTTTCCCGTTTGGCCAACAAAGGAGAAATCGCTCTTATCAGGCGGGGTTTTTACGTCATCATCACGCCGGAGTTTTCCTTGCAAAAGAATGTGCCACCTATCATGTATATCGATGATTTAATGAAATATGTGAAAAGAGAATACTACGTTTCACTTCTGTCTGCAGCAGCCCTTCACGGTGCCGGCCACCAACAGCCGATGCAGTATTTCGTTACCATTGGTATACCTCCCGTTAGATCCATAGAAAGAGGCAGGTTACATATATCTTTCAATGTGAGAAAAGAATGGGATAATTCTTGTGTTACACAGATGAAAACTCGTACAGGATATGTGAATGTCTCTACATCGGAAGCGACCATGCTCGACCTTTTGGAGAACCAACGCGTATTCGGGTTAGGCAGAGTGATTAGCGTAATCGATGAACTTTCCGAACACATCAACAAGTTATCTTTGCGACGTGCCATTGTCTCTTATCCGACGGCTATTATACAGCGGTTGGGGTACATCCTTGAAAATCTGCTTGGAAAGGAAGACCTGACAAAAGGACTGTTCGCTGTTCTTGTCAAACGGGCTGTATATCCCCAATACCTTTCCCTGTCTGCAGAAAAGCGTGGAGTATTGAACAACAAGTGGAAAATCATTGTGAATGATGAAATAGAAACAGATATGCTATGATACCTCAAGGATACATTCTCGAATGGAAAACCGTTGCTCCGTGGATAAACGAAGCACAAGTGGAACAAGACTTGGTAATCAGCCGCGCGTTGGTGGAGATGTTTTCTTCGCCATTTATCAGGGAAACGTTGGCGTTTCGTGGAGGAACCGCTCTGCACAAACTTTATATAGTTGCTCCTTAAAATATATTCATTAAACTGTTTGTCAATAAAATAAATGGAATAATTATTGGATATTCT
>NZ_RQYN01000161.1 GCF_003860135.1 Tannerella forsythia
ACAGCCCTGAAAGGGCGTATTAATTCAGCCCAATGCGAAGCGTTGGGAGAAAAAAAGTCCACCATCCCGGCAGAGAGCTGTAAGCCTGATATAATCTTCCATGTTACGCGTTAGAAAAGCAGAAAGATGATCAGATATAGATCGGTTGACCGTAGTTGTTTTTTTCTATCATAGAATTTGAGTGAAGACTACTTCTCCGAATCATCTACTCAATAAATAATCATTGATTTAAACACTTCCTCTTGTCATTCCGAACGTAGTGAGGAATCCCACTCCGAAAAAGAAAGAAAAGATTCATCGTTTCACTCTGAATGACAAAGAAAAAGAAACCTTTTTAGGAGAATACGGATGAGGCTGAAATAAATCAGGCTTTCAGCCCTCTCGGATGTTTAAATATTTGTTTTCTTCAAAAAGGCTGAATACTGACATCTGAATACGCTAACAGCCCTGAAAGGGCGTATTAATTCAGCCCAATGCGAAGCGTTGGGAGAAAAAAAGTCCACC
>NZ_RQYN01000162.1 GCF_003860135.1 Tannerella forsythia
ATGGAAACATCCCCCCGCACAAGACGCTTACAAGCGATATTTTTCCAAATTCAACGCCAAGACCAATTTGGAAGTTGCTCGTCACTTCTTTGGTTGGTTTTTCAAGAATTTGAATATCAACTATTTTACATTAGATATTGATTCTTCGGTCATTACTCGTTATGGGGAACAGGATGGCGCTACAAAAAGCTATAATCCCAAGAAAAAGGGCAGAAAAAGTCATCATCCCCTCATTGCGTTTGTCAATGATATAAAAATGGTCGCCAATTTTTGGCTTCGTAGCGGAAACACGAATGCTTCCCATCATTTCATTGGTTTTTTGGAAGAGACTTTAGCCATGTTTGATGGCAAAAAAGTCGGCTTGGTACGACTTGACAGCGGTTTTTGCTAGAGGGAAATATATTTGACTGTTTGGAAGAAAAATCTTTACCCTACATTGTTGCAGCCCGATTTACACACCCCATTCAACACCTGATAGACAAACAGGATTTT
>NZ_RQYN01000163.1 GCF_003860135.1 Tannerella forsythia
ATGATAGAAAAATCCCTAAAATTACTTTTTCTAAAACTAAACAATGAAATAGCTATATATATTTAACAATACCAAAAATTGTTCTATCAACTCAGCGACCCCACACAAAATGTTCCCGAAGGATATGAGGGGTGGATAGAGCAATTAAAGCAAGAAAAAATAATCTGTGATTGCTGGAATATCATTAAGCATAAACCAATTGATGTATTTCTAAATGAGATAATAAAAAAAAGTTTTGCTCCAATAAGCTATGTAAGAGGTACATTTATTGGAATGTTGCGAAAAGACATTGTTTCATTATTTGGCTTGCAGAATATTGAGAATGTATATTATGCAGGAAAGGTTTATGATATAAATAAAAACTTATCCAAAGAATACATCTCTGTAGTTCCAAAGGGCTCAACTTATGTAGTCGTTCCTTATAAAATCAACTTATGCCACAAAATATATTTTATGCTTCCGGAAAAACCAACCGAAAATAAA
>NZ_RQYN01000164.1 GCF_003860135.1 Tannerella forsythia
TCAGACCGCCCGTTTGACCCACCTCCAAACTGAGCGACGCGGGGCTCAGCGTAACGCCCGTCACGGCGATGGTGGCAGGCTTGGTACGGATAAATCGAGAGCCATAGTCTGTAAACTTACCGGCTTCATCTTCTACTCTTACTTCTACATAGTATTCGGTATCGGGTTTGAGACCCGTAATGGTTTCGGTCGTGATGTCTGTCTTTCTTGTTGTACCGTAAAGCTGTCCGCCGTCGTCGTAATTGGCTTTTGTTTCATAACGAACGTGATACTTGAGCTTGTTTGTCGGCGTGACGTTGTCGCTGCCGCGTGTCCAGTTCAGCGTAATACTGTTGGCGGTAGAGGTAATGCTGCTATAAGTACCCGCCGTGGGAGCCTGGGTATCCGCGACGGGTTTCAAAGTCCGAGCCGTTTTTACCGGATAGGCACTGGAATTACCCGCGGCATCGAATATCACGGCAAAGAATTCATATT
>NZ_RQYN01000165.1 GCF_003860135.1 Tannerella forsythia
ACAAACGATTGCGAAACCTTTACACAGTGCGGTTTTGAGGCTGAATGCGGGCTGATGTGGGCGCGGGTGTACGTGGGAATGCAAACTGGCCTGAATCGTTTGTTTAAACGGTGGTTGTGGGGTTTTTATAAGGCGTTTTAATGGTGCGGACGGATGCGTGTGCCGGGGCAGCTTCTTGCGCCGAGCGTTTAATGTTGTCTTTTTGGTTATATTTCAGACGGTTGAAGCGTGATGAAAAGCGAAGGAACGGTCCTAAATGGCGATTTGGCAAAAGAGGCACGATTCGGCGATAAAAAGTTACAAAAAACGGCGTTTTTGCAAAACTGCGGCCAAACTGCGGCCTAAACTGCGGCAATTTTCTTGTTAAATGGCTGCGAAACGGAGTTAAAACGGGTCTGTGTTGAATCGTGTGGGTAACCCATAAATCAGGATCCGGAAAAAAGTTGTATAATTGCATTCATGGAA
>NZ_RQYN01000166.1 GCF_003860135.1 Tannerella forsythia
AATATGAATTCTTTGCCGTGATATTCGATGCCGCGGGTAATTCCAGTGCCTATCCGGTAAAAACGGCTCGGACTTCGAAACCCGCCGCCGATACCCAAGATCCCACGCCGGGCAGCTACGGCACCATTACTTCTACCGCCAACAGCATTATAGTAAACTGGACACGCGGCACCGATAACATCACGCCGCAAAACAAGCTAAGGTATCGGGTAAGCTGGATGAAAAAGTCAGCAACAAAGTGGAGTTATACTAATTATATTACCAATATCACATCCTATACCATTACCGGTCTCAGTCCCGATACCGAATATGTACTGGAGGTGCAGGTATGGGATGAAGCCAATAACTACGCATACTACGTTGGAAGAATGGTCAAAACCAAGCCCACCACCATCGCCGTGACGGGCGTTACGCTGAGCCCCGCGTCGCTCAGTTTGGAGGTGGGTCAAACGGGCGGTCTGA
>NZ_RQYN01000167.1 GCF_003860135.1 Tannerella forsythia
GAACAAAGTCGGACTCATTACTACAGGCAAGAAAGGCAGAAAAATCATTACAGCCGTACAGACATTCTTAGACAACCCTTATGACGGAGACACCATAGAACCGCTTCTTAGACAGATGGAAGACAATGATTTGAAATTATCTCAAGAACTTGCGTACGACAGAGGAGGGAGAGGTCGCAGAGAAATAAGAGGAGTAAAAATCATTACTCCCGACAAACCTAAAAAATCTACAGTGAATCTAAGAAAAAGCAGAAACGCAAGAAATTTAGAACCAGAGCAGGTATTGAACCTATCTTGGGGCATCTGAAAAAAGACTTCCGTATGGAACAGAACTATCTGTGGGGCGAAAAAGGGATACATATTAATGCCTACATGGCAGCAACAGCTTGGAATCTAAAGAAAATGCTGGAAAAGATTAAGGAAAATCTTTTGC
>NZ_RQYN01000168.1 GCF_003860135.1 Tannerella forsythia
TCAATTGGGTCATAATCGTTACCATCCCATTTGGCACATGGTTCACAAACTTCGTCAGGTTATGGGTAGAAGAGACGATGAGTATGTATTGGCAGGACGCATTGAACCGGACGAAGGTTATTTTTCCACAGAGACCCCCGAAGCGGAAAAAGAAAAGCCCTTGAAACGGGGACGTGGCAGCCAAAAAAAAAGCAAAGTGCTGGTTATGGCGGAAAGTGAAATGGTTGCATCGCCCGCAAGGGGGCAAAAACCCCGCAGTGTCGGCTATTTGAAAATGAAAGTAATCGATGACTTGAAGAAAGAAACGATCAATAAGGCGAAGTGATCGATGACTTGAAGAAAGAAACGATCAATAAGGCGGTTAAGGAATTAGCCTCAGGTGTACAGGAAGTTGACACGGATCATTCTACCTCTTATGTAGAATTGAAAGACTTTGTACCTATACACAACTTTCAGGTTATCCCCAAAGAGAAGGTGGGGGAAGCCTTGCCCTGGGTTCATATTGCCATCAGCAATGCCAAGCGACAGCTGATAAACACATTTCATGACATCAAACCCGAATTCTTACAAAATTACCCAGATGAATTCTGTTACGGTATTGTTAAATTCATATAGTACTATTATCTTTGCTGAAAAAAACTATGGATTGTCCAAGATGTGGAAGCAT
>NZ_RQYN01000169.1 GCF_003860135.1 Tannerella forsythia
TGGCCGAAGCCAACGCGACGAAAGATAAGCTCTTCTCCATCATCTCGCACGACCTCAAAGCGCCGGTTATCGCACAGAAAGCGACGCTCGACGCTCTCATCGCCAACTATAACGCTTACGAAACGGATGCCTTGCTGGATTATCTGGAACGGTTCCGGATGGCATCCGAATCGCAGATGGAACTCTTGCAAAATCTGCTCAGCTGGGCGCAGGTGCAGACGGGAAGAGCCAAATTCTCGCCTTTGCCTTTCGATATTACGCAAACGATTGCCGAAACAGCCGATCTGTACGCGATCTCGGCTGAAAACAAAAACATACGCATCACCACCGAAATGCCCGAACGTTGCTACGTCATCGGCGACCGGGGAATGATCGCGACCGTGTTGCGTAACCTGAT
>NZ_RQYN01000170.1 GCF_003860135.1 Tannerella forsythia
AATATCCGTATATTTGCCTAAAATGACTATCTTTGCAAAAAATAAGGCAATGACCCTGATCGATTTTCTAACTCATTTTCCGGACGAGGAAAGTTGCAAGCAAAAGTTTAAGGCCTATCGCGACCAGGTTGGTGTGGTTTGTCCCAAATGTGGCGGGAGTTCTCATTACTGGAAAAAGGATAAGGAACAATACGAGTGTAAACACTGTAAAACGCGCATCACGCTCAAGAGTGGCACCGTTATGCACAAATCGAAACTTCCATTTCGCTACTGGTTTATAGCCATGCATTTGCTCACGTCAACGAAAAAGACCTTTTCTGCCAAAGAGATTCAGCGTCAATTGGGTCATAATCGTTACCATCCCATTTGGCACATGGTTCACAAACTTCGTCAG
>NZ_RQYN01000018.1 GCF_003860135.1 Tannerella forsythia
CACGTTGAACGGATATTCAGGATCAAACTCGGCCAGTGTCGCGCGCACATGTTCCATCGCCGCACGCATATCCGAGCCCGCTTTCACCCGGACATAGGCATAATTCTTCCAACGGCCCCAGTTTTGAGTGCCCCAGACGAAGAAAGCCATCGGAGCCACTTCGGTACGGAACGAAGCAAACTTCACGTCGGGCATAATGCCGATAATCTCCGTGCTGTCGATCATCGTACCCACTTCTAACTGAAACTGGTCGCGCGCTTTCTCATTAAAGATATAAACACCGTGACGCGTATTCGCGTCCTCGATACGAAATTCGCGTCCCTCCGTAACCGATATCCCCATCACGTCCAAAAAGGAATAATCGACAGGAAGCACTTGATATTGAATACTCTTATCATGGTAATCCCGTCCCCAACTCATATAAAAGTCGGTGCTGGAGATCAACTGATCGGCATACGTAACGCCTTCCACTCCCGCAAACTCTTTCATACGGTTCGTAAAAGCGTCCAGACTTTTATTAATCTGCTCATTGATATTCGTGACGATCAGCGCATCTTTTTCGTATCCCAACGATGTGTGCTGCATAAAATGATTTTGCAGATACATAAACGACGCACCGATCAGCAACGCAAACGAAGCGATAAACTGCACGCTGATAAGCACGTTACGCAACACCCGGCCTTTCGGCGACAATCCGAAGCTCCCTTTCAAGACCAGCGCGGGCGGGAACGAAGTCATATAGAACGACGGATAAAGTCCGGCCAGTAGCCCCGTCAGCAACGCGATAAGCGCTGTTCCTCCCACGATCAGCGGCTGCGAAGCGACCGACAAGTCCGCATCGACAAGCAACGACAGCTCCGTACGGGCAAACAACATCACGAATCCGATCGCCATCACATACGAGAACAAACTGATCAGCATCGCCTCCAAGACCAACGACCGCCGGATAGTGCCCTGACTCCCTCCCAGTACTTTTTGCGTATTGATGCTTTTGATGCGCATGGGCGTCAGCGCCGTGCTGAAATTCGTAAAATTAATCCCCGCAATCACAATCACGACAATGGCTATCGCGAACAAGACCCGCAAGGTCTGGCGACTGGCTTTGGGGGTAAAATCAAAGATCGCATCGGTTACATAATGCACCTCGGTCAAAGGAGTAAAACGCAGGCCTGCATTTAGTTTTTCCCAATCGACTTCGTCCGTTTGTCCGATCATCTGCGGGTTGGCTTTGTTATTCTTTTTAAAATTTTCATAGACAGAAGACATATTGTCTGCATCATCCATCCGAACGAACATCTGATAGTTCCAATTTCCCCAATTCGTTTTGTTCTCGTTCTCAGGAATCGTAGTGTACACGATATTCTGTACAAGGGTGTTCGCCGGAAAATCGCGATACACCGCACCGACGGTCATATGACTGTACCGACCGGTCAACTGTCTGCCTGCGGCCGGTTGATCACCAAACAGTTTCCGCGCCATACTAAGCGGTATCATCACATGATCCGGCTGCTTTAAGACATCTTTTGTACCTTCCACAAAATCGAACGTGAACACATCCGTATATTCGGGAGAAACCTGCACGCTTTTTTCTTCATAAAACTGTTTGACACCGTTATTTTCAACGGAGAAAAACAGATCGGTACTATGAGGAAAAGACAGCGCACCGGCAACAATATGCGGTGAAGAAGCAAAAAAAGCCTCGGCCAACGGTCGATTGATGACCACCTGCGCACCTTCCTGATAGATAAATTCGACCCTGAAAATATTGGGATGGTTAGGGTCGGAAGTATCGAATGTCCGGTCGTAATCGACCTGCATCATAATCACCATAAACGCGGCGAAGGCGACCGACAACCCCGCCACGTTTAGCAGCGTCGCCATCTTAAAACGGCGAATCACAATCAATAGATTTCTGTATATCGTTTTCATTTCTGTTTTTTATTCGTTAGCAATCAGCGTTCAGATTTAACCACAAGTTTCACAAGTTATGACAAGTTGCACGAGTTTAATGGTTCGTCAACGTTCAGCCAGCAAACAATTCAACAAATCAACATCCAAACGCCCGAAGGGCTTCACTTTTCACTTTTCGTTTTTCACTTTTCACTACCTCTGACTACTTTGCTCCATTTTTCACTTTTCACTTTTCACTACCCTGACTACTTAAAAACTATCTCCTACAATCTTGTCGAATCTACGATCCGTCCGTCGAAGAGGTTGATGATCCGGTCGGCAAAGCCTGCGTCGTGCTGCGAGTGAGTCACCATAACGATCGTTGTGCCCTCGTTGTGCAGCTCGGTCAACAGTTGAATCACTTCGAGACCGTTCTTCGAGTCGAGGTTTCCGGTCGGCTCATCGGCAAGAATCAGTTTCGGGTTCGAGACGACCGCACGAGCGATGGCCACACGTTGCTGCTGACCGCCCGAAAGCTGTTGCGGGAAATGCTTCGCCCGATGACCGATGCTCATACGCTTGAGGATGGCCGCCACCCGCTCCTTCCGCTCCGAGGCTTTGATGCCGAGATACGTCAGCGGCAGTTCCACATTCTCGAATACATTCAGCTCGTCGATCAGGTTAAAACTCTGGAACACGAACCCGATATTGCCTTTGCGCACCTGCGTACGTTCTTTCTCTTTCAGATGGCCGACTTCATGTTCGCCGAGGTAATAATTCCCTTCGGTCGGATTGTCCAACAGTCCGAGGATATTCAGCAGCGTCGATTTGCCACAGCCCGAAGGGCCCATAATCGCGACAAACTCGCCATCCTTCACTTCCATCGATACTTTGTCCAGCGCGATCGTCTGTACTTCTTCCGTTTCAAAATACTTCGTCAAATTTTCTACTTTAATCATGATTGTTATTTTTTTATGTTTATATATTTATTATTTAGTTTTCAGTTTTCAGCATTCAGATGAACCACAAGTTTCACAAGTTCTCTTACAAGTTTCACAAGGTTTCTTTCAGCATTCAGCGGTCAGCAAACCAACCAATCAACATTTCAGCACTCGCAGGGCTGAAAGCCCGTTCTATTTCAGACCCATCCCGCAAAGGGGGGGGGAAATTATTCCCCCGTCTTGTTTTTTTGAGGGCTGTAAGCCTGAATTAGTCAGCGATCCGTTTTCAGCATTCAAATTAACCACAAGTTGCACAAGTCTATGACAAGGAACACAAATTTTAATTTGCGTTGATTTGCGCTATTTGTGTTCATTCGCGTTCGGACCTCGTAATTCGTAATTTAATAAGCATTCAGCCATCAGCCCAAACAACTCAACACCTCAACGCCCGAAGGGCTCCACTTTCCACTTTTCGTTTTTCACTTTTCACCTATTCACTTCTCAAACTTTTCACCGGGTTCGTACGTGCTGCACGGAACGCCTGCCAAAAGACCGTAAAAAACGATATGGTCAGGCAAAATACAAAGGCCGTAAGATAAATCCACACCGAGAGCGATATGCGATACGCATAATCCGACAGCCACCCGCTCATAAAATACCAAATCAACGGCACGGCAATCACGAATGCAATCCCGACATACGAGAGGAACGTTCGCACTAACCTTCTCATCACTTCGTTCGTTGTCGAACCGAACACTTTGCGCACCGCTACTTCTTTCAGTCGCTGACGAATAAAATACGTCGACATGGCCAACAATCCGAGCAGCGAAATCAGCACGGCAATCCCCGCAAAAAGCGTAACGATCTTCGCCGTCCGTCGCTGCGAATCGAACGAATCCATCACCTGCTGATCGATATATTTTCCTTCGAACTCGCGGCCGGTAATACGTCGATAGACCGCCGCAATTTCACGATAACCCTCATAAGGATCCCCCTGCACCTCGATCAGGATATTCCACGCATCGATATCCGCTTCTTTTTTTACCATCATAAAAACAGGTTCTTTGATATGCGTGATGTTCGCCATCTGGAAATCCTTGATCACACCGGCAATTTTGATCTCGCGGTCATAATAATGAAAACACGGTGCCTCTTCCGAAAGACCGGTCTGGCGCAGAAATTCTTCGTTCACGAAAACGCCTTCCCCCGGTGCAAGGCGGTTGTTGCGGATGATTTCCAAACCAAGCATATTGAAAAATGTCGAATCGCCATTGATATTTTGCGAACTGATATTGTTCCCTTCGTAGTTGCCGCTGTAATTATTACCCCGGTTGAAAGGCGTACCCTGCGACACCGCCACACGACGCACGCATGCCAGTTGCCGCACCTCGTTCCGGAACACGCTCGACTGCTCCGGATTGTCGAAATTATTCCACAAGTCAAGGATATTCTCCGTCCGGTATCCTAAAGGCGCATCGATGAGATGGCGTATTTGCAGATACATCGTCAAGGCGCACGCAATCATCACGATCGTTACGACGTTTTGCAGCGTGATAAAGACCTTGCTGAAGGTCATTTTCGTACGGCGACGGAAGGTGCCGCGCACCACCTCGATCGGTTTCGTGTTCGATATCATGACGGCCGGAAGCAATCCGGACAAGACGCTCAGCACGGCAATCACAGCTACCACGGCTCCGATGCCCCCCGGAGTAAGCAAGATGCGCAAGGAGATTTCGGTTTGCAGAAGGTCATTCACGAAAGGCACGAAACCGCCCGCAAGCAATATCCCCACACCCAACGACACCAGCACCATCACGAACGATTCGAACAACAACCGCATGAAAAGCATCGTACGTTCCGAACCGAGCAGCCGCCGCAACGCCATCTCCTTGGCACGGAAGCCCGATTGCGCCATTGTCAGGTTGATGTAATTGATAATGGAGAAAATAAGAATCACTAATCCGACCGATGTCAGAATCAGAACAAACCGTTTATCACCGCTTTTCAAAGGCCAACCGGCCTGCGAGAAATACACATCGGGCAGCTTCGTCAAAGTCGGTTGTTCGGAATAGCCTTTCGCATACATCCAATAGAACGTTTTGAACCAGTCGCGCATATCGTCGAGCTTGGCCGACAGATCGGCACCGGCTTTCAATTTCAGAAAAGCCACCGTACTGCCTGCGTTGTTATAATTTGTCAAACCGACCGAGCTGTTGAATGTCGTAACATGCTCGACACGAATGACGATGTCGGACGAGGGGATGACGGACGGTTTCATATCTTCCATCACGCCACTGACGATCACCGACAGCGTATCGTTCAGCCAGATACTCTTGCCCATCGGGCTGTCACTGCCGAACGCACGCCGCGCAAACGATTCCGATACGACGGCCGACTGCATCGACTCCAAGACACTACGCTTCTGCCCTTCTTTCAAGCCGAACGAAAAGAAGGAGAAGAACGAAGAATCCGCCATGAGCAGAGTGGCTTTCAGACTTTCGTCCGCTCCCTTCTGCAATCTCACGTTATGGCCGTTCGGGGTGGCCACGATGACCGGACAGGCAACCTCTACCTCCGGATAACGTTCCTGCACGCGCCAAGCCACAGGCAAGGCATTCAGATAATCCCTGCTGCCGTCTTTATTCATATCTCCCAAAATGTAGATGCGGTCGCCATCCTCCTGAAACCGATCGACCGACAGTTCTTGCACGACATAAATACCGATCAAAATCACAAACATCAGCGATACGGAAAGACCAACGACATTAATTGCCGTATACAATTTGTTTCTGGAAAGAAACTTCAAAAAAGATTTCAAGTTCATATTTTTTATTTTATTTATTAGCAATCAGCAGTCAGATTAACCACAAGTTTCACAAGTTATGACAAGGAACACAAATTTTAATTTGCGTTTATTTGCGCCGTTTATCTGACATCGTAATTCGTAATTTGTCATTCGTATATTTTAATAAGCGTTCAGTAGTCAATTTTCAGCATTCAGCCAACAAACAAATCAACAACTAAACAACTCAACACCTAAACGCCCGAAGGGCTTCATTTTTCACTTTTCACTTTTCACTTTTCACTACTACTTTAACTATCTTTACTACTTTACTACTTTTTTCACTTTCACCTATTCACTCCTTAAACTTTTCACGGGGTTATCGTTCGCCGCGCTCCGTACATTAAACGCCACGACAGTTATGATGACTCCCAGCATCATCAAGCCACACATCGCGAAGAGGTACCATGCCAGCGAAACCTTTTCGGAGAAGCCCGAAAGCCATCCGGTGGCCGAATACGCCGCGAGAGCACAGCCACCGATCAATGCGGGAACGGCTATACGGATAATGTCACGCTCGAAGAGCAACAAGACTTCTTTAAAAGTCGCTCCGTTGATTTTACGGATCGCTATTTCTTTCCGGCGACGGTTGATCTCATCGCGCGTATATCCGATCAATCCCGTCAACGCAATAATTAACGTAATGATACATCCGATCATCACCGAATCGCGAAACAGTCGCGAAGAACGGTATAAATTCGTCATGTCCGCGCGCCAGTCGTTGATCGCCACGTTCTGATCGGGCAGCAACGCCTGTATAGTTTCCCGCACATGCGTCATGCCTTCCGGCGTCAAAGTATGAAACTTAACCAGCAGCTTGCGCGTCCATTGCAGATTGGAAGCATAGAACATCACCGAAGGGCGCGTATCTTCGTTCTCGATGCTGTTGATGCGGATATCTTCGTATACGCCGCAAATGGTAAAAGGCTGTTTCATACCCTGACTGTGTTCCGTAATCAAAATTTCTTTGCCTATCGCGCCGTCGCTCCAGTCGACAAAGTTCTTCATTTTCTCCACAAACCGGCGGCTGACCATTACTTCGCGCGACGATGGCACGTTTTCCGTAAACGAACGCCCTTCCACTACCGGGATTTCCATCGTCTCCAGATAACGGTTACCCACCCAGTACAGGTCTGCAATATTAAATAGTTCACGATCATTGCCCGGAAGGTAGACGTTATTTCCGGACTGTTTTTCGAAAGGAAGCTCCGAGAACGTGGTAACCGCCGCCACCTCGGGAAGACGTCCCACCTCGTCGACGATTTTGGAGCGTAGCGTAGAATCTGTGCCCCCCATATTGAAATAGGCGAGCTGCTCACAGTTATATCCGGGGTTGTCGTTCGTCATGCGTCTATGCTGAAGAGTAATGATCACAAGGAAAGAGAACAGGAAGCCTACACCGACAAATTGTACGAACAGCAACGCAAGTTTCCAGTAACGGCGCGATTCGCGATAGTTCCGGAAAGCCGCCCCGACGGGGATACGCGCGAAAAGATGACCGGGGAGCAGCCCCGTCACGAGAAACACGACCATACACACAGCCACAAGGATTGTAATGCTCTGCGACGAGAAAAGCGCCTGAAGCGACGCGGCCAGCAACTCTTCTACCGTGCCGCGAAACGCAAAGATAAGCAACAGCGCCAGCGCAATCGAAATCAACAGATGAAGAAACGTTTCGGAAACGATCATCCCGCCGATGTTTCTGCCCGATGCCCCGTAACATTTATGTACGGCTACTTCTTTCGTACGGCTGACAAACGACGAAATAACGACTAACACATAATTCATCACCGCCGCGAAGATGAGCACGAAAGCGAGCATGATCAGCAGCGAGGTCATCGATTTTACTTCAGGCGTCTTTCGATGCAGGTCGGTCAGCCGGGTAAGCGTATAACTCAGATCGACACCGGCCTTTTTCAAGGCCTCAAAATCCTGATATTTCCTCTGCATCGCCCGCATCGGTTCGGCCAGGCTATCGGGCTCGACACCGGGATACAGCTTCACATAGCCGCGATAACGGTCATTCCCTAACCAGTTCATGGTGCCGTCATAATCGGGTGCGACCATCACCTGAAGGGTTATGACTGCATCGTAACGCTGATGAGCATTCTCCGGTACGGTTTCGAAGACACCGCCGACAGGGATTTTATTCTTATTCTTGCTTCCGAGGCAAAGTGTTTTTCCCATGACGTCGCCCCCAATCTTCCGAGCCAGCTCTTCCGAAATCAAAATGGCGCCTTTCTTCGATAAGACGGCTTTCGCATCTCCCTGCAATATCTTGCGAGGAAACACATCGAAGAAGTATTCGTCGGCGGCAATCATGGAGACCGTATATGCTTTTCCATCGTCGGTATACGCTTCACCGTCGTAAATTCCGGTGCATCGCGTAGCCATTTCCACACCCGGCACCTCTTCCCTCATCCCGACAGCCACGCCGCCGCTCACTTGAGGATATTCTTTCAGCTCATTATTCTGAATGATTTTTTGGTTCAGCCGGTAAATACGTTCCGAATCGGGATAGAACGCATCGTACGACTGCTCAAAGTAGACTTTGGCAATCAACACCAATCCCATCGCAAGCCCCGCGGCCAGCGAGATAATTTTAATTCCGTTGTTCCGTCCGCGTTTGGTCAACGAACGAAGCGCAATGATTATTCCCTGTTTCATTTTTTTATCAGTTTTCAGTCCTTCGGATGTTGAGTTGTTTAGATGTTTAGTTGTTTATTCGTTTAGATGTTTAGTTGCTTAAACAATTCAACAACTCAACAGTCAAACAACTCAACAGTCAAACAACTCAACAGTCAAACAACTCAACAATTAAACGATTCACTTTGACAAGACGAGTACTTCACTGTTTTTATAGCTTTCGTAGCTTGAGATCACGACGCGTTCGCCGGCTTCGAGGCCTTCGAGCACTTCGTAATATTGCGGGTTCTGTCGGCCGATTTTTATTTTGCGGCGGTAAGCCTTTTTCCCGTCCTTATCGAGCACAAAAATCCAGTTTCCGCCCGTACTCTGAAAGAAGGTTCCTTTCGGGATGATGATGCTTTCGGTGGGTTGTCCGAGCTGAAGATTGATGTAATACGTTTGCCCGCTTCGGATATTGTCGGGGCGTTCGCCGGTAAAGACAAAGTCCGTGCGGAATTTACCGTCTCGCACTTCGGGATAGACTTTGCGGACGGACAGTTCGAAATTCCCGCCTTGACGCTCGAACGTGGCCGCCAGCCCGGCTTTTACACGGTCTATGTAATGTTCGTCGATCAAGGCTTCGATTTTATAGTCCGAGAGATTGTTGATCTGCCCGATTTTCTGTCCCGGTGAAACATTCTGCCCGAGTACGACGTCCAACAATCCCAGCTCGCCGTCGATTTGGGAGCGTACATTCAGGTTTTCCTTGCGTTCGCGGATAAGCAATACATTGCGACGCATGTTCGCGAGGTTATCTTCCATTTGATCCATCTGAATGGAACGATAAATCGAGTCCTGATGCAATCGTTCGGTGATGAGCGTATGTTTTTGTCGGGCGAGTTCGTAATCTTCCTTCGCCTGAAGAAAATCTTCGCGGGCAATCAGCTTTTCTTCATACAGCTTTTCCTGCTGGCGGTAAGCCCGTAACTTGCGCGTAATATCGAGATCGAGTTGGAGCTTTTCCGTTTTATTATTCAGTCGGTCTTGCTCCATCGTCACCTGTGTGTTGCGCAGCAGATTCTGTTTCTCGGCCAGTTCGGCCTCGGCATTCAGGATTTGCAGGTCGAGGTTCGAGTTACTCAGCCGGATGATGATGTCTCCTCTGCGTACCTGAGCGCCTTCTTCCACGACCCTCTCCTGTACGATGCCGCCTTCTTCGGGACTAAGCTGCACGACCGTGATCGGCTGCACCTGACCATCGACACGCACAAAATCATTAAACTGCTCGTGGGTCACATGGCCGATGCTGATGCTTCGCGCATCGACTTTCAGCGTCGACGCATGGTTACCGAAAATCATCCATCCGATAAGCAATAAAAAAACAACTCCTCCGGCAATATACGGAAGATGTTTTTTCCGTATCCCTTTCTTTTTTTCTAATTGTATATCCATTGTAGTAAGTGTTTATATTCTATATCTATGTTATAAAAACAGGTGTCTGACAATTTATTTTTTCGATCTGACAAAGCTTTTTTTAATCTAACAGTGCATTTTCCTCTTCTGACCATCTATTTTTTCGATCTGACGGTGCATTTTTCTCTTCTGACAGCACGTTTTTTCGTTCTAACGGTGCATTTTTTTCTTCTGACATTGTATTTTTTCGATCTGACGGTACATTTTTCTCTTCTGACAATATATTTTTTCGATCTGACATCATATTTTACTCTTCTTACCATCTATTTTTTCGTTCTGACAGTGTATTTTTCTCTTCTGACATTGCATTTTTTCGTTCTGACATTAATTATACGCTTCGGACACGTTATGATTATTCTTCAAATTTCCCGATGATTCCTTCTCCTTTATAATAGGCCACTAATCTGCTTTTAAGAAGATAGGACAATCGCTTCTGCAAGAGATTCGCACGTGCCTCAATCAGTGTGTTCGCTGCCGTTTGCAGATCGAGCGGACTCATTAAGCCTTCTTCGTATTTGCGCAAGGTGAGATGATAGGAGATTTCGTCCGCTTCCACTTTCTTTTCCATCTGCACGGTTTCTTTTGCGAATCCATCGCGATCTAAAACGGCTTGTTCGACGGCTGTCTGCAACTGTCGCATGATTTCTTCGCGCTGTTCGTTGGCCATGCGCATGTTGTTGCGCGCGCGACGTGCCTCGCTATACCGTCCCAGTCCGTCGAACAAGGGGATACGAAGCACCATGGCAAGGTATTCGCCGCGGTTATTGTCGAAAAACTGCTTGCCGAACGAAACGGTTTCTCCGCTCGACAAATTCTTGAAATAGTTGGTCGATACGCCGGCTTCGAACGAGAGTCTGGGAAACATGGCTCCCTTTGCCATGCGATATTCGTAGCGGGCGGCTTTGGATTTGTACTCGGCCGAGAGCGCCACGGGGTTATGCGTACTGGCGTAGGCGTAAATATCGCTGACGGATTCGGGAGAAGAGAGCCTTGCGGACACGTAAACGGCCGTATCGATACGTAACGAGTCGGCACCGCAGTAATTCATGTTCTCCCGGAGTTTCAAAAAGGCCGAAGCATAGAGGTTCTGTTGACGAATCAGGTTATAATCGTCGGCTGCCACTTGAGCCTCGAATTGCGCCACATCAGCCTTACCCTTCATGCCCAACTCTTCCATCCGACGCGTCTTGTGAAGGGTGCGCCGACTCTCATTCAACTTGTCGGCAGCGAGTTTCACCGTGCCTCGGTAGTAAACGGTGTTGATAAACGCCTCCATCACGGCCAGTGCCACATCGTCTTTGGCGCGTTGCTCTTCCTGCATACCGTATAAACGGCGGATACGCGTCATCTTCTGATTGTTGATTAGCTGTCCGCCGTCAAACAGAGGCAGTGAAGCACTGATTCCGTAAGAATTATTAAACGTCGAGATATTGTTATACGTATTCGTTTTCGGGTCGATGGATCGGCCGAAGCTGAACTGGCCGCCTACACTCGCACCGATCGAAGGAAAGAAACTTGCCACCGCCGAACGGTGCGCCATCTTATACGAGTCGTTCAGATGCTGCTTCTGCTTCACCTTCGGACTATTTTCCACCGCATAACGCATGCAGTCATCCATCGTCCAGTATCGCTCTTGGGCCATCGCCCCCGACGTAATCGCGATCCCTAAAAACATATTCCAAAAAATCTTCTTCATCATTTCAATATTAATTCACGCTAAATACTATGCCAAAACCATGCCAAAACAAACAAAGAACTACAATTCAATTATTTATAAATTCATCAAGAAACTTCCAGTGTCCAAAAATTAGACACTGGCGTCCAAAAATTAGACACTGTCCCCTCACATCGCTTTTTTTCTTAATTTTGTCCACGTATTGGACAAGCATACGCCTATACATTATATAATATATATGATATCAATCCCCGTCCGGACTGAAACAAAAGAAGAAAACGCATGAACAAGACGAAACGACAAGGAACCATTCTCGTAGTCGACGACAACAAAGGCATCCTTGCGGCCGTGGAATTGCTGCTACGACCACAGTTTGCCCAAGTCATCACGACCTCCGTGCCCGATCGCATCCGAACGATCCTGCACGACGAGCCGGTCGATGTGGTATTGCTCGACATGAACTTCAGCGCAGGTATCAACAGCGGGAATGAAGGCCTTTTCTGGCTCTCCGAAATCAAGAAGATCGACACCTCGATACAAGTGGTACTCTTCACGGCATACGCCGATATCGAACTGGCTGTACGAGGCATCAAAGAAGGTGCTTCGGACTTTGTCGTCAAACCTTGGGACAATGACAAACTGACCGAAGCTCTGCAAACGGCTCTCCGAGCCCGTACACAGCAAAGTAAACGGCATGCCAGCCCCGCTACGCCCGAGAAAAGCCGTATGTTCTGGGGTGACTGCGAAGCGATGCAGCAACTGCGCATGCTCGTCGAGAAAGTGGCGTGTACCGATGCCAATATCCTGATCACCGGCGAGAACGGGACAGGAAAAGAAATGATTGCGCGCGAGATTCACCGGCTGTCGGCCCGTCATCGTCACCCGATGGTGGCCGTCGATATGGGTGCCGTTACCGAAACCCTCTTCGAGAGCGAGCTTTTCGGCCACGTCAAAGGCGCATTCACCGGCGCCCATTCCGACCGTCCCGGAAAGTTCGAAGCAGCCGATAACGGTACGCTCTTCCTCGACGAGATCGGCAACCTCTCCTATCATTTGCAGGCTAAGCTGCTCACCGCTCTGCAACAGCGCAGCATCGTACGCGTGGGGAGCAACACCCCCATACCGGTCAATATCCGTCTCCTTTGCGCCACGAACCGAGACCTCGACGCCATGGTCAGAAAAGAACTTTTTCGGGAAGACCTACTCTATCGCATCAACACCATTCACCTGCATATCCCGCCGCTGCGTGAACGAGCGGATGACATCGTACCGCTGGCACATATCCTACTCAACAAACAGGTACAGTCGTATGGCAAGCCTGAACTGATCCTCACGCCCGCAGCCTGCGACAAACTGAAAGCACAACCTTGGTACGGCAATATCCGCGAACTTGAACATGCCATCGAGAAAGCCGTTATCATCAGCGACGGGAAAACGCTCGACGCGGACGACTTCGACTTCCCGTCCGTCTCTCCTTCCGAATCCCCGCTGAATGACGCTACCACTCTCGAAGAGATGGAATGCCGCATGATCCGCCGCACCATAGACAAACACCAAGGCAATCTCTCGCTCGTAGCTTCCGAACTCGGCATCTCGCGACAGACGCTCTACAATAAAATCAAACGCTACGGACTCTGATCCCGATGGACAAGCGATTATATAACAGTCTGACGTTTCGCCTGATCGTACTTGCGACACTCGTTGCCGTAACCACGGTATTCGTGGTACAGCAGCGTTGGATCGTAGCAACCGTAAGCCTGCTGTTCGTCGCTTTCGCCTTCGGATGGGTCGTACAACTCTATCGTCGCAACCTCCGCAAGGTGTCCTTCATGTTCGACGCCGTCGATAACAACGATTACGCTTTTCATTACGCAACGACGCGGCACGCTGCCGAAGAACGAATCATCAACGAGTCGCTGAACCGCATCCTCCAAATTCTCTTGCAGGCAAAAGCTGACGCGAAAGAACGGGAGAAATATTATGAAATGATTATCAACTCGGTCAACACGGGTATCATCGTCATCGACGAGAAAGGATTCGTGCTCCAGCAAAACAGCGAGTCGCTCCGACTGCTCGGACTACCGGTATTTACGCACATCAGACAACTCGAACGTATCGATAACAAACTTGCCGAACGTTTTACCGATCTCCAGCCCGGGGAGAAGTATCACCTCTCGTTCAATAACGAACGCGGAGCGGTCAACCTCTCCCTCCGCGTGTCCGAAACCGTTTTGAAAGGAAAATGCGTGAAACTTATCGCCATGAACGACATCAACAGCGAAATGGAAGATAAGGAAGTCGATACATGGATCCGTCTGACGCGCGTATTGACACACGAGATCATGAACTCCGTCACCCCCATTACGTCGATCAGCAGCACGCTCCTCTCACGGCATGACGAAATGAAGGAGGAGCTCCGCAACGGCCTCGAACTGATCAGTGATACCGGCAAAGGACTGATCTCCTTCGTCGAGTCGTATCGCCGATTCACCCATATCCCGACTCCGCAACCGACCCTCTTCTACGTCGGCAAGTTTATTGAACGGATGACACAGCTGGCCAGTCACCATCACAACGCTTCCCATATCACGATACAGACCGATGTCCATCCGGACGACCTGATTCTGTATGCCGACGAAAACTTGATCGGACAAGTCGTGTTGAACCTGCTGAAAAACGCGATACAGGCCATCGGTCCCGACCATCCCGACGGACAGATCACGGTGCAGGCTTCGTGCAACCGCAATGAATCTATCGTAATCGAGATCAGCAACAACGGACCCACTATCCCACCCGAAGAGGCCGAACATATTTTCACGCCTTTCTTTACGACTAAAGAAGGAGGCAGTGGTATCGGCCTGTCCGTCGCGCGCCAAATCATGCGTCTTTCGGGAGGTTCCATCTCGCTGAAATCGAACGCTCCCAATCACCGGACCACCTTCGTCCTATTGTTTCCATAAACTTCATTCCGTCTTTTAATGTATCTTTGCTCCCATCAAAACAACTCGTTATGAATTATTTTACAGACTACGCATCGCCGGTCGGCACGTTACGCATCGTTGAAAACGGTCGAGGAATTACAGCTATCAAGTACCTTAAAAACTTTCGTGTTTTGCCTGCCGATGCACGCGAAAAAGAAACGCCGCTGCTGAGACAGGCCATCACGGAATTGAAAGCATATTTTGCAGGGCAACGCAAGCATTTTGATCTTCCGCTCGACGAACAAGGCACGGATTTTCAAAAGCGCGTCTGGGCAGCACTCCGTGAAATTCCATACGGACAGACGCGTTCGTACAAACAGATTGCCGAAGCGGCCGGATCACCGCATGGCTATCGTGCCACAGGAATGGCTAATAACCGTAACCCCATATCAATTATTACACCATGCCATCGTGTCATCGGCGCGGACGGCACGCTTACCGGTTACGGCGGCGGGCTCGACATCAAAAAGAAATTGCTGGAGCTTGAAGCTTCAACTCTTGTACAAAAGGACAACCAAGGATAAAGATCCTCTCCTCAACCCATCTCATACATATTCCAACCTACGGCGTATCACAGTCCGTAAGGAGAAAACGGCCTCCGTTGCTCGGAAGATTTTTTAGGAATCCTCCGAGCAACATTTCATTCAAATCATTTATTTCAAAACATTTACAAATCCATCTATCATAACACCATCTTTTCACACAGAATAATTCATTAAATAATTTGGTTTATAAAATAAACTACATTATTTTTGCGATGTAAATCGATTCAAAAAAAAAATTATTTAGTAACAGGTAAAGAAAAACAGGTATGAAAACGATGAAAATGATTGGAATCTTCGCTGCTTTAGGACTGAGTATATCTCTTTATGGACAGTCGGCGGATGTAACGGTAGTGGTAAAAGGCATCAAGGAAGCGAAAGGCAAAGTAATGGTTGCGGCGGGAGATAAAGCGAAATCGCAAGAGATGATCGGAGAAATGGTAGCAGTTACTTCGACAGGCGATGTAGTCTGCGTTCTGAAAAACGTACCGGTCGGAAAAACGAATATTTACGTATATCAGGATTTGAATGAGAATTTCCGGCTCGATATGGATGAGCAACATATCCCGATCGAACCGTGCAATACGAAAGAGAAGGTAACGATCAAAGACGGAGAAAACAAGTTCGAGATCAAACTGATCAACGTAAAGGAAATGATGGAAAAACGCTGATTTTCATTGTATCGAAAAACAGACAACCATGAAGCGGTTCCTTATTATATCTATTGCAAGTGTCATCTTTGCCGGCTTCGCTTCGGCGCAGGAGCGAAGCGGCAAGGTGACGGACAACAGCGGCCGGCCCGTCGAATTTGCGACGGTTGCCTTGCTGACGGAAGACGGGCAAGCGGCCGTGACAGTCACCGATACGCTCGGACGCTTCTCGCTGACTGCCGTCGGGGGCAAGTATCGGATCAACATCCGGCACCTTGCTTATCAGCCGTTGGAGCAGAACATTTATCTTTCGGACACGGAATCGAAGGTGGGCGATTTTCGCCTAAAGGATCTCCAGACGAATCTGGACGAAGTAACCATCACGGCTTCGGCAATCACACGCGAGGCCGATCGCTTCGTAATGAGGATGAACACGCCTTTGACTCTGAATAAAGACGCGACCGAAGTCTTGCAACTGGCACCGGGCGTATGGGTCGATGACAACGGTATTTCCATCAACGGGACGAGGGGGGCCAAAGTCTTTATCAACGAACGCGAGCTGAGACTGAAAGGCAAAGAATTGATGAGTTATCTGCGTAATTTCCGCTCGGCCGACATCGTGCGCATCGAGATTATTCCTCAGACCGGAGCAGAATACAGTGCCGATTCATTCGGCGGAGTGATTAAGCTGACGCTTCGCAGACAATTGGAGAACGGTATCAGCGGACATGTGAAAGTCGGCACAGCACAGAGCGAAAAGTTAGCCGATTATCAGCCGTCCGCCTCCCTCAACGCCCATGCGGGACCTTGGACATTCAACGCGTTCGCATCGGGAGATATGATGCCTAAAGGAAAGACAAACTCGATGGAAACTCGTACTTTTCGGACAAGTACCTATCATGATTACCATTCGGTTTCGCAGGTCAATCGCACACAGCATTCGGGGTTGGGAAGACTGGGTATCGTGTATGAGCCGGACAAACGAAACAGTTTCGGAGTCGAAGCGGAATATTCGGCCGTAAGCACCCGCAGCCCGTCGACCGTCTCGACGCGAACGAAACCCAACGGTATTCTCGTCCGCACCGAAAGCGACTACCGACAAAAAGAGGCAGACCGTACCTACTCGATGACTTTGAACTATGTACATGCGCTCGATACGCTCGGATCGACTTTCAAAATGATTGCCGACTACACGAACAAATATGTGGAGGGCGACAACGACTATCATACCTTGTTTGCACGAAACGGAAAAATGTCGGACTCGGTATACCGGAACAACACATCGTCGCATTACAGAATTTATACGGCCGACGGAGTGTTGAGCAAGCGACTTTCGACACGTACAAAGCTGGTGGCGGGGATGAAATACACACACAACGATATGTCGGACACGGTACGGTACGAAGGTCTTCTTCCTTCAGGCTGGCAACCGCTGCCGGCATATCATTATTCACTCGGTTACACGGAAAATATCGGAGCGGTCTACGGCACCTTTTCGGCCGAATACAATCGTCTCAGTCTCGTGGTCGGTCTGCGTGGCGAATATACGCATGCGAACGGGCATCATCGTCGTATCCGTCAATCGTACTTCGATCTGTTTCCGAACCTGAACGTAACGTATTCATTCGATCCGATGCGGACGTTTATGCTGATCGGGCAGTATTCACGGAATATCGAACGGCCTAATTTCAGGCGTCTCCACCCGAACCGGATACAATATTCGGAGTATTCGTATTACATCGGCAATCCGGCATTACGTCCGACGTATATCCACAAGATCGGTTTGACGGCCGTTTACCGCTATCGTTATGTGCTTTCGGTCGGCGCCAACCTGCACCGCGATCTGGTGAGGGAGGTGCGGAAAACGGAGACATCCGACCCGAACGTTACGTACATCATCCCCGAAAATCATCATACGGAGAATCATTATTATGTCGTGCTGAGCGTCCCTCTCCGTCCGACGAAATGGTGGAACCTAAATGTCAATCTGGTAGGAGTAAAGCAAGATATTCGCGGCACGGAAAACGACCGCCGCGTGTCGCATTACCTTTATTTCGCCAATGTAACAACGGGTTTCTCGTTGCCGGCGAAATTTCACTTCGAACTGACGTACAGCGGCACAAGCCGTCTATATTCGGCCAATTCCGGTATCGAACCTCGCCATTTGTTTCATCTATCCGTGAAGAAACAACTGCTGAACGATCGCCTCACGGCTTCGTTGGGTATAAACAATGTATTGGACCGTAAGATCGTTTATTTTTCGGAGATGGCACGCTTTACGACTCGCACGGAAGTGCATGATCCGCAAGATGCCCGTTCCCTCAAATTCAGTCTGAACTATACTTTCAGCGCAGGGAAGCATTTTAAAAGTCGAGCACTCGAAAGTGGTTCGCAAACGGAAAAAAACCGTTTAAAACGAACTTCCGACACAAGATAATTCATGATAAATTCATATTTTTACACTCATTTTTTTACAACTATGGAAGAAAAAGAATTAAAGGACAAATCGCTCAACGAAAAGGAAAGCTTGGAGCTCATCACACGAATGATCCAAAACACACAGCATCGGCTGGAGCGCCATACCGGCATACCGATGTTGATCTGGGGCTATGCCACGGCTATCACAACCTTACTGGTATGGTGGGCAGTAAGCTATACCGGCGACTACCGGATGCAATTCCTGTGGTTCCTCATTCCGCTCACGGGAGGCATCGGGATGTTACTCTTGAAGAAAAAGCCCGCAGGAGTCCGCACGTATGTAGACCGAGTCGTTGGATACATCTGGTTAGTCTTGGGCTTGACCGGTTTTCTGCTGTCGTGCCTGTCGATACTCAGCGTGATGTGGAAATTGCCGATTCTGTTTATCATCATACTGATCATGGGGATAGGAACGATTCTGACCGGATTGGTTGTACAGTTCAGGCCAATGGTCATCGGAGGCGTGGTGGCGATGGGAATCGGGGTAGCCCATTACCTGTTACCGGGCTGGGATATAAAGATGCTGACGTTTGCATTAGCTTTTATCGTCATGATGATTATCCCGGGACATATCTTAAACCGTCGAGCTAAAAAAATATGTTCAAAGAGCTGAATCCGCTATTGCACAGCGAGCTGAGACTGGGTATTATGTCGATCCTGCTCAGTGTCGAAAGCGCGGAATTCAAATATATCCGCGAGCAGACCGGAGCGACGGCAGGCAACTTGAGCGTACAGCTCGATAAATTGTCACAAGCCGGTTATATAACCATAAAAAAAGGATACCGCGGAAAAGTTCCCTGCACGACATGCCGCATCACAGAAGCCGGAATTACGGCCTTCCGCGAATACGTCGAAGCGTTGCAAACGTATATCAACATCAAGTAAAACGCGCCGAAGTTTCGGGGTAAAAAAGACAAGCCGGAAGTTTTTATCGATATGTTTTCTCGAAAAACTTCCGGCTTATCATGCTCTGTATCGTGTCGTCATTTACCGACAGTTTTCTTCGCGGTAGCGCTTTTCTTCTTCGTTTCCGATGATTTCTGAATCGTTTCCAGCTTTTTCTCAAGCCGGTTGATTTCATTCGCCTGATTGCGGATGGTCGTAAGCAACGAATTCAGTTCCTCGTTTTCGATCGAAGCAGGGAACTCCGCTTCGACACGCTGTATGAAATCGGCCAGTACGTTCATATAGTTATTAAACGCATCGTACGGGTTATCATACGGACTGAACAAGTTATAATGCTTCGTGTTCATGTAATAAAAATGGTCGCTGCTCTGCAAATAAATCCAATCCTGCTTGATGCGGCGGTTGCCCGACAAGCGTACCCGTTCACCGATCTCGTTGATCTTCTGGAACGCCTCATGCTGCAACACATTCCCTAACCACGAACTGCAATCTTTCTCTTCATCGACCCACGACATCGGATAAGGTACCGAGACGGCATCGACGGGCTTCATCCGCGCAAACACTTCGGAAGGCAACGAGAAGGAGAGGTTGTACTTTTCGGCATACTGCGGCAACGCTTTGAAGAACTCGAAGATTCCGGTATCGGCGGCATGCATCGAGCCCAGCACTTCGTAGTTCATAAAAGCGTTGATCACCTTTTCCGGATCGGCCGTCGAGGCTATTGCCGAAATATATTTGTCGGCCGTCAGCGGATATTCTTTCCAAGTATAATCGTTGAAGCGGAGCGAGAGGTCTTCGCTGAAACGGTCGTTCTTCAGCAGCAATTTCAATTGCGGACGAACAGCCGACGCATAAACGTAGTTCGGACTTTTCCATCCCAATACATGCTTGGCTCCTTCGGTCAGCATGCCCTCGAAGCCGAGGTTGTAGACGAGTTCGGAGATTTCGTCCGAATAGATCAGTTCCGTATTCCGGAACACTTTGGGACGAACGCCGAAGAGCGACTGTATTTTTTCCTTGTGCATCTTAACCTGCGCCTTGAACTCCTCAGCATCGCCGAGCGAAGAGAGCGAGTGGGCATACGTTTCGGCCAAGAACTCCACACAACCGAGCTGCGCGAGTTCGCGAAAACTGTCAATCACTTCGGGTGCATAAATTTCCATCTGTTCAAGCGCAGTCCCCGAAATCGAAAAGGCCACCTTAAATTTGCCGCCACTTTTACGTATCATTTCCATGATGGTACGGTTAGCCGGCAAGTAGCACTTTTCGGAAATCCGGCGAAAGATTTCTTCATTTTGGAAATCGTCATAATAATAATGATTGTTCCCGATGTCGAAAAAACGATACCTTCTCAAACGAAAAGGCTGATGTATCTGAAAGTAAAAGCAAATCGTTTTCATATCTTCTGTTGTTTTAATTTTTTCCATACAAAACCTGATCATAAATCCGGCGCACTTTCTGCCCGGCATATTCCCATTTGATGTTATTCACCTCTTTCAATCCTTCTTCTTTCAAGAAAGCGTGCAGTTTCGGATAAGCGATAAGCCCGTAGATGGCATCGGCCAGCGCTTCGATATCCCAGTAGTCGACCTTGATGGCATAGTCGAGAATCTCGGCGCATCCCGACTGTTTCGAGATGATGGAAGGCACTCCGCACTGCATCGCCTCGAGCGGCGAGATACCGAAAGGCTCCGAAACGGAAGGCATCACGTACACATCGCTGGCTTTAAAGATTTCATATACCTGTTTCCCTTTCATAAAACCCGTGAAATGGAAACGGTCGGACAAATTACGCGATGCGGCCAGACGTATCATCTTATCCATCATATCGCCGCTACCGGCCATGACGAAGCGCACGTTATCCGTCTTCGACAACACGCGTGCCGCGGCTTCGACAAAATATTCCGGCCCTTTCTGCATGGTGATACGCCCGAGGAACGTCACGATCTTATCCTTCACGCCGCGCTTGTCGGAGATGGAAAGGATATCGGGACTGAGAGGCTCTACGGCATTATGTACGGTCGTGACCTTAGCCGGATCCTGATGATACTTTTCGATCACCGTCCGACGCGTCAGGTTACTGACCGTAATGATATGATCGGCGTGATCCATCCCGTTCTTCTCGATGCCGTACACGTCGGGGTTCACGTTGCCGCGACTACGGTCGTAGTCCGTGGCATGTACATGAATCACGAGCGGTTTACCGCTGACCGTCTTGGCATGAATTCCGGCCGGATACGTCAGCCAGTCGTGCGCATGAATCACGTCGTATCCTTCGGCACGCGCAATGACTCCCGCCACGATCGAATAATTATTAATTTCTTCCAACAGGTTGTCGGGATAACGACCGGAAAACTCAAAACATCCCAGATCGTTGACATGCCGGTAACTGAAATCGGCATAGATATGGTCGCGCAACTTGAAATATTCCTGCGGATCCATAAATTTCGACAACCGTCCGGCTACATGATCGTAATTGACCTCCTTCCATACAATCGGAGTATTGCACGCCCCGATAATCTTCAGGAAGCTCTGATCTTCATCGCCCCACGGTTTAGGCATCACGAAGGTGATATCCATATCGGATTGCAGCGACATGCCCTTAATCAAACCGAAACTCGCCGTTCCCAATCCTCCGAGGATATGCGGCGGAAATTCCCATCCAAACATTAAAGCTTTCATATCTTGCAATCTTTTATTTATTCGTCATATTCTTTCAATTTCTCAATCACCGCAAGGATCGAAGCGATACTCATCAGGAACGATATGGCTCCGCGCCCCGCAAACGGCGGATTACCGTCGAACAGTTCGGAGATTGTTCCGATGCAATGCAGCGATATTTCTTCTTCCATACTGATGAGCGTACGCTCGGCGAACGAAACGCCTCCACGGCCGAACAGATTCAGGTAAGCCATCAGATACATTCCCGTCAGCCACGGCCATACGGGGCCTTGATGATACGCCAAGTCACGTTCGTACTGCGGCCCGATGTAGTTCGGGCGATAGCCTTCGCTTTTAGGACTCAGCGAGCGCAGCCCTTTGGGCGTCAATAATTCTTTCGTTACAATATCGAGCACGCCGCGTTTCTGTACGCGCGTCAGCGGCGAGTAAGGACAAGCCAGCGCAATAACCATATTCGGTCGCACACTCCAATCCTGATTCGGACTGCTGTCTACGTAGTCGAACAAGTAATTGTGCTGATTCACGAACGTGGCGGGAAAAGACAGCTCTAAGGCCGTGATCAGTCGATCGACCTCGGGCGATACGCTTTCGTTCAGTTCTTTATAAAAACAAAGCGCATTATACCAAAGCGCGTTGAACTCGACGATGTATCCCGTACGCGGCACGACAGGACGCCCGTTGACCACGGAATTCATCCACGTTACCGGCTTCTGCCGTCCGTCGGAATAGAGCAATCCGTTGTCCGTAACTTTCAAATTGGGGTGCTTCTGCGCGATGATGTACTCAATGATCTCACGCACCAGATCGCCATACAGTTGTTTCGCATCGTCACTTCCTTCTTTCAAACTGAAACTTTGTACGCACCAGATAACCCATAGCAGCACATCGGGTTGCTCCATTTCATGAATGATCGGATCGGTTTTTCCCTCGCGCATAAATGTACGCAGAGCGGGAATGGCCGTATTCATCAGTCGTTCGTACCGATCTCGTTCATCGAGATAAAGCGTACAAGCGGCCATCGAGATGAACATGTCTCGCGCACGCACCTTGAACCACGGATAACCTGCCAGCAGATAGACGTCTTCGCCTTTCGGGTTGTAGAATAATTGATGGGCCGAATTCTTCAGACAGTTATAAAAATTGGATCGCGGAGTTCGCGCCTCTACTTCCTCATTGAAATAATCGGGGAGACCGGCCAGTTCGTCACGCAACATATCGCCGGCACAGAATACGATCGATTCTCCTTTCTCAATCGACAGTTCAAAATATCCGGGGACGAACAGATCTTCCTTGTACGGGTAACCTCGCTCCTGCTCTTTCTGATACTCGATACCGTGATACCAATACGGCTCATACACGAACTCCGGTTTTTTGTTGAACTGCATGAAAAGTTCCGGATAACCGGGATACATACAAGCTTTGATACCGTTCGGTACCTCTTGATACGATTGATCGGCATTCCCGTTGACACGCGTAAGTTCCTTGACGCTGCGAAACGCCATAAACGGACGAAAACGCAGCAGAGTAGCCGAATGGGCGTCTATCAAAGTATATTTGATCATAATCCGGTTGTGCTTCCGAGAGAAAATGATTTCTTTCGAAAGGACTACTCCTCCTACTCGGTAAACCGTGCGCGGCACCGTCTCCATCGTATATTCGCGAATGTATTTGTGACCGTTCGGGCTGAAACTCCCGCCTTCGTACTTGTGCAGCCCCAGATTGAACTCGGCACCGTGTTGAATCACTGTCTCGTCGAACGAAGAGAGCAGGACATGGTTATCGTCATCCAGTCCCGGCACGGGCATAACGAGCAAACCGTGATATTTCCGCGTGTTGCAGTCAACGATGGTCGTGCAATGATATGCGCCTTTCCGGTTGGTACGTAGCACCTCTCGTGATAAGGATTCTTCGAGGTTAATTATTAATGTTTTGTCGAATTTAAGGTAATTCATGTTTTTCTTCTTTTAAACCATTTCTAATCTCACTTACTTTGTTGAATTCTCAAAATTAGAAACTATTTTCAACATAAACAATTTTTTTAGCGAAAAACTTGACGGCAGGCCGATTTTTTCAACTTCGCCAAACAGGAAAAGGAAATAAGAGATGTAGTTACACCTCCGGAACAAGTTTCTTTCCCAGAGTAAGACTAGTCTGCCCCCTCCATCAAAGCCTATACAGCCAACCAATCACCGACGGATGTGAGGATGATTTTTATTTTACAAAAAATCTTTATCACGAAATCCGGAATCAATCAATTTACACCATCGGAAAAACCCCGAAAGGCAAAATCAACTGAATTTGATCATCGGGAAAACCCCGAAAGGTAAAACCAACCGGATTTGACCGTCGGGAAAACCCCGAAAGGCAAAATCAATTGGATTTGACCGTCGGGAAAACCCCGAAAGGCAAAATCAACCGGATTTGACCGTCGGGAAAACCCCGAAAGGTAAAATCAAATGGATTTGACCATCGGGAAAACCCCGAAAGGCAAAATCAATTGGATTTGACCGTCGGGAAAACCCCGAAAGCAAAAACCAAATGGTTTTGGCCATCGGGGAGATTCCGAATATAGAATTGAAATAAAAGGATCGGTCAAGAGAGGTGATACGACACCATTTATGATTTCGCAGGAGATTTCTCACGGTCGTTGGCACGGATTTCGACGCGCCTGATTTTGCCGCTGATGGTTTTGGGCAATTCATCAACGAATTCGACGATGCGCGGATATTTATACGGAGCCGTCACCTGTTTCACATGCTGCTGGATCTCCTTCACCAGCTCCTCTCCTGCCCTGTCTTTATATTCTTTCGAGAGCACGATGGTGGCCTTGACGACCTGACCGCGTATCTCGTCCGGTACGCCCGTAATGGCACATTCCACGACGGAAGGGTGTGTCATCAGGGCACTTTCGACTTCGAACGGCCCGATACGGTAGCCCGAACTCTTGATCACATCGTCCGAACGCCCGACGAACCAATAGTAACCGTCTTCATCGCGCCAAGCCACATCGCCGGTATAGTAAATGCCGTCGTGCCACGCTTCGCGCGTACGCTCGGGGTCGCGATAATATTCTTGAAAAAGCCCGACGGGTTTTGTATCGCCTGTTCGCACAACGATTTGTCCCTGTTCGCCATCTTCGGCCTTTGTCCCGTCGGGGCGTAGCAAATCGACGTCGTACTGCGGATTAGGCAGCCCCATGGAACCGGGCTTGGGTGCTGTCCACGGGAACGTACAAAGGGTCAGCGTCGTTTCCGTCTGACCGAATCCTTCCATCAGTTTGATGCCCGTGAGTTTGTGAAACGTATCGAACACGGCGGGGTTCAGCGCTTCGCCGGCGATGGTGCAGTATTGCAGCGACGAAAGGTCGTATTTCGTCAGGTCTTCACGAATCAGAAAACGAAAAATCGTGGGCGGCGCACAGAGGGAGGTGATTTTATACGTCTGAATCATCTGCAACATATCGGCAGGCGTAAACTTTTCATGATCATAGACGAAGACGGTCGCGCCGGCAATCCACTGGCCGTAGAGTTTGCCCCATACGGCTTTCCCCCAGCCCGTATCGGCAATCGTAAGATGTAAGCTGTCTTCGTGCAGATTATGCCAATAGCAGGCCGTAGCGATATGCCCGAGCGGATAGAGAAAATCGTGCGCAACCATTTTCGGCTCGCCCGACGTGCCTGAGGTAAAATACATCAGCGACATATCGTTGTTCGTATTGACTTTCGCGGGACGTACGAACGGTTTCGCCTGCTCGAGGCCTCGACCGAAATCTTCGAACCCTTCGGGGATTTCGGGTCCCACGGAAACGAGCGTCCGCACAGTCGGCGAATCGGGCATGGCCTCGCGAATATGGGTCAGGATTTCACCTTCGCCGGCACAGACGATCATTTTTATATCGGCCGCGTTAGCGCGATAAACAATGTCTTTCTTCGTCAACAGATGAGTGGCGGGAATCACTACGGCGCCGAGTTTATGAAGGGCGATGATCGAGAACCAGAACTCATAACGACGTTTAAGGATCAGCATCACCTTATCGCCACGCCCGATACCGAGCGACTGGAAATAAGAGGCCGTTTGGTCGCTGTACCGCTTCATGTCGGCAAACGTGAAGTCGATCTGTTCGCCCCGGTCGTTCGTCCAGCACAAGGCTCTCTTTTGCGGCGCCTCGTCCGCCCATGCGTCGACTACATCGTAGCCGTAATTAAAATGTTCCGGTATCTTGATGTGGAAATTCTCCTTAAAATCTTCCTGTGACGAAAACGTCGTCTGCGTTACAAAACGTTCTAACATTTATAATATAGTTGCCAAGCTGTTTGAGTTTTCAAAAAAAAGTACATTACACGATCACCGCCAGAAACTGAACGATTTCACCATCGAGCGCCTTCATACCGTGCGGCAGTTCGGAGTTGAAGTAGATACTGTCTCCCGCGCCGAGTATCAAGTCTTTTCCATTAATCTGCAACAGCATGCGTCCACTGATCACGTAGTTGAACTCCTGCCCGGGATGCGTATTGAGGTAGAGCGGTTCGCCGTCGGGCTTGGGATGTACGGTGACCATGAACGGATAAGCTCTGCGCTTCGAAAATCCCGCGGCAAGCGACTGGTATTTATAGGCCTTCGTACGTTCGACGGATACGCCTTTGCCGTTGCGCGTCACGAAATACGTGCTCATCTTCGGCTCATCGCCAAACATGAGTGTCGTCAGTTCCACCCCGCAGGCACCTGCGATGCTGTGTAACACGCTGACGGAGATATCCACCGTCCCGCTTTCGAGACGCAGGTATTCATCGGGCGACATGTTACAGACCTTCGCCATCTCTTCCACCGGAATCTCCAACGCGTCCCGAAGCCCTTTGAGACGCTCGGCAATTTGTTTGATTTCTTCGTTCATCACGCCATGTATTCTATCTGTTTGTGAAAAGGGCCGCCCTTCAGTCCGCGACTGCCGGGAGACCCTGTATATTTTATCGAGCCTGCCAAGATGAGGTTCTGTACCTCGTCAAAAAGAGCAACCGGCAGGCGGATTATTTCTGCCGCGTACGCTGAGTGGCTTTCGCCGCAGGCGCTTTAGCCGTCGCGGTGGTAGTCGTCTTTTTCGGCGCTGCCTGCTTTTTCGCGGCCGTCGAAGTCGAAGCGGTCGATTTCGCACGCGTAGTCTTTTTGGGTGCCGCTTTCTTCGGCTCTTCGACAGCAGACTCGCTCGTCTCTTCTACCTCTTCTTTCTCCTGTTTTTCTTCCTGCGGCTCATACTCCGTAATACCGGCAGCCAACAAGATATTGTACCAAGTCAGCAGGCGCTTAATATCCGTCGGATAGACACGCTCGCGGTCGAAATCGGGAAGTACTTCGGCCAGATAAGCACGAAGTTCGTCCGGCGAAGCCTTCGTCAACTCAAGCGACACTTTTTGGCCGCCTTCTTTTTGCTTCACGCTGTTCAACACTTCATAGAGCGGTACTTCTTTCTCGTTCGTATAAATCGCAATATCGCCCAGCGAAATGACTTTGTCTCTCGCATAAGCCGGAATTCGCTTTTTATCCGTCAGAGACTCAATAATCAACATATTCTTCCCTTGAGAAACCATCTGATACAAACCGGGTTTACCCGATACCGACAGAATTTTTTTCAGCATAACTCTTTCTTTTTACGTTTTTATTTATGACGGACAAAGATAATGCAACTCTTCCGAATCCGACAAAAATAAACATATTTTTAGCGTGTGTACGACGTCGACAACTCTTCTTCTTTTTCACCCGAGTTCAGTCATAAGCGCCTCGATTTGGGGAATCAGAGGCGTGCGTTCATCGTTCAGTACGATTTTATCGGCCAGAGCTTTCTTGCGTTCGTCCGGCCATTGCCGTCTCATACGCTGCCGCACATCGGCCTCCGACATGCCGTCGCGAGCCATGACACGACCGATACGCATCGCTTCCGGCGCATCCACCATAAGCGTCAAATGAACCTTCCTGTTAAAACCCGATTCGAACAGAATGGCCGATTCGAGCGCGCAAACGTCCGTCTGCACACCGGCCTTCCAGCAGTCGAAATCTCTCGACACTTCGGGATGAATAATCGCATTCACTTGTTCGAGCAGGGGCGCGTCACGAAAGATTCGTTCGGCCATTAACGCGCGATTCAGGCCTTCGGGAAAGTAGATGTCGGCACCCAGCAACGCGGTCAGACGCTCCCGAATGACGGGCGACGAGACCGTCAAACGTTTGCTCTCCCGGTCTGCATCGTATACAGGTACGCCGTATGTTTCCAGCAGACGGGAAACGACGGACTTACCGCTCCCGATCCCTCCCGTGATTCCGATCACCGTCATTTTTGCTCCAGAATAAATTCGATCTTTTCGGGTGTCAGTATCGGATTCGACAACCGTTCAGGTTGTTTGGTCAAGCGAATGGGTAATTCGCCGGCCTCACGATGAGCTTCAAATTCATGAAAAGGAATCCGTATCTCAAAATCCGCCTCAGAAACTTCTTTGAAGCGCGAAAGCGGAAGTTTGAAAAGCAATTCGACCGTAGAAGGAAACATACGTAGGATGTAGTTGTCCGGCACACTGTCACACTGTATGGGCAGAGTAAGCCGTTTCTCGGTATATTCCTCGACCGGAATACTGATTTTCACCTCCTCCGGTTCATAACGCACTCCTTCGACCGGTTGCAAGCCGACGGTAAATTCTTTCGTTTTATGGAGGTTTTCAGCTTTCAGGGCAACAGTCTTCACCACGAGGAGGGTATCCAGCATAGCACGAGCAGCATATACCTTTACCTTCGACGGTGTGACCGTGATCGTATCGGAAATCTGAAAACCGGGTTCGAGTGTAACGAGTAAATCAGGCGTTACCGGCACCGTTTTTTTCAACAGGTCATTGTATTCGATTGGTATGGACGAAGGCTCGAAGCTCAGCAGTGAAGTAGACGAGATCAGTTGCTTCGATATACTTGTTTCAATCACGCGACGGCTTACCGTACTTCTGCGCCCTCCGGCCTTCTGAAGGGCTTTGACATCGATCTCGAGCGGCGCGAACGTACGCAACCACGAATAATTGATCAGTACCGTTCCGCGATCTCTCACCCTCGCGATAACTTCCTGCGGATTGTCTCCCGTCAAGACTTTATCGGCCGGTATGTTTTTATACTTCACCGGGATGACGATCTCTATCTCGTATTCGTCCTGCAAAGTTTGCAAGTACCAGAACCCCAGAGATAGTAACAAGAAGATCATAAAAGTAAAGACCTCCTGCCATTTCCGTCGACGGATGAAGGTCTTTATCTTTCGGGTCTCAGACTTGAACGAGGGTGATTTTCCAAGCTGCGACATACCATGTTTTTTATTTGGTTTGCTGCTGCACGTCTTCCGACGACGCGAACACCGAGTTCTTCTCGACCCGAATCCGCACGCCATCCGACACTTCGAGCAGCATGGACGTTTCGCCCACTTCCTTAATCCTGCCGTGAATGCCTCCGGAGGTGATGACCTTGTCTCCCACCTTCATCGCTTCACGCGCTTTCTGAATATCTTTCTGGCGTTTCTGCTGCGGACGAATCATCATAAAATAGAAGATCGCCACCAGAGCGACCAATAACAAAATATTCATATAACCCGCATTTCCCCCTGCAGGCGATGCGCCGGCCGGCGCCTGTAACAATACGTTGAACAAATTCATATCCCTTTATACATTAAAATAATTGTTTCGGACAAAGATAAAGCAAGTCGGACAGAAAAGCAAACGGAGTATCAAAAATCAGGCTTTGAACAGCAGCTTCTCCTCCGTCAATTCTTGCACGATCGAATCGAGAATACCATTGATAAACGTTCCGCTCTTCGGCGTACTGTATGCCTTGGCCGCATCGATGTATTCGTTAAGAGTTACATTCACAGGGATATTCGGAAAATGCAGCAACTCGGCCATGGCCATCTGCATGATATACAAATCCATGTTTGCCACACGCTCAGATTCCCAATTCCTCAAATGCCGGTCGATACGCTCGCGGTATTCCTCGCCATGCAACAACGTCTTGCGGAAAAGCTGAACGGCAAAAGCCTCATCTTCCTCGTCCTTAAACATCGGCAACAGCTCCTGTTTGCTCCCCTCGGCTTCCTCGAAGCGTTTGATGGTCTTTATCACGAACGTCTGGATGATCTCGATGTCATCGTTCCAGTAGATGCTGATATCTTCGAGCGCATTTTCCAACTCCTCATTCCGGCAAATCAATTTCCGGAATACGGCACGCCAGAACTCGCGATCGTTTTCATACGAGTCTTCCTCACTGTCCTTATATTCGGCATATAGCTCGGAATTCAAGATCAGATCCAGCACATTTTTCACGAAGTCCGTTTCGTTAACCCATGAAACACCGTGCTCCTTAACGTATGCCTGCAACTTTTCGTTGACTTCGATCTGCCGGGCCAACCGATTGTTGACCAGCCGCATATTCGGATTCAATTCCTCTTCGGTGGGGAGATATTTATGCTTTCGCGTATCCAGCCGTCGTTCATGCAGACGGGTCACTTCTACGATCAGCAACAGGAAATAATAGTATAAATCGTACGATCTGCGCAGACTCAAAAGGAGTTCGTTCTCAGCTACTCTCAAATCATTGCTCCCATTCTGATAGTAAGCAAACACGATTTGCAACACTTTTATGCGGATCAAAACCCTGTTTATCATTGTATGAAAGATCTTCTAAACATTCTTTTTTTTCAGACCGCAAAGATAGGCATTCTTTCATCAGAAACAAAAGAAATGCGAGCGGCTTATTGTTTATTGTTTCGTTGTTTGTCTCGTCGGACGCGTTGTTTGTAATCGATACCCGGATAACCTCTCTCATGGTCAATGGTTATCCGGGCAATTTGTTGTATTAGCTCAATCCTTCGATTTCGCCGTTTACGATGTGTATATGTTTGGCCTGAGGCTCGGCCGGCAGTCCCGGCATACGCATCATCTCACCGGCTATAACCACAATAAATTCAGCCCCCCTGTTGATGACCAAATCATTGACCTTAAACCGGAATCCTTTGGCTACGCCATACGCCTTGGGATCGGCCGAAAACGAATATTGGGTCTTTGCCATGCACACCGGCATTTTTTCGAGCGGTGTATCTTTTATCTTCTTGAGTTTCTTTATCGCCTTTTCGCCGAACACGACATCGGCAGCCCCATACGTATTCAAGGCTATCTTCTCGACCTTTTTCTCTATCGAATCGTCATCGTCGTACGTAAACTTCAGCGGTTTCGAAGGTTCATTTTCTACCGCATCCACGAGCTTCCGAGAGAGGTCTTCGGCACCGCTGCCTCCTTCGACAAAGGCTTTATTGACCGCAAAACGTACGCCGCGCTTTTCGCAATATGCTCTGGTAGCTTCGATCTCCGCCTCGGTATCGGTGGGGAATTGATTGAATGCGACTACAACCGTTTGACCAAAAGCAGCCAGATTATCCAGATGCTTCTGTAAGTTCTCGAACCCTTTGGTCAGTCCGTTCAGATCTTCCTCCTTGATTTTCTCAATTGGAGTACCCCCGTGCATTTTAAGTCCCTGAGCCGTCACGACGAGCACAGTCGCTTTCGGTTGCAAACCGCTTTTACGGCATTTTATATTGAAGAACTTTTCGGCTCCGAGATCAGCGCCAAAGCCGGCTTCGGTAATCACATACTCGCCGTAGGTCATCGCCATCTTCGTAGCCAGTATGGAGTTGCAACCATGCGCAATATTGGCAAACGGCCCTCCGTGTACAAATGCAGGCGTGTTCTCCGTTGTCTGCACAAGGTTCGGACTCAGCGCATCTTTAAGCAAGACCGTAATCGCTCCCGCCACACCCAGATCTTTCACCGTAAAAGGTTCCCCCTCGACGGTATATGCAAGCAAAATATCCTCGATACGTCTTTGAAGGTCTTCCAGGTTTTCGGCCAGACATAAGATCGCCATCAACTCCGAAGCGGCCGTAATATCGAAGCCCGACTCCTGTGTCACGCCGTTCGTCAGACCTACCAATCCGGTCACGATATTACGCAGGTTACGGTCGTTCACGTCGAGCACCCTTTTCCAGACCACCTCTTTGATAACTTTATTCTTCCCTTTATTTTGGTAAATATAATTATCGAGCAAAGCGGAAATCGTATTATGCGCCGAAGTGATCGCATGGAAATCGCCGGTAAAGTGCAGGTTGATATTCTCCATCGGCAGCACCTGCGAGTATCCTCCGCCGGCAGCGCCGCCCTTCATTCCGAACACCGGTCCGAGCGACGGCTCACGTAACGCCACAATGGCTTTTTTACCGATACGGTTCAGCCCCAAAGCCAGCCCGATCGAGACAGTAGTCTTGCCCACGCCCGTTTTCGTTGGCGTGATAGCCGTAACCAGAATCAGGTTACTCTTGGCGATCTTCTCCTGATCGAGCAGATCGGAAGGAACTTTGGCCATGTAGCTCCCATAATGGTGAATCGAACTGCGGTCGATGCCGAAACTTTCGGCTACATCTTTTATCTTCTTCAGCGGAGTTTCTCTCGCTATTTGAATATCTGTTTTCATATTTTATGACTATAATTGATGAAATAAACGACAAAGATAATCAATAACACGAGATACCTCCTGTTTCTGTTTTATGTCTTGTTCAAATCGTCACTTCGCCAATGAGCGAGTACTGCATATAGTCACGTACTTCTTTGGGAGTCAACCCTTGTCCCAAAAGGAACATCAGCTTGGTGACGGCGCTTTCCGTCGTGCTGTCATAACCACTCAGCACACCGCATTCGAGCAAGGTACGACCCGCCTCGTAACGATGCATCTCCACACGTCCGCCCGCACATTGCGTCACATTCACGATCGTAATACCACGCTCTACGGCTTCGCGCAACTGCTTGAGAAACCACTCGTCGGTCGGAGCATTACCGCTTCCGAACGTTTCGAGCACGACGCCTTTCAAGTTCGGAATATGCAGGATGGAACGAACGACATCTTCCGATATTCCCGAGAAAAGTTTCAGGATCACCACATGCTTGTCCATCTCGTAATGCGGTTTAAGCGGTTTAACAAGTTGCGGGCGATAGATCAGGTTCGTCTCGTAGCGGATCGTCACGCCGGCGCGAGCGAGTGCCGGGTAGTTGGAGGAATGAAAAGCATTAAAATCGTCGGCATCGATTTTTGTCGTACGATTGCCCCGCATCAACAGATTCTCAAAGAAGATACAGACTTCCGGCACGACCGGTTTTCCGTTCACCTTTGCAGCAGCAATCTCTACAGCCGTGATTAAATTCTCTTTCCCGTCGGTACGCAGCATGTTGATGGGCAACTGTGAGCCGGTCAGAATAACGGGTTTATTCAGGTTCTCGAGCATAAAACTAAGTGCCGACGCAGTGAATGCCATCGTATCCGTACCGTGCAGAATTACGAAACCGTCGTATTTATCGTAGTTTTCGACAATCGTCCGCACCATCTTTGCCCACGATTCCGGCCCAATATCCGACGAATCCAACGGCGGATCGAAAGGAATAAACGATACCGCATGTCCGAGCTTTTTAAGCTCCGGAATATTTTCACGGATATGGCGAAAATCGAATGCTTCAAGCGAGCCGGTTTCAGGATTCTCTACCATACCGATGGTTCCTCCCGTATAAATCAGCAAAACAGATGCTTTATCAAGTTGTGTCATCATTCAAAAAATTAGATTGCAAAAGTAGAAAAAAACCGGACAAAACACGCTGTTGTTCTGAAATATGATTTATATTTGTCCCCGGACTGCGATTGATCGGCCGAAGCATTGCGGATATCCGCCGAAAAAAACGCATCGATGTTGAACAACTTAACTTTATATTACATGACTAATCATTTAGAATGCGTCACTACACAAAAAAACCAGTGGTACTGGTATTTACTCGTGATATTTATTGGTTTTATGGCAGCAAACACCGTTGGTGCCATCCCTCTGTTCTTCGTTTTAATAGCCAGCTGGATACAAAACCCGAAACAACTCACGGATATGAACAGCATCTCGCAAGGAGGTATGATGTCCGGTGTGGATTCGAACCTTTTTTTGGCTTCTATGGCGTTCGCATTTGTCGTACTTTTGGCTACCGTGATATGGATCATCAAAACGTTTCACGGACGGTCATGGACAGAGGTCATTAACGGCACGAAGCGTGTCCGCTGGTCGCGTTTCTTCGTCGGTCTCGCCGTATGGGGAACTCTGCTGATCGTATCGTTTGTTATCAGTTACATGACAGACCCCGACAACTTCGAATTTCGCTTCGAACCCGTACGGTTTATCCTTCTAACGATCATCAGTCTGACGATGATCCCCATTCAATCGTCGTGCGAAGAGTTTGTATTCCGCGGATATCTGGCGCAAGGCGTCGCTTCATGGACAGGCAGCCGCCTTTGGGCGCTTCTGATCCCTTCCGTACTGTTCGCGCTCCTGCATTCGGCCAATCCTGAAGTAGCCAAATACGGCTTTGGAGTGATGATGGCGAATTATTTCCTGATCGGATTGACATTCGGGCTGATCTCGCTGCTCGACGACGGTATCGAACTGGCCATGGGCGCTCATTCAATCAATAACATTTTGGGCTCTATACTGATGACGTACGAGGGATCAGCGCTCCGAACCGATGCGCTGTTTAAAGCCAAGATCATCAATCCCGGCGAAGATTTGTTGGTCAGTATTATTTCCAGCGCTATGTTTATCGCCATCCTCGCGTTCATCTACAAATGGAAATTCGGCATCCTGACACGCCGCGTTCCTCCTCCCTCACCCGTCCTTTCGTAAAGTCTAAAACGGACTACTGTCAAGCGGCCGAAGGCTTTTTGGCAGTAGTCCGTTTCTTGCGATATCGCTTTCGATAAACGATATAGCCGGAAACCGCGATAAAGAGCATGAGCAATCCGGCAAGGAAGATATACCAATCGGTCAAAGCACGCAGGAAGGAAGAGTATAAGCGTCCCACATGCAACTCGAGGCAGACGTTCCAGAACGACATGCGTCCGTCGGCCAAGGCATCCGGCATCGGAACAAAGGCGACTTCTTCTTTCATACACGCACCCTTCGCGTATTCGAACCAGACCTCTCCCTGCGAGAAATCAGAAGAGAAACCGCTCACGGCGTTTTTAAACGACGGGCGTCCGGACGAACGACGAGGCGCGACGGCTTCGCCCGTAAGATAATCGTACACGACCTGCTCACTGATATTCCAGCGATACAATCCGCTGAACGAACCGATCAACCACTCGTCCGCTCCGTTCTTCTGCCAAACCGTTACTCCCATCACGCTCACGGGCGGCGTATTCGTAAGCTTCTGCGGAACGGAACGAAGCGACGAGAGCGCGTAAAAGCCGTCGCCCGAAGAGAGCAGCCAGCCCTGCTGTCGAGCGTCGTAGCGGAGGCGGCGCAATTTGTCGTGCCAAGGGTTATCGCTTTCGAGCGTCGAGCCGGGAAGAGGCTTCACCTGTGCGCGTGCGATCGGTATCAGCAACGGCGGACGCAGAAACATTCCCGTCACGGTGATGATAAGCAGCAGGATAAAAAAGAGATAGCCGAGCTTGGCATGCCACTTGAGCGAGAAAGTCCATGTCTGCTTTAGCTTCGGACTGTTGACGCCCTTTTTCCGGCGTCGTTTGATCGGAATCTTAAACAACGTAATGATCAGGCCCGTGATACAAAGCACGATGACAAGCACACCGACCGTATCGACGACCGTCTTGCCGGCCGTTCCGAAAAGTTCGCCGCTATGCAGCAACCAGAATGTTCTGAAAAGCGACACTTTCGACGTATAGTTTTCCGGCTGCTGCAACTGTATCCGCTCAAACGTGGTGTAGGGAGGCGCTGCTGCATAAATATGCGAACGGGAGACGACGAACAACGTATCGTCTTTCACTTGCACGTCGGTAAAAGCTTCGTGAGCCGTCGTTACCGGTTGCTCTTCCCAACGGTTCGTATTTTCTTTCAAGCGATAAAGGCAGAAGGGCGACACGGCGAAAAGTTCGCCGCCGGCAGTCTGTGTCACGGCACGCAGGTTGCGGTTATCGGCGCCTCGACGCATGCCCTCGGTCAGCGGCTGTGGAGAACGGCCGAGCGTATCGGTCATCCACGCGCCGCTACCGCCGTACATCAACACCCGTCCGCCGCTCAGCGGCAACGTTCCGCCGACGGCGCCGTTGTTCCAGTTCTTATAGCTGTACCGTTCCGGCAGCCACGACCGCGCGACGTCCCACGCGGCAATCGCGCGTCGATGGTTGAGAAACACCCCCGAAACGGCGAACATCAGGACGAAGAACGTAAAAAACAGCCCGATCCATTTATGATACTTGGCAAAGAAACGCATAAAAGTAGCGGACAGGTTTATTCAAACTTCGGGGAACCGTCGGGCTGATACACATAACGGAAGGCTACGTAACCCGATTTTCCTTCCTTGTCGTGAAATCCTTCGACCTGCATCTTCACATATTTCCCGTTGGCCGTCTTTATGACGAAGACATGTTCGCTCATCGTGTACGTGGGCGGCGGTCCGGAAAAGACAATCGCTCCTTTCAGCACTTCGTTCAGTGTCGAAGGGCCCATTTCGGCCTGTCCGCCTTGCAGCAACGTTCCCAGACCGTACATGATGCTGTCTTTCCGGTCGACGATATAGCCGTCTGTCGGAGCCACCTTCACACTCTTGAAAGCCACTTTTCCCATATCGCGTGCGCCGCCTTTTCCTTTGCCCGACGTGCCGCTATTGGTACGGATATTGTTATAACGGTTGAAAGCCACGTCCCAGTCGAGCCGGCCGGCGCGATTTTCTTCGTCGACGCCCTGCACTTCTTTGCCCGATTCGAAGGAGTAATAGACCCAGTCGTTGCCGTAACCGGTTTTGCGGGTCAGCGTATGTTGTTTAACAGCCAACGATAATGGCGTTTCTTTTTGATCTTTGTCGCAACTCGCGAAAAGGAAGGCAGACAGCGCGACGGCTGCCACTTGAATTGATAATAGAATGTATCTGTTCATTTTTGTTACTGTTTATGAATAATAAAATATAGAGGTTCGATCTGTTTTTACTTTTTTACGGCTATCATAGCGATGGCATTCAGATGCTTTTCGTAACAGCGAAACGTATCGCGCATGGCTTTGATACGTCGACGCTCGTGAGGATGTGTAAGAATGTTGAATCCGATCTTTAACGCGCTGCAAAAGCCTTCGTCGTCGATGACTCGCTTCTTCTCCAGCAGGTGCATCGGATTCGTTTCGACGCATACGATTTCAAATCCTTCTTTTTCGAGCGAAGCAGCCCATTCGTTGGCTGTAAGCGGCCTGGCATTTACGTTAATTACCTGTGCCAAGGCTTTCTGAATTTCGCGTTTCATCTCTTCGCCGAGGGAATCGGGCGTAAGTCCCAACTCATGGATGCCGTAATATCCGCCTTTGCGGAGTATACGGTAGGCTTCGCCGATGATTTCGGCCTTTTGCCGGTCGTTCTGCATCGTGAGCATGGCTTCGCCGTAGACCTTATCGGCCGATTCCGCGCCGAGAGCAGAATGGGCGGCGCTTCCTACAATGATTCGCCGGTTGTCGCCGCAAATATTCTTTTGCAACAGGGCAGCGGCCGCTTCATTCAGCTCGATGCCCGTATATGATTTCGGTTGTTTCCTGAGCGCCAGAGCGGCCGTAAAACCCAATCCCGGAGCAAACTCCACTACATCGTCCGAAGGAGAGATATTCAATCCCTCAATCAGTTTGGCGGTCAATTCTTTTCCGCCCGGGCGGAGTACTTTCTTGCCCATCCGGGCTAAGATCCAGTGACCTTGTTGAGTATTCGTATGATGATGATCCATGTCGTTCTTTTTATTTTGAGTAAATCAATCCGTTTTGTTTTCGTTTATGTTTTAATTTTAATCTGCCACGCCGTCGCATTACAACGACCAGTACACGGCCGCAAAAGCGTTTCGTCCCGGGCCGGTATAGGTATTGAAGTTAATGATTCCGGCGCGATAGTCGAACAGATTATCGACGCCCAGCGTCAGACGCGCCCGCTCCGAAAAGCGCCACGTAGCCGACGCATTCCATAAGCTGTAGCCCGGCACACGCGCGGTGTAATACGCTTCCACTTCGGTATGGTTCGGCCGAATCTTTTCCAGCACGCTGTATTTTTTCGAGCCGAGCAGAGTGCCGGATACGTTCAAGACAACATGTTGCTTGCCTATACGAAAAGCATATTCGGCACGCGTTGTTGCGGTAAGCACGCTTTGCGTATTCAGACGCACCCCGCCTCTTCGTCCGGGATGGAGATAATTGACAGTTGCGTATACGAAAAGATTTTTCAGTGGATTGACCCGCACATTCGCATTGGCGCCGGCTAACGTGGTCGAGCTGATATTACGGTAATGCAGTTCGGTCTGGTTGTTCGTCCAGACGCCTTCGATTTTATCGGAAAACAGATTCACGTATCCCGTAGCCACGGCATAGAGATATTCCGAAACATACTCGGCCGAAAGCGAAAAATAATGATTGCGTTCGGGACGCAAGGCCGCGTTCCCGTAAATCATAAACATACCCAAATGATCCCAGTTCATATAAAGCTCCTTCAGATTGGGCGACCGGTATCCGGCGGCATAGTTGAAGCGAAGCGTAAACGGAAAACGTTTAACGATGGCCGCCACCTTAGGCGAAACATTGAATCCGTAAGCGTTATGATAGTCGGCGCGTATGCCTGCAACGACCGAGAAATGTCGCGTCACGCTCCAGTCATCCTGCACATAGAGCGAACCCGAACGTTGGTTGCGTTCCTGATAACGTTCGGCCTCGAACTTGTCGGCATAAAGGCTTTCGTACAGATATTCGACGCCCGTATTGAGAGCATGCTGGCTCCCGACCCGGAACGTATATTGCGCACGAGGCTGCAAAAGACGATGACGATAGATATGTTCCTTCTGTCCCGGAAGCAATTCCAACGCACGGTAACGATTATAATTGTCGGCATAGAGAGAGACTTGAAGGTCGGAGAAATCGCCGAGGCGGTAGACGGCGTTCAGCGATCCGGAAGCGTCGGTATTCTGTTCGTATTTGTTATCGAGCGAAAGATCGTACTTATCCATGGCATAAAGGTTGCCTTTGGCCGAGAAACTCAGCTTCTCGGTAGGCGCGTAAGTGATTGTCTGCGTGAAATTATGTCCGCCGTAGCCCGAGACGAGCGTAGGCATCGTACGCCGCGGCTGGCGGAGCGTATAGTCGTATTCGGGAAAGTATTTCACCACGCTATCGGTATCGAAAAGACGGTATGCATCGGCGCTCTTGTACGAGAGAACCGATTTCCCCGTCCACTTACGCCACTTACCGCCTACGGTAATATCGGCATTAAGGTTCGGGCGATCGGCGTTGCGCTTGTAGACACGCAGGCGGTCATCCTTTTCCACGTCGGTAAAGTTTCGTTCGTACGGTTGCGCCCATTTAGCCGATACGGATACGGAAAACGGCTTCTTCTGCTTGCGGGTGATGATGTTGATTACTCCTCCCATAGCCTGCGAACCGTAAAGAGCCGAAGCGGCGCCCTGCACAATCTCGATGCGTTCTATATTGTTCAGGTCGAGACGTTGATAATCGATATTGTCGCCTGTTTCGCCGGCCATACGTTCGCCGTCGACGAGAAAAAGAATATGTTTTCCGCCGAGTCCCTGCAAATTGATGCTCGTGCCGAAGCCCACTTCGTTGAAAACAAGGCCCGGAATCTCTTGAGTAAGCAAACTCTTTATATCGGACAACCCGCGATCTTCGATCTGCCGAGCCGTTACAACCTGTGTGATAACAGGCGATTGCGAAAGACGCTTAGGCGTACGCGTGGCCGTAACGACTACCTCGTCGAGATTGAACTTATTGATCGCTACCGAATCATCGTCGTTCCCCCATGAGACCGGTTGCTCTTCGGAAAGCCGGGCGACGCCCTGCGATGCATGCCCGGTTATACAGGCAATCAGATAAAAAAGAAATATATATTTCAAAGATGATATACATAACCTAAACATAACCCTACGGTTTTATTTTATTTTGACGGTGCAAAAATAAAATGAGCAAAAAAAATGAACAATCCCCAAAAAAAGGGATACAGCCCATAAAAACAATCCCCCAAAATAGGGAGGAATCTTCTTCGGACGTTGGTGTGTTGAGAGGTTTAATGATTAAATGGCTACAACAGTTACGAGCTTTATATAGACTTTACGCCCTTCGCGGCCAAAGTATAGGGTTGAGTATTGATTTAAGGATCGGACGGTTGATTGGTTTAGTTTTTCGTCCCAAATATTTCTGTTTATTTCAAAGAAGACCCGGCATGAGGTTGCTTCTGATAGACCCGCACATAATCGACATAGAAATGGTGAGGAAATAACGCGTCATCAATTCCTTGCTGTCCTCCCCAATTCCCTCCGATGGCCAAATTCAGGATAAGGTGGAACTTTTTGTCGAAAGGCCACTCCGCAAATCCGGTATTTTCGTTCGTAAAGGTAAAATAATGCTTGTCATCTATATAAAGTCGGTATTCTTTTTCTTCCCACTCAAGAGCATACACATGAAAAGCGGTGGAATTTGTCGGGATAAAGAGCGTCGCGCTTTTCTGTGTTCCCTTGATATGATTATAACGTTGCGTATGGGCCGTACCTACGATATGATCCGGATCATACCCTACGTTTTCCATAATATCGATTTCACCACTGGCAGGCCATGTACCATATTCCGAATCGGTCGGTAACATCCAGATGGCAGACCACGTACCTTTTCCTCGAGGCAGCTTAGCACATATTTCAAAACGTCCGTAAAGCCAGTCACCTTTCCCTTTCGTGATTAAACGAGCCGACGTATACCGTTTGTTCTCGATCGTTTCCAATTGAGCGGTAAGGATAAGGACACCATTCTTCACATAAGCGTTATCGGGGTCGGCCGCCGTATAATATTGCGCTTCGTTGTTTCCCCAACCCCATGCGTTGCCTTGCGTATCGTAGCTCCATTTCGTCGTATCAGGCAATCCTTCGTAGTCGAACTCTTCATTCCACACCAGATTCCATGTCCCCGTCGGAGTAGTAATACGCTGAAAGTCTTCATCCGGTTGTTTTTCCTCTTTCTGTTTGTTACAAGCAAACAAAATGAGAAAGACCATCGTAAACAGATACATTTTATCAGTCATCATCAGAAATAAGCATAAAAAGACGTGCCGGAAGGCTTTCGGAAGTCTCGAAAAGCATCTTCCGACACGACCACACCTCTAATCTATCTTTATTTTAAGTACCATGGCACTTGATTAATTCCGTCATACCCTCCGTACTGCTCATCGATCGCCTTATGATAGTTTTCGGGATTAGCCGTTTGTTCGCTGGTCGGATACATCCATCGTTTGGGATAAGTCGTTTTGTCGTCCGGATTCATACAAGTCGACGGATCAAGCGGATAAGCGGGATAACTGGTGCGTAAAAACTGCGCATAGTTTCCGCCGTTTCCCTGAAAGAAGTCGATCAGCCATCGTTGCGTCCAAATTTGTCGGAGACGCTCTTGCTTCGCCCCGGATACGGCATACGCCGCCGCTCCCGTAAAATAATTATGGATGTAATCTTTGTCGATAGCCATTCCATGGACATGCTCTTTCGTATGCGGAAGATTCATATAATATTCCAACATGGCACGTACCCCTTTCTCGTAATAATCTTTGGCATCGCCTTTGACCCATCCTTCTTCAATCGCCTCGGCAATGATAAAGCATTGTTCCGAATAAGTAAAGATCAGCATGGGTTCTCCGTCCAGATAAAGCGGATAACGTTTATTGATGAGCGAATACATTCCCGCGCTGTTATTGACCGCCAATTTTTCGGCCGATAACTCCGTAGGCGCGCCTTCGTACGCGTCGAACTCCGATTCTTTCTTTCCTTCTTTAATCAATTTCTCGGCCGGCTCGGCAAAATAGAAGAGGCGCCGGTCTTTCAATTGTTTCAGAGCGTCGACACACAACTTCGAGACGGCCGTATACGACCGATGCGTCTCACCATTCCAAAACGGATAGCCGGCATTCGGGTTATCGCTGTAAACAAGTCTGAAATTATCGTCATTACCCTGCATCAGATGACCCGCCGCGACAATGGAGGCGAAGCGTGTTTTCTGCTCGTCGGTAATCTTTCGGCTCAACGTCTGCAAGACTTTCAACTGCATCGCGTTGGAAAGTCTTCTCCATTTCTCGGCATCGCCGTTAAACATCATATCGCCTTCAAACTTCTCTCCTTTAGCAAAGAACTCTTCGGCTTTCCGAAAATCTTCCAGCACTTGTTTAAAAACCTCTTCCTGCTTGTCGTATTTGGGTTTAGTAATCCCTTCATGCGCTTTCCCCGCTTCGGAATAAGGAACATCTCCCATGTTTAATGTGGCGGAAAACCCAAACGAAGCCTTGAGAAACAGCTCTAATCCATTGTATGAAGGCTCCTGTTTCGTACCTTTCGAATATTCCGACATCAAACGCAGATCGGTCAGTCCCGCGTACGCCCCGAAACTGCCGTAAGGCCAGTAAGAATAGAAATATTGCGCCGGGTTCGGGTTGGTGCGCAACAGCGCGATATGCTTATTCATCAGATTCGTACCCTGCTGGAAGTCGTCCGGAACAGGATTCCAGAAACGGTACGTATTTTTCAGAATTTGCGTTGCGAGCATCTCCGGCGAAACTTTATTCGGCTGATCCGGATTTTGATTCATGTCTTCAAAATTATCGCACGAAGCAATCATGCATGAAGCGATAACGACAGCCCATATAGAAATCCAGTTTTTCATTGTCATATCCATGTTTAAAAGGTTAGTTTTATGTTTGCTCCCAGGTATCGGACGGACGGATCGGCAAAATCTTCGTTTCCACCGTCCGGATCCGAATATTTAAAATCTTTAGCCCATAAGAATACGTTCTGTCCGATAAAACTTATCGACGCATTTTTTACAGGTCCCCACTTCTCAAGGAATAATCGCGGCACATGATACGTTAGAGAGACCTCTCGCAGCTTAATAAACGTCTTTGAATAGATATCGGCAGGGCTTGCAGAGCCTCCCCACGCGCTACTGGCGTGCAAATCCTGCATTGCCTGCTTATAAGTCGTATAAATATCGTTCGGGGCATACGTCCGCGTATCGCTTGTAATGTTTCCGTCGGTATCGAACGTAACTTTACCGGATACGACTTTCACCCCTTGTCCCAAATAGTTCAATGATCCCGGATTTTCTACGTCTTTCGCTCTTTCGGGAGTGACGGATTCGGGATGTACGCCCATCTGCCACATATAACTCTCGGTTCGTGTGCCCATTAATCCTCCGACGACTCCATCGAACGAGAGGAACAGCGAAAAATCTTTATACCTCAACGTAGTATGAAAGCCCCATAGCCAATCCGGATCGGAGTATCCCATGACGGATTGATATTTACTTTTCTGAAGACGTCCGTTGTGATAAATATATTCATTCGTTCCCGGAACTTTCATAAAGTCATTGGCTACGTAAGCATCAACACGTTCTCCTTTCTTGATCCATGGTTTTTTAGTAGAGTAGATCGAATCGAGTTGAGTATAGACACGCTTATAAGTAGACCAGTTGAATGCCATATCCCACTGCCATTCCGGTGTTTTTACGGGAGTAGCCGTTACGGAAACTTCCCATCCCCGACGTGAGATTCGTTCTTCCAGATTAACGAAGATATTCGTCATCCCCGAAGCCGGAGATATGCTCGCGTTTTTCAAAAAGTCATACATATTTTTGTCGTAATAGGAGACATCGACCGACAATCTGTTTTTAAGGAAGATACCCTGCATCCCGACTTCATACGTTTGCGACGCGTTGGGACGGACGGAAGCCGGATAAATGGTATGAGGCGCCGAAGCTCCGTTCATATTGTTCCAAGTACCCGTGGTTACGGAAAATCCCTGATTGATGGCGTAAATAGCGGCCGGAGTTTTCGACTGGGTCCATGAACTTCTGATTTTTAATAAATCCAACCATGTTCGGGCCGATTCGGGCAACAATTCGGAAACCACGAAACTTCCCGATACCGAAGGATAGAAATAAGACATATCGGACTTCGGTACGTGAGGACCGGCCAATGTCGAACTCCAGTCGTTTCGTCCGGTTACTTCGGCATAGATCATCTTATTCCAGGCTAGCGCAAGCCGGCCGAAGAGGGAGTTTACCTGTTGTTCCTGCATGCTCTCTCCTATTTTGGGCGGCTTTACCGACGCTTTGAGCGAGAAGAAGCCCGGAGCGAAGATTCCTCCATCCGTTTGAGCGTTGATGTTATCGTCTCTTCTGTAGAATATCGTTCCACCGGCCAGATAATCGACTTCAAGTCGGTCGAAAAGCGTTCGATTTCCCGTAAGCAGGAAATCATTGTTCATACTGAATCCTTGTGTTCGTCCGGTCAGATAAGCACCGGTTTTCGTTCCGTTCCATGTGTACGGATTTCCCGGAATACCGGTGTCGCCTGTCGATACGAACGACCCTCGCGATACTCGAAGTTTCCCGCGGTCGATATAAAAATCCAGCCCCGATCTTACGGTAGCCTTGAGCCATTCCGCGATTTGATAGCTTGCGGACAAATCGGCGTTGAATATATCTCTGGAAACCTCGTTTGTTTTTTCATAACTGTCGAAATACGGATTATTGACCTGATTTCTGTAAGTATAATTCTGTATTTCTCCTTCTTTCAGCCAATAATTGTTTTTATAATCCAGAATATTAAAATCGGCCGAAGAATTGATGAGCAAAGAATACATCGGGTCATATCCTTTATACGAATTGAAGCCCATATTGGGCGATTCTCTTTTCGCATACGACATGTTGGAAGATAATTGAAACTTCCCGAGCTGAATATCTCCTCCTAACGTATAGGAATACTTATTCAGTCGGGAATTAGGATATAAGCCTTTATTCTGAGTCCAGTTAACAGAGCTTCGCAAGGCGATTTCTTTTCCTTTAAAAGATACGTTTACGTTGTTATTCGTGATATATCCTTTTTCAAGAAAGTTCTTAAAGTTATTTTTTCCGACGGGAAGATATTCATAATCGCGATATTCTTTCAGAAATGGGTCCCATTGATTCTGAATCGATCCGTCCATAAACGTACCCCATGATTCGGTCGAATTTTTATCGTACGCGTTATCCTTTCCGCGTCCGTATACGCTTTGTTTTTCGGGAACAGCCAGATAACCGGCCGAAAACAGGGTATGGGTCGTGAAATCGACCGTCACACCGATCTTCCCCGAACTTCCGTTCTTCGTCGTAATTAAAATAGCTCCGTTCGAGCCTCTGAAACCGTAAAGAGCCGAAGCCGTGGCTCCTTTAAGCACGTTGATGGATTCGATATCTTCGGACGAAATATCGCGCAACGTCTTATTGGCATACGCCACTCCGTCGATAACCAGCAGAGGTTCTTCGCCACGAATCGTAATAGACTGAACGACGTTGAAATCCGTCGGATTTTGTACCAGAAGTCCCGCGATTTTTCCGGTAAGTGAAGTACTGACGTCTACCCCCGATACTTTTTGTAAGCTTTCACCGTCGATCTTTTGTACGGCATATCCCAAGGCTTTCTCTTCGCGTTTAATACCTAAGGCTGTTACAACCACTTCGCCCAACACCTTGGTGTCTTCTTCCAAAACAACCTCGAATGAGGTCTTTTCTGCCGTACGAAGCGTCACATCACGATATCCGAGGTAAGATATTTTCAGAATAGCTCCCTGATTGACTTCCAAAGTAAACGACCCGTCCGCGTTACTGATCGTTCCGTTGCCCGATGCGTCCTCTTCTATAATATTGGCCCCGACAACCGGTTCGCCTTGCGTGTCAGTAATATGTCCACGTACAAGTACTTTGTTCGTTTGATTTCTAACTTCTTTTTCAACGAGGGCGATAATCCGATTATTCTTTTCGTAGGTAACATTCGTACCGGCAAGTAATTCACGCATTACGGCGTCGATGCTCGCGTCCGTAACTTGTACGGAACATTTGCGATTCAATACGGTTAATGATTCGCTGTAGAAAAAACGATAATCGCTGACTTTTTCTATTTCGCCAAGCGCTTGTCGCAAAGGTACGTTCTGTACATTTACAGTAATCTGCGAATAGACCGGCAAAACCAAAAACAACGGTACAAGAAAAACAAAAAGCCTTTTCAAACTCCATGTTTTGTTTTTCTTTTGTAATAGATTCTCATTCATAGACAAAAAGTTAAATTAATATGATACAAACCGCTTCAAACGTATAAACTTTGTAAAAACATGTATATAGAATACAGTTTGCTCAAAATTTTACGCTATCGAATCGTTGTATTTAATATTATTTAACTATCCGTCTTTATGATAGAGTATAATAACGGAATCTCTTACGTCATACCTCATCGGCGAAGTTAGCGACAATATATCGAGCGCGTTTTTGATTCCGTTACTCCCGAGTGTTCCTGTGAAACGCATCGGACGGAGCTCTTCCGAAGCCACCCGGATGTTCACATTATAAATCCTCGACAACGTTGCAGCGATGTCGTAATATGTCTGATTATGAAAATAAAGGCTTCCTTTTTTCCATTCGATAAAATGAGATGCCTGCACGCGGTCCGTAACAAAACGCTGTGTTTTTTTATCGAAAAGGATACGCTGATTCACTTGCAGTGTTTTTTCCTGTCCCGAAGCCAGTACTTTTATTTTTCCTTCGAGCAGAACGACCGAAGCTTCTCGATCCGCCTCGTATGAGCGCACATTGAACGAGGTCCCTAAGGCTTGAATAGCAATGGAGGGAGTTTTTACCGTAAAAGGTCGGCGGGCATCGGATTTGACCTCAAAATACCCTTCGCCCTCCAAATAAACGATCCGTTCATTGCGGTCGAACCGATCATTGTAACGGAGTGTAGAGGCGGAATTGATCCAAACTTTACTTCCGTCGGGGAGTATCGCCTCCGCTTTCTCGCCTTTTTGCGTCGTAAAAACGGTGGGAGCCGTATGCCGACTGTCTTCCGACATGAAATAATAGACTGTGATTCCCGAAATCAAAGGCAGTAAAAGAATAGCTGCCCATTGTAGTATTTTTTTACGGTAGGACAGAAAAAAAGAACGTTTTGTTTTTTGTTCGATATCCTGTACAATCGCGCGAAATACTTTTTGTTGCAAATGAGGATGAATAGCATGTTCGGTTTCGGCAAGCCGCTCTTCAAAATAACGTTGTATATCTTTATTGATATACATAATAGCCTGTAATTCTTCGATTTCTTCATCCGATATTTCGTTACGAAGAAATTTTTCAAAAATATCTATGTAATGCCGATCGATCATTTTTCGTTTTCTCCTTTTATATAGTACAGTTTAAGAGCCATATTCCGCTAAGAGATTCGCCTCATCTTATAAAAAAGACAACATCGAGAAAAAGAAAAACAGTTTATCATAATCTTTTTCGCATTGTTCCCGTACAAACTTAGTGGCTAACGTAAGTTGCGTCTCTACCGTACTGACCGAGATCTGCATCATCTCGGCAATTTGTTTAGTTGATAAATCTTTTAACCGGCTCAGAATAAAAATCTTTTTTCGTGCCGGAGGTAATTTCTCCGCTACTTGATGTAAATACTCCTCAAACCATTTTCGATCGATTTCTTTTTCCATATCGCTGTCGCAGAAAGATTTTTCACGCGCTAAATTTTCTTGATAAAGAAATTCGATCGTTTGCCGTTGATATCGATTAAAAAGCATATTCTTTGCGATAGAAGAGAGATAGAAAAGAATCGATTTTTGCGGATTTACCTGCGGATGTATTTCCCATAGCTTCACAAAAGTAGCTTGTAGAATCTCTTCCGCCATATATGAATTACCATGCGAAAGCATGATAATAAAATGATACAGTTTTCCCGCGTATTGTTTATAAATAGCTTCGAAAGCCTCCTTCGAACCATTTTTTAAAGCTTCCAATCTGTCTGTATCACCAGCCATTGAACAGATATGATAAAATAACCCGAATATGACAACCGTTTTTTAGTCGATTCCTACTATCATATTCGGGTAAATGTTTTACATGAAATCATTTAATATCCCACTCCTCTGACAATAGTTCGGTGGAGCTTTCTATCCTCTTCGCTTTATACCAATAGCCCTTTAATCATCTTATACTGCTCCGAAGAATAACCATATTGTGCTTTTACATAGGCTTTGATACGCTGCACACGGTCGTGCAGATTCTCATAAAGCGCCAGACGTTTTGCCTTTACGGTTTTAAGATCGCTGATATACTTCGCGACCAAGTTGTTCAGATTCGTAGCCTCTTGCGAAAGCGTTTTCAATGAATCGACTGTAAGTTTCGTATTCGACGGATTATAGCCGGTTAACTCATTCAAGATCGTAATGATATTGTTAAAACTCTGAATCAATGACCCGAACGATTGTTCCGAACGGCTGATGGTTTTCGTCTCCGGCTCTATGGTCGGATCTTTCGGTGCTTTTGGAACTCTGATACTGCGCATTTTCTTTATATATGCCTTAATTGATTCTAACTCGAGGGAATCTTTTCCGAACTGTGCTTCAACTGCTCCGCTAATCGACGGAAGAAGTCTCATTATAGACAAATCCGCATCATGATACATTTGTATCCGTTTTGTTACTGCTCCTTTGTAGAGTTGCTGCATATGAACGACTTCAGCATTCGATGCGATGATCTGGTTTAGTAAATCATTCATTCCGCCGATTGACTCCTCGGGTCTGGGCGGATTATATCCGTCGAATTGCCCGATGTAATGTACTAAATCTTGTGCCTTGCGCAACTTTGCGCCAAAACCTACTTCTGAATAGTTTGCCATCGTCACTTAAATTTAAATGTTTAACAAATAATGAATTATCTTTTCCGCTTCAAATATAATACATTATTATCAGAAAAAATCACCAAACCCCAATATTTAATTATATTTAACCATTTCATATCCATTTATATTTATATAAAGAGAGCCTACATCTGCCTTTTTACCCCTTTAAACAATTGTTTATCTATACTTTTCAATTATTTGTCATATTTCGATATACGAATTTATTCCTACCGGCTTTATTTCTCTTTACAGAAGTATAATTCTAAAATATGCTCAACAAGTTTCAGAACAATGTAAATAAATTATTCAACAATACACTTTATGAAGCAAACAATGCCTCTGATTTGTAAAAAACAATAAATGATAAGAGGAGACTTGTTAATAAGAATACAAACAATACACTTTATGAAGCAAACAATGCCCCTGATTTGTAAAAAACAATAAATGATAAGAGGAAATTTGTTAATAAGAATACAAACAATATACTTTATGAAGCAAACAATCTCTCTGATTAGATAAACAATATACTTTATCTTATCCATAATCTGTTCAATCATGCCCATACACGAATTAATTAAAGGAAAATAGCTCTCAATCAAATCTCCTCCTTCCTTTATCTCCTTCAAAGTCTCTCTAAACAGATAAAAATAGCAATCTATCGTTTGAGAAAAGAAAACAAGGATAGAAAAAGTAAGGGTATTTTATCCGGAAAAGAGGTTGGTTTGTGCACAAGTATAGTATTAAGCAATGTACTTTTTAAATTTCAATAAAGAAATATTTTTTATTTCAAAAAAACACACCATCTTTGCAGAGATAAGTTATAAATTTAAAAATAAAACAAACATGGAAAAAATTGCATTTATACTTGAAGGAAAAGCAAATAAAGGAAAAACTTCAACTATCAAAGAGGTTGTGGAAATAATTAACAATAAGAATAATATAGCCTTAATTGAAAAAATCAAGGAAGACAATTCATTAGAAAAAGTTGATATAAAAAAGGCTTTAGAACCTTATGATATCAGTCTTATTATTCATCTTAATATTGGTGATAATAGAATTAGAATTGGAATTGAAAGTAAAGGAGACCCTGATGATAATAATAAAGAAAAACTTCTTAGCAGTTTAGAAAAATTCAAAGAAAAAGAATGCGATATCATCCTTTGTGCAATAAGAGATTCTAGTAATGAAGCATCTCACAAACTATATAAAAATGTCAATATAATACTTGGTAATGTGGATATAGAAGTAAAACTTAGTGACACAAAAATTAAAATAGAATTTGATTATGAACATTTTAAAACAATATTTGGT
>NZ_RQYN01000171.1 GCF_003860135.1 Tannerella forsythia
CACGGCCATGCCCATGATCCGGGGCGTATTCCTCAATCCGAACGAAACGTTCGATCCGCAGCGTCACACACTCCAGTTCCATTTCACGCAGGGCGACTTGATGCGTCGCGAGATCGAGAGCGTCGAGGTCGAGATCATGGGCGTCGCCGAGACGGGACTCACCATCGGTCAGGTGGAGGACATGAAGAGTCGTACGGTGAACGACCGGCTCACGCCCGGGTTCAACCTGCGCGTCACCGGAACGAAGCTCCGCGTCGTAGGCGACAAGCCCGGCGTCGGCATCTTCTTCCGCGAAACGGCCACGAACACCGCCACCCGCGTGGACGAAGGCGACATCGTGATCAACAACCCCTCGGAGCTGATGATCATCATCCCCGCCCTCCCCGTCGGAACG
>NZ_RQYN01000172.1 GCF_003860135.1 Tannerella forsythia
TGATGCCATAGGCACACAAACTGCCATTGCCGAACAAATCATCGATAAGGGCGGAGACTATGTATTGTGTGTTAAGGCGAATCAAAGTTTGAGTCTGCAAGAGATAGAAGCCTATTTCTGCCCTCTTTTTCAGAGACATATCCTCCTTGACGAGCAGATGGAACTATCTCACGGACGCATAGAAACACGTCGCTATGAAAGCATTCTCAATCCCTTGGAGATAGAAGCCAGCGAGGTATTAACTCGCTGGAAAGGCTTGAGGTCGATACACAAAGTTGTACGCAAACGAAGGGATAAAAAGAGCGACAAAACGAGCGAAGAAGTGGCCTACTACATTTCGTCATTAACAGATCTTTCTTCATTGAAACAGGCTATTCGTGGGCATTGGGCG
>NZ_RQYN01000173.1 GCF_003860135.1 Tannerella forsythia
CAGCTGTTTTTGCTCTGGAAACTGAGTATCCGGCATTCAAACAGCTGTTTTTACTCTGGAAACTGAGTATCCGGCATTCAAACAGCTGTTTTTGCTCTGGAAACTGAGTATCCGGCATTCAAACAGCTGTTTTTGTCCTGGAAACTGAGTATCCGGCGTTCAAACAGCTGTTTTTGCTCTGGAAACCGAGTATCCGGTATTCGAACTGCTGTTTTGCCCCGTTGTTGCACAACAACGGCATAAAACGGAGCTTTCTGCCGTGCTGCCGTTTTCTCACTGTCTGTAAATTTTGCGTCCGGAGAGACTGAATAGTTGCTCCTTAAAATATATTCATTAAACTGTTTGTCAATAAAATAAATGGAATAATTATTGGATATTCTTG
>NZ_RQYN01000174.1 GCF_003860135.1 Tannerella forsythia
ACTCGCTTCGCTTCGGACAGCCTGATTTTCTTTCGCCCTGCTCGCTGCTCCGTCGGCTCACCGCCCGAGGCCGAAAGACGAACGCCGAGGCGTTCGAGGCGGGATTCCTCCCCCTGCGTTCGGAATGACAGAGGTGAGCCGTTGGGAAAGCACCTTTCCCCGCGTTGGGAAAGCATCGTTCGCAGTATTGGGAAAGCACCTTTCCCCGTGCCGGGAAAGCCGCTTTCCCAAATAGCCGTTATTTGACCGAAAGCGGTTTCTCGAACACCGCTGTACGCGGCTCTTTCAATGACTTGTTTCCGGTCGAGAACTGCGTCGTGACTTCCAACTGATACGTTCCGACGGGGAGGGCGGGGATGATGATCATCAGCTCCGAGGG
>NZ_RQYN01000175.1 GCF_003860135.1 Tannerella forsythia
GTGTACCGGCTTCCCCTCTATAGAGGGGTGCCCGTCAGGGCGGGGTGTCCGTTGCTCTTTCAGAAGCGTTGCTCTTCCCCACACGGATTGCCGAACATTTCAATCATATAATTCTCTAATTCTGTCATGACGTTGACAAGGTCACGTTTCACACGGACGTCCGGAATTCTGTAAATGAGCAAAGACCAAGACTCTAAGAATCTTTGTCTGCGAGCATCATAGTCTTCCTTTCCATCGTGACTCGAACCGTCTATCTCGATGACTAATCCTAAAGACTTAACATAGAAATCGACAATATAATTCCCGATCACTCGCTGCCGGTCGAAATCAATACCATGAAACCGCCCTTTATGAACCTG
>NZ_RQYN01000176.1 GCF_003860135.1 Tannerella forsythia
CTTGATTGTCGCTACCGGCGGTTTTTCCTATTTTGACAATGCAAAGCAGGTTTCCCGTTTCATCGGGATATGCCCGACATACCAACAATCCGGAACTTCCGTACATATCAAAGGTGGGATAAACCGGAATGGGGATGCGAACCTGCGTTCATTGCTTTATGTCGCCTCATGGTCTGCCTTACGCGCAAACACAACCTGTAAAGAATGCTACGCACGGTTGAAGGCCCATGGAAAGCCGTCCAAAGTGGCTCTTATTGCTGTTGCTAACAAACTCGTCAGACAAGCATTTGCCGTAATTAAATCAGATTCTCCTTATGTGGATGGTTTTGTTTCTGCCTATCAAACAAAATAAGAG
>NZ_RQYN01000177.1 GCF_003860135.1 Tannerella forsythia
CTTGATTGTCGCTACCGGCGGTTTTTCCTATTTTGACAATGCAAAGCAGGTTTCCCGTTTCATCGGGATATGCCCAACGTACCAACAATCCGGAACATCCGTACACATCAAAGGTGGAATTAACCGGAATGGGGATGCGAACCTGCGTTCATTGCTTTATGTCGCATCATGGTCTGCTTTACGTGCAAACACAACCTGTAAAGAGTGCTACGCACGATTAAAAGCCAACGGGAAGCCTTCTAAGGTGGCTCTTATAGCGGTTGAAAACAAACTCGTCAGGCAAGCATTTGCCGTAATTAAATCAGATTCTCCTTATGTGGATGGTTTTGTTTCTGCCTATCAAACAAAATAAGAG
>NZ_RQYN01000178.1 GCF_003860135.1 Tannerella forsythia
TGACTTGAAGAAAGAAACGATCAATAAGGCGGTTAAGGAATTAGCCGCAGATGTGCGGGAAGTTGACACGGATCACTCTACCTCTTATGTGGAATTGAAAGACTTTGTACCTAGACACAACTCTCAGGTGATTCCCAAAGAGAAGGTGGGGGAAGCCTTACCTTGGGTTCATATTGCCATTAGGAATGCCAAGCGACAGCTGATAAACACATTTCATGACATCAAACCTGAATTCCTGCAAAACTATCTCGATGAATTTTGTTATAAGTTTAATCGGTATTGTTAAATTCATATAGTACTATTATCTTTGCTGAAAAAAACTATGGATTGTCCAAGATGTGGAAGCATA
>NZ_RQYN01000179.1 GCF_003860135.1 Tannerella forsythia
AAAACTAGTATCTATGAATCAAAGCAAACTAAGAAAACTGAGCAGGCAGATAGCCGCCGGTTTGTTGCTGGCACTTATGCTGTGTACATCCGGTATTTTGTCTGCCTCTCCGTTGCAGGTACAACGGATGTCCGTCAAATTGGAGAACGCGACGTTGCAGGAACTGTTCAATCTGATTGAAGAAAAGTTCGACTATTCGTTCCTGATTCGCAACAACGACATCGACTTGAGTGAACGTATCACGATCGATGTGGCCGATCAGTCGGTAGAAACGATTTTGACCGATGCCCTGAAAAAACAGGGCGCGGCTTTCACCGTAAACAACCAACGAATTATGGTGTACAA
>NZ_RQYN01000180.1 GCF_003860135.1 Tannerella forsythia
GTAGCCGCCGGCGAAACGAAACCGGTCACCGTCACCGCGAGCGGAGCATGGACGGCCGCTTCGGATCAATCGTGGCTTACGCTCTCGACCGGCAACGGTACGGGCAATACGACCATCAGCGTTACGGCCGCGAACTATACGGGCACGGCACCCCGCACGGCCAAGGTCACCTTTACCTCCAGCAGCATCACGCAGGAGGTGAACGTCACGCAGCAGGGCGCGTCAGCTCCCCCAACACTCGCCGTCAGCCCGGCCACGCTCAGCTTCGTAGCCGCCGGCGAAACGAAACCGGTCACCGTCACCGCGAGCGGAGCATGGACGGCCGCTTCGGATCAATCGTGG
>NZ_RQYN01000019.1 GCF_003860135.1 Tannerella forsythia
AACTTCTATATAGAGTGCATACCCCTGACAAGGGCCTGTAGGTCCCAAAACTTTTCCCTTGGCTTGATTCGGAGGAAGTGTTTCTTTTTCACACCCCGCTCCTGCTATCAGCAAAAGCAGGGCACCTATCCATAAAATGATTTTTGTCTTCATATCTTCTTTTTTATGGTTGACAATTTAATAAAGTAAACAGGAGCCCGTTTAATCCACGGCTTGATATATTCGCTACAATCAAAGACTTCTCCACTGATTATAACGGGGAGGCCATCTTCCTTGTATTTTTCAGGAATATCACATCCTTGGGGAGCCATATCACATCCGAGTAGAATGAGATAATGCTCATGCACAAGTTCCTTGTTGTCTAATACAAAAGAAACATGATTGTCCAGTTTTTTATATCGGATGCGGGCGCTCTCATTGTTAAGAGTTGTAATCGGAATCTTCTCTTCCACGCATTCGCATGGACAAGAGATGCGGCTTTCTTCCTCGGAATTTTTTTTCTCACATCCTGCTCCTGCCATCATTATGAGCAGGACGTTTATCCATACAATAATTTTTGTTTTCATGTTTTTTTAATGTTTAGTTTTTAAATATTTTCTTGACTTCAACTACATTTGGACATGTCTTACTTAGTTGTTTTACCTTAGTACCGTAGATTGTAACAACCGCATTATCATACATTCTAATAGCTTCGCCATTAGAAAGAAAGATTAATTCTAAATCATCATTCTTTCTTTTTAAAATATGTGTTCTTGGAGTACACAAAACTGCTGCTGTCGGGTCATAAATCAATGTTCCCGTTGCAATAATTTCAGACTCGGAATGATCTTTCTTCTCACACCCCACTCCTGCTATCAGCAAAAGCAGGGCACCTATCCATAAAATGATATTCTTTTTCATGCTATCGGATTTTAAAATTGATTTTGAAATGAATGTCCTCTATTTCTATATGTTTGTCTCCCGAAGCAGGGAACAATTTAAATTTATGAGAGAAACCGGTGTAATAATTTCCGGTTTTAAGATGCTCTCTTTTTAGGCTCTTATAATCAAAATCTCCACCTTGAACGATTGATTTTTCAGAATGCAGCCACGCTACTTTGAAGGTGTAACTGTCGTTATTGTTAAATGGATAAGCTGCTATACCTATATCTGTTTGGGGCAATGCTTCGTAAGATTTTCCAACTATTTTCCCGGAAGAGTCGGAAACGGAAAAGAAATTGTCCGAATAGGCACATGGATAGGCATTGTAGTACAAATTTTTTCCCGTCTCATTTTTTATCCGGAAATAAAAGCTGAAATTTTCTCCTTCTTTAAAGACAGTAGCCGGTTTTCCCTGTTCATTAAGCAGACAAAACTTAAAAGCAATACCGTTTATCTTCCGCTCTATAACAGTTTGCTTTCCATAGGGTGATATCTCCCATAGCTGATCATCATTCTTGTTGCAGCCTGTCATTCCCGCTGTTATCCATAGAAATAACAGGCTTACAAATAATGCTTTTTTCTTTGTCTTCATATCTTTTTTTAAAAGTTTATACTTGTTTTCCGCGTTCCGGATATTTCTTTTAGGCTGCGCCTCCGGTGCGGTTTGCGAGGTGCATCGGCTTGTCTGCGAGGAGAAATCTTGTTTATCCCTTCCATTGTTTGTCTGGTAAAGTTCATAAAAAGATGCATTATCAAATGTTTCTTTGTATATGATACAAAAAAGGCACAAAACGCTGCTGAATCAAATGTTATTTTTTTCACTCGCGAGACTTTTTATTTCTTTTGCTACGTTTTTAATTGTCAGTCAGCGTTCAGCTATCAGCATTCAGCCAACAATCAAAACAAATCAACGATTAAACAACTCAACATTTAATAAAGGTCCACAGTACCTCATAATTCGTAATCTATCTATTTAGTTTAGTATCTTTCATGATGACCTGTATTTATATTTTGCGAAATTCAAAAATATCACCGTCTGATACGGCATTATCTATTAACCGTAATTGATGTTGGTTGATACTAAACTCATACGATTTACCATTTATTATAATCACTTTTTCAGATGTAAGTGAATATTTATATGTGCCTTCGGATAAAAATGGAGCAGGAGATAATGTTGTTTTAACCTCAACTAATCCGTTAGAATAAAAAATACACAAGACTTCATTGATTTCAAACGTTTTCTCTTCGGAAAAACCTCCTTGTTTTTTAATTAAACTCCATTTTCCTTCTATTGAAGATGCTTGATCTTTCTTCTCGCACCCCGCTGCTGCTGTTAGCAAAAGCAGGGCACCTATCCATAAAATGATTTGCTGTTTCATGTTTTTCTATTTTTAAAAATTGATAATTGATTTCCGCGTTTCGGATATTTCTTTTACGCTGCGCCTCCGGTGCGGTTTGCGAGGCGCATCGGCTTGCCGGGTGAAGTATCGGTCGTTTTCCATAGTGTTGTTTTTTTGTTATGGTACGACAAAGGTATCAACGTTTTTTGATAACATGCAAATATTTTGCCTGTTTCTTTTGATGCCCGGGAAATAGAGCGTTTAGTTATGGTGTTAAATAATCAATATTTCAACGCCTGTAAGGATATTCTAAGGAGATAAATAAGCAAATCCATAGAATACAGACACCATAAATCTTCCATTTTTAAACAGCGCCTTAGATAATCTCATGAAAAAAGTTCATATTCGTTTTTTGTACCTATATTTACGCCATATTTAAATAGATGGTATGAAAAAAATGTATCAATGGCTATGTGGGGTACTCCTCGCAGGGATAGGAATGTGCGGTTGCGAATTTCAGTCTGTAGAAACAGTCGATTTGTTTACGACAACGTCCGACCGTACCAAAGAGTTCGCTTATGAAATCATTTCGTTTCATGAAGAAGATCTGAAAGATACAGATAGGCTTATTACGCTCGATACGGCAGTGCGTTATCAGACGATGGACGGTTTCGGGGCTGCTCTCACAGGTTCGACAGCCTATAACCTGATGCGGATGACACCGGAAGACCGTTCGGCCTTCCTTTATGAAACGTTCTCCCCCGACAAGATGGGATTCAGCTATGTACGTATTTCGATCGGTTGTTCCGATTTTTCGCTGAGCGAATATACATGTTGCGATAAGAAAGGCATTGAACATTTTTCGCTGACGGCCGAAGAAACCATGTACGTCATGCCTGTCCTGAAAGAAATTTTGCGAATCAATCCGTCGTTGAAAGTGATGGGTTCGTCGTGGACTTGTCCGACTTGGATGAAAATCTCCGACCTGAAAACGAAGCGCGTCTTCCGTTCATGGACCGGTGGACATCTCAATCCACTGTATTACAACGATTATGCTACATATTTCGTAAAATGGATACAGGCCTTTGAGAAAGAAGGCATTCCAATTTATGCCATTACCCCTCAGAATGAACCGCTGAATCGAGGGAACTCGGCTTCTCTGTTTATGGGATGGCGTGAACAGCTCACATTCGTGAAAACGGCGCTCGGCCCGAAGTTCAACGCTTCCGGACTGAAAACAAAAATTTATGTTTTCGATCACAATTACGATTACGATCGAATGGAAGATCAGCAGGATTATCCGCTACATCTTTACGCCGATACCGAAGCGGCGTCCTACATTGCCGGGGCGGCATATCATCATTATTCGGGCGATAAAAGCGAACTGAACCGCATTCACGCGGCTTACCCCGATAAAGAGCTGGTATTTACCGAAGCGTCCATCGGCGAATGGAATGACGGGCACAATTTCCGGACGCGTCTGCTCGAAGATATGCGCGAAATCGGACTGGGAACGGTGAATAATCACTGTAAGGGGGTTATTGTCTGGAACCTGATGCTCGATAGCGGACAGGGACCTAACCGTGAAGGTGGCTGTCGGAACTGTTACGGGGCTGTTGATATCGATACGACGAATTATAAAACCATCACTCGCAACTCGCATTATTTTGTGATTGCACATTTGGCATCGGTCGTGAAGCCCGGAGCCGTGCGTATCGGAATCGAAGGCAAATTACCGGAAGGGGTTACAGGCAGTGCTTTTCTGAATCCGAACGGTAGTTGTGCTTTCGTCGTAATGAATGAATCTTCAGCTCCCTGTACGTTTTTCATGGGCGAAGGCGAGCGTTTGATCCGGTGTAATCTGCCGGGCAGTTCTATAGTCTCCTACCGATGGAACGATAAACCATAAAACAAATATAAATAGTAAGATGAAACGAAAATGGATAGCAGGTCTTATGACCGGATGTATGGCACTGAGTATGGCGACAGCACAAGTGCGAACAGAAACATTATTGGAAAAAAATTGGCGGTTTACACGAACGGACGATGCTCGATCGGCCGAACCGGGTTTTGACGACAGCCGATGGCAACAAGTGACGGTACCGCACGATTGGGCGATTTACGGCCCATTCAGCATCCATCACGACAAACAGGAAGTAGCTATCACGCAGGATGGTCAGAAAGAGGCCATGGAGCATGCCGGACGAACGGGAGGACTGCCTTTCGTCGGAGTCGGCTGGTACCGTACGACGTTTCAACTGGCGGCATCCGCGCAGAGACAGCGTGTCATTCTTCTCTTCGACGGTGCGATGAGCAACGCACGCGTTTATGTAAACGGTCACGAAGTCGGACACTGGCCCTACGGATATAATTCCTTTTATTTCGATGTAACAGACAACATCAACCGCGAGGGTAGCAATACGTTGGCCGTACGGCTCGAAAACAAGCCGGAATCTTCACGCTGGTATCCGGGAGCAGGTATTTATCGCCATGTACACCTGATCACGATGGACGATGTGCATCTTCCGTTATGGGGCACACAGATCATGACCCCTGTCGTGCGTAAACAAAATGCCAAAGTCGTATTCCGTACGCAGCTGACGTATCCTTCCTCGACACGTGGCGAGTTACGATTGGAAACGGAAATCCGCACGCCCGACGGACGGGAACTCGGGGTCGTTTCGTCGAAAATCGACACGTCTTTGCTGGTGGATGGATGTACGGAAACTTCGCTGTGGATCAACGATCCGTTGCTCTGGACACCCGAAACGCCATCGCTTTATACGGCGGTGACAAGGCTCTACCTTGATAATGTGTTGAAAGACGAGCAGACCGGTCGATTCGGTATCCGCTCGCTCGAAATCCGTCCGAACGACGGTTTCTACCTGAACGGAGTGAAAACATTCTTTCGAGGTGTATGCAATCATCACGATTTGGGACCGTTGGGAGCAGCAGTCAACGACGCAGCGATCCGCCGACAGATACGCATCCTCAAAGACATGGGTTGCAATGCCATCCGCACATCGCACAATATGCCGGCACCCGAACTGATCGAGGCCTGCGACGAGATGGGAATGATGGTTATGGTAGAGAGCTTCGACGAATGGAAGACGCCCAAGTGCCGGAATGGATATAACCTTTTCTACGACGAATGGATGGAAAAAGATTTGGTGAATCTGGTGCGCCGTTATCGTAATCATCCGAGCGTCGTGATGTGGTGTGTCGGTAACGAGGTACCTGATCAGGTAGCGCCCGGTGGCGTTTATCTCGCCCGAAGGATGCAGGATATCTGTCATCGCGAAGACCCTACTCGCACGGTAACAGCGGGGATGGATCAGGGATCGGCCATCATCAATAATAATTTTGCTGCTACGTTCGATGTCGTAGGCATGAATTATCGCCTGAAAGCCTATGATGAAGCCTACGAAAAACTACCACAGCAAATCATTCTGGGGAGCGAAACGGCGTCGACCGTCAGCTCGCGCGGTGTCTATAAATTCCCGGTCGAGCGTAAAGCGATGGCACGTTACGAAGATCATCAGAGCAGCAGTTACGATGTGGAGCATTGCAACTGGTCAAGCCTTCCGGAAGACGACTTTATACAGCACGAAGATCGTCCCTACTGCATCGGCGAATTTGTATGGACCGGATTCGATTACCTCGGCGAACCGACCCCTTACTACAGCGACTGGCCCAACCACAGCTCACTGTTCGGAATCATTGATTTAGCCGGTATTCCCAAAGATCGCTATTATCTGTATCGCAGTCATTGGAACAAGAAAGAGGAAACGTTGCATATCCTTCCGCACTGGACGTGGCCGGGACGTGAGGGAGAAGTTACTCCGGTTTTTGTTTACACGAACTACCCGTCGGCCGAGTTGTTTATCAACGGAGTCAGTCAGGGCAAACGATCGAAAGACATGACCGTAACGCAGGAGAACAGCAATACTCCGGAAGACGCCGCTTCGTTCACTCGCCAGAAGCGTTATCGGCTGATGTGGATGGATACGAAATACGAGCCGGGCACCGTGAAAGTGGTGGCTTATGACGATAACGGCAAGACTGTGGCCGAAAAAGAAATGCACACGGCGGGCAAACCGCATCGAATTGAGTTGTCGGCCGACCGCACTTCGTTGCAAGCCGATGGCAAAGACCTCTCATTCATCACGGTAAGAGTTGTCGATAAGGACGGTAACTTATGCCCCGAAGCCGATAAAATGATTCGTTTTAAGGTGAAGGGGGCAGGTTCGTACCGCGCGGCAGCCAACGGCGATGTAACTTGCTTACAACCGTTTCATCTGCCCGAAATGCCGCTCTTCAAAGGCATGTTGACGGCCATCGTACAGTCGGGAGAGAAAGCGGGAACGATTACGTTCGAAGCATCGGCCAAAGGGATAAAAGGAGCGGTATTACATTTGGAAAGTCATCCGAGCGAATAACGCAACTGATCCATGAGTAAAGGCATTTCCGACGGTTTGATACCGGCGCGTATCAGGTCGGGAATGTCTTCCTTTAATAATTCTTGAAACGCCTTAAAATCGCCGGCGGCAGCTACCGATTGCTTATATCGTTCAAGGGCTCCTTTCATATTCTGTACGGCCCATTCGGTATGTCCGGCATTGAGAAAATCCTGCGCCTGAGGTTGTTGACCGTCAATAATTTTCCGGTAATAATTACGTGCCTGATCATATTTCCCGATCAGGAACGAACACCACGCGACGGCCCGTTGCGCCTTGCCGTTGTCGGGACTGATATAATCTACCTTGAAATAATATTTCAAGGCTTCGTGATAGTTTTTCTGCTCCAAATAACAATGTCCGATATTCATCAGGATGGAAAGATTGTCCGGCTCACGTTGGTCGTAGCGAAGGAAGAACTTCAAGGCCTCTTCGGGCTGTTTCAACGTACGGTAGCACCCGGCAATGCGGCGGATCAGCCATTGGCTTTCCGGATTCAGCATCTCCGAACGCAGGTAGTCGCGAAGAGCTCCTTGTATATCGCCGGTCATCTGTCGGCAATAGCCCGATTTCTGATACAGCATCTCATCGCCTGCACCTTGTTCGATCAGGGAGTTGTAAATCGTCAAAGCATCCTCGAAATATCCTTTTCGGAGGTAAAACTCGGCAATTTGCGATAACGTTTCGGTATCCGAAACGTAAGGTTTCAACATGGCGAGATGATGAAAATCGAGTTTTTCGTTGAAGATGTCGTCGAAATCGGAATGTCGGGGATACAGTTTGTAGAAACGGTAAAGGTTCTGAATATACAAGCCGATGATATTTTCGGCTTTCGTGAGTCTGTTTTTCAGTTCTCGGGTCTGCTGTTCGTTCATCTGATTGATTTGTCCGTCAAGCTGATGAAGAATCATTTTTCGATGTGATTCGGGTATTTGCAGCAGGCTGAAGTAAAGCGAATATTTATCGGAGTCGCACATAAACGACGCTTGCAATAGCGTGTCGAGTGTCCCCACACCGGTATTCACTCCGTCTTTCAGCGCGGAATGTTCGGTCGAAAACGGCAGAAACCAGTGGCCGATCTCCCGGAAGAACGGGAAATGCTTGAGATGAATGAATGTCGAGTGCATCACATCAATACCTTCTTCCTGCATTTCGGTGTACTCTTCGAGCCATTTCGAGAGTTTGTCGCTTTTCCATTCCGGATTCATCTCATCGCCCGAAAGCTCCGTGATGAGATCAGACCATGAAGCCCCCGGATTGATTTTAGGGCGTAGTCTCATCATCTCCGGAATAATTTCTTCCTGCAGTTTATGCGATACTTTCTCTGTCTCACGCGCGAGGATAAAGCGGAGAATGATGGTCAGTAGGAGTCGTTTGAAATCAGGTGCTTCGGCCAACAGTCCGAGCCGACGTTCCATCTCCGGATAAAACGCGATGCGCCGGCGATAAGTGTACAGTGTCAAACAGATGGCAATCAGCGCACGGATACGAATGGTTTCGTCGGACGTAGACGAAGCCGCATCGAACAGCAGCAGCAGCTTCTCCTTGTCGAATGTCTCTTGCAGACCGAGCCAAAGAGCCGAAACGATCTGACTTCTGGCTGCCGACGGATAGTGAGCATCGGCCAGTGCTTCCCGAACAGCAACGACGATCTCTTGCGAGAGAAAAGTTGTTGTCCAGAGATGTCCGAACAGACGGTTTACGGAGGCCTCGTACGCTTCCGTTTCTCCGGCCTCGGCATAGAACGGAGTTTGTTTAAGCAGGGTGCCGGTCTCGACGGGCTGAAGCATCAGCGTACGACGGACGGCATAATAGGTGGCGGGAGAAATATCTGCCAAAAGTTCATGTCGCAGTCGATCTGTCAGCTCGTATGTTTGCGTCCGGATACCTGCGTAAATCTGTTCCTGCATAGGGTCTCCCGAACCTTCTATATAGTAACGGAGCATGTATTGATACGTCTCCTGTAATTCGTCGAGTTTGTTTTGATAAGTATACGTCTGTGAACCGGCGATCAGCCCTTGAAGCGTGTCAAAGGCTGTCTTGAGCGCTCCCCGATCGAGCGCTTCCGTCGTACGTGCACAAGCGGTCTGTATCTCTTGTATTGTCATCTGTTTTCCGAAAGAGCAAAAGCCATGCCAAAGGTATGAAAATTTTCCTGAAATTCGTATCTTTGCCGGCAAAACAGAAATTTGACACAATGAATCATATACGCAATTTTTGTATCATCGCCCATATCGATCATGGGAAAAGTACCTTGGCCGACCGCCTGCTCGAATACACGAAGACCGTAGCGGCAAAAGACATGCAGTCGCAAGTGCTCGACAACATGGATTTGGAGCGCGAGCGAGGCATTACGATCAAGAGTCACGCGATCCAGATGGAATACGAATATAAGGGAGAGAAATATGTCTTGAACCTGATCGATACGCCGGGACACGTCGATTTCTCGTACGAAGTATCGCGTTCGATCGCGGCATGCGAGGGTGCTCTGCTCATCGTCGACGCGGCGCAGGGTATTCAGGCGCAGACAATTTCGAACTTATATATGGCCATCGAGAACGACCTCGAAATTATTCCCGTGATCAATAAGATTGACCTTCCGAGTGCGATGCCTGAAGAGATCGAGGATCAGATCGTCGAACTGATCGGCTGTCCGCGAGATTCGATTCTTCGCGCCAGCGGTAAAACGGGCGACGGCGTATATGATATCCTCAACGCCATTGTGGAGCGCGTGTCTCCTCCTTCGGGCGATCCGGAGGCCCCGCTGCAATGTCTCATTTTCGACTCGGTGTTCAACTCGTTTCGCGGAATCATCGCTTATTTCAAGGTCGTAAACGGTACGATTCGTCAGGGCGACCATGTGAAGTTTATCGCTACCGGCAAAGAATACGATGCTGACGAAGTAGGTGTGCTGAAGCTCGAAATGAGCCCCCGCAAAGAAGTGCGTACGGGCGATGTGGGATATATCATCTCCGGTATCAAAACGTCGAAAGAGGTAAAAGTCGGAGATACGATTACGCATGTCAAACGACCTGCCTCCGAAGCCATCGCCGGGTTCGAGGAGGTGAAACCGATGGTCTTTGCGGGTGTGTATCCGATTGCTCCCGAAGATTTTGAAAACCTGCGCACCTCGCTCGAAAAATTACAGTTGAACGATGCCTCTCTGACGTTTCAACCCGAAAGTTCGGTGGCGCTGGGCTTCGGCTTCCGATGCGGATTCCTCGGACTGCTGCACATGGAAATCATTCAGGAGCGTTTGGATCGTGAGTTCGACATGGACGTGATTACGACCGTGCCGAACGTATCGTATAAAGTGTACGACAAAAAAGGCAACTGCACCGAAGTGCATAACCCCGGCGGCTTGCCCGACCCGACGCAGATCGACCATATCGAGGAACCGTTTATCCGTGCTTCCATCATCACACAGACCACGTATATCGGACCGATTATGACACTCTGTCTCGGTAAACGCGGCATTCTCATCAAGCAGGATTACATTACCGGCAACCGGATCGAGCTTTTTTACGACCTCCCCTTGGGCGAGATCGTGATCGACTTTTACGACAAACTCAAGAGCGTTTCGAAAGGGTACGCGTCGTTCGACTACCATCTGCACGATTACCGGCCGGGCAAACTCGTCAAACTCGATATTTTGCTTAACGGTGAGCCGGTCGATGCCCTTTCCACCCTCACCCATTTCGACAACAGCGTGACCTTCGGCCGACGCATGTGCGAGAAGTTGAAAGAATTGATCCCCCGACAGCAATTCGACATCGCCATACAAGCGGCTATCGGGGCAAAAATCATTGCCCGCGAAACGATCAAGGCCGTCCGCAAAGACGTGACAGCCAAATGTTACGGTGGTGACGTTTCGCGTAAACGCAAACTGCTTGAGAAACAAAAAGAGGGGAAAAAGCGGATGAAACAGATCGGCACGGTCGAAGTGCCGCAGAAAGCGTTTCTTGCCGTCTTGAAGTTGGAATAAAATCATTCATAAGCCGTAATGTCGGAGCATGGAACCGTTGCGTAACGACGCCCCGAAGATTCGTACGCCCCGACGCGAAGCCTGTTGAAAACAACGCGGCATTGGCCGGATGCCGGAAAACATCGGGTGAAACGCGGGCGATTTCAGGCCCTGCGAGCCGGCGTTTCGTGGCCTTCTACCGATCTTCCGTTCCTTCCAACCGAAGTTCCGTTGAACGCAACGAAACTTTTTGGCGATCGCGCGCAAGTTCCGTTCCTTCCCCCGATGTTTCGGGGAGATTGCCCCGAAGAGCCGGAACATCGACCCGAAGTCCGGGGTGCACCAACGAAACTTGCGTTGGAAAGAACGAATTTTATTCAAGCATCCCCCAAACACGCGTTGTATCGCCCCGAAGTTCGGTTGAACGCAACGAGCCGCGCGTACGATTATACGGACGCACGGTTGGTGAGAACGGACCTTCCGTTCCTCGCACGCTTCCGGCGCCGGAACGCGTCTCTTTACTCGTTAAATTAATTGAAAATCAATCGAATATACCACAAAGGAGGTGCGATCAGCGGTTCTCAAGGCTTTCCGTTTCTTTCCGGTAGTATTCGTAGCGGTTCAGCACATCGGAGACATAATTATACGTCTCCGTACCGCGCAGATAACCGAATTTGCAGACCGAATCGGTATAATACTGCGCTTCGGCTTTGAGGCGGATAAACTCGGCCACGTTGTCGTTCCACACGTTCGGGTTACGTCCGTACTTCTGCGCCAGTCTTTGCGCATCGTAAATATGTCCGATTCCGGCATTGTAAGAAGCCAGCGTCAGTTTGATACGTTCGAGCGAGTCGAGCGAGACAAATCCCTTTCCAAAACGGCGCAGGCATTCAATCGCAGCCTGTACGTTCTTTTCCGGATTTTGCATCTCTCCTGCGTCAAATCCCAGCCCGCGCGCCGTAGCCGGCATGATGCCCATCAGTCCCTCGGCACCGCTCCAAGCGACAACCTGAGGCTGAAAACGAGACTCCTGATACGCAATGGATGCCAGCAAACGCCAGTCCCACCCCAATCGGCCGGCATAACGCTTGAACAGATCGTCATACGGAGAGATTTGTCCGTTTGCTATCTTCGGCATACCGATCAGCGTCGGTGAAACTTTCGAAAGTTCAAAGTAACGTTTGATAGCCGACTGATAAGAGCTTTTCCCGGTTATGTTCGACGCCCACGCATGAATAGCCTTAGCCAGTTTCGGACAGTTCTTGCGCACCGCCCACGAAGAGCGCTGTTTAAAACTGATTGCCAGATTGATATTAATATTTCGGTAATACGTCCGATTCAGTCTGGCCACATCGTCTTCACACACCGTGTAATCGATCTGGCCTTTTGCCACCATCTCGATCAAATCTTCCGACGAGATCGTGTCTTTATCGATATGGACAATGCGGATTCCTCCTCCCAACTCGCTGTTGAGGTTCTCGAGTCGCTCTTGATAACGTCGATACGGTTTTATACAGACCTCTTTCCCGATGAGTTGCGTCACATCGGTCAACACCGTATCTCCACGTCCGGCGCGCTGGACGATAACCAGATTCGATTGCCGTTCATAGCCGCAAAAAAGCATCTGCTCTTTTAACTTATTGTCGATGGTAATCGGATAAGCCGCAACATCGGCCTCGCCCGATTGCAACATCTCCATCAGGCGGGTAATGTTTTCGGCCACCTTCATATTCAAACGCAATCCGTTCTGGCGGGCGAAGTCGGCGATGAGATCGTACTCATACCCCATCGCCTGCATCTTATATTGGAAATACGACGTAGAACTGTTGAGCGTCACAGCCGTTATCTCCCCCTTCTCTTTGATGGAAGGCCAATCGGATGAAGTCTCTTCACTCTGAGAACGGTTCCCTCCGCTGTAGCATCCGCACAGCAACAGAAGCAAAGACACAAGCGGAAAGACAAATGTATTTCTATACATTATTTTATAGTATGGTATTACATCGTAACTCTATCGGTCATTCTTTTTACGAAGCAAGGCTACGTTTTCGACATGATGCGTATGCGGAAACATATCGACCGGCTGAATTTTTACCACCTCATAACGGATACTCATCCGCTCAATGTCTCGTGCCTGCGTAGCCGGATTACAACTCACATAGACGATTTTTTCGGGCGATGCCGCCAGAATCGTATCAATCACGTCGTTGTGCATACCCATACGTGGGGGGTCGGTGATGATTACGTCCGGCCGGCCATGTTCTTCGATAAAAGCCGTCGTGAGCAAATCTTTCATATCTCCGGCAAAGAACGCGACATTGTCGATGCCGTTCAGTTGCGCGTTTACTTTCGCATCCTCGATTGCCTCGGGCACATATTCGATACCTACTACCTTGCGGGCTTTCCGGGCAACGAAGTTGGCGATTGTCCCGGTACCGGTGTAAAGATCGTAAACCGTTTCGTTGCCGCTCAATCCGGCGAACTCGCGCGTTACATCATACAGCCGGTAAGCCTGCTCGCTGTTTGTTTGATAGAATGATTTGGGTCCCACCTTAAACTGCAAATCCTCCATCCGCTCAATCAAATGATCTTTCCCACGATATAACTCGATATCCAAGTCGGTCAGCGTATCGTTCCGTTTCCCGTTGATGACATACATCAGCGACGTAATTTCCGGTATTTGCTCCAGCAGATGCTCCAACAAGGCTTCGCGTAGCGCCTTATCTTCTCTGAAGAAAGCCAGAACGACCATCAACTCACCGGTCGAGGCGGTACGTATCATCAACGTGCGCACAAAGCCTTCCTGATTTTTCAAGTCGAAGAAAGAATAACCCTCGTGCGTCAGACAGAAATTTTTCACGCATAGCCGAATCCGGTTCGACACATCGTCCTGCAACCAGCAACGCCGGATATCGAGCACCTTATCGAACATGCCCGGAATATGGAACCCCAGCGCGTTCATCTCCGTATATTCGATACCGGAGGCCACTTCCTGTTCGGTCAGCCAGCGCTTGTTCGAAAATGTAAACTCCAGCTTGTTACGGTAATGCATCGTGCGCTCCGAACCGAGAATCGGCAACACCTCTCCTATCGGTACCTTGCCGATTCGCGTCAGCGTATCCGTAACTTGTTTTTGCTTATAGCGCAACTGTTCTTCGTAAGGCAGATGCTGCCATTTGCAGCCTCCGCATACCCCGAAATGTTCGCAGAAAGGAGTTGCCCGCTTCTCACTGTACTTGTGGAATGCGATAACATTCCCTTCGGCATAATGACTTCGTTTGCGAGTCAAACGGATATCTACCACATCACCCGGTGCCGCCCACGGCACAAAAACAACCATTTCACTCACTTTGGCAATCGCTTTGCCTTCGGCCGCAACATCCGTGATTTCTACCTCTTCCAGTATCGGGAAGGGTTTCTTTTTTCGTGTCAAATCTGTGAATAATTAAAAAATTCGCCACGCAAATATAAAAACTAACTTCCGGATAGAATCAAAAATAGTTTTAAAACATAAAAATACCTTCGCGGTTTATTTGGAAATCAGCGATCAAAATAGCTATATTTGCACTGTCGAGATTTCTATGACTTATCATAATTCAACAAATATATGGAAATAAAGAGAGTTTACACCTTTGGTAATGGAAAAGCCGAAGGGCGGGCAGATATGCGGAATCTGCTGGGTGGAAAAGGAGCCAACTTGGCAGAAATGAACTTGATTGGAGTGCCTGTTCCTCCGGGATTTACCATCACAACCGATGTCTGCAACGAGTATTATAAAATCGGAAAAGAAAAAGTGGTAGAGTTACTGCAAGACGAAGTGAAAAATGCGGTAGCCTACGTCGAATCATTGATGCACTCCAAGTTCGGAGACGTAGAGAACCCTCTGCTCGTTTCGGTACGTTCGGGAGCCCGCGCTTCGATGCCCGGGATGATGGATACCATCCTGAATCTGGGACTCAACGACGAAGTGGTTGAAGGATTGGCGCGTAAGACGAACAATCCCCGCTTTGCATGGGACTCGTATCGCCGCTTTGTCCAGATGTACGGAGACGTAGTACTGGGAATGAAGCCTGAAAATAAAGAGGATATTGACCCGTTCGAAGAAATTATCGAAGAAGTAAAGAAAGCCAAGGGCGTCACGCTCGATAACGAACTCGGAGTGGAAGACTTGAAGGAGCTTGTCACCAAATTCAAGGCTGCCGTAAAGAAACAAACCGGTCGCGATTTCCCGACTTCAGCCTATGAGCAGTTGTGGGGAGCCATTTGCTCCGTTTTCAACTCGTGGATGAACGAACGCGCCATTTTGTATCGTAAGATGGAAGGCATCCCGGCCGAATGGGGAACAGCAGTCAATGTACAGGCAATGGTTTTCGGTAACATGGGTGAAACCTCGGCAACCGGTGTTTGCTTCTCGCGCGACGCAGGCAATGGCGAAGATTTGTTCAACGGCGAATACCTGATCAATGCGCAAGGCGAAGACGTGGTCGCCGGCATTCGCACCCCGCAACAGATCACCAAGATCGGTTCGCAACGCTGGGCGGAACTGGCCGGTGTGCCTGAAGCGCTCAGAGCAGCGGAGTACCCTTCGATGGAAGAAGCCATGCCCGAAATATATAAAGAACTGGACGCGATTCAGACGAAGCTCGAAGATCATTACCGCGACATGCAGGATATGGAATTTACCGTACAGGATGGCAAGCTCTGGTTCCTGCAAACCCGTAACGGAAAACGTACCGGCGCGGCGATGGTTAAGATTGCCATGGACCTGCTACGTCAAGGCATGATCGATGAAAAAACGGCTTTGAAACGCATCGATGCGAACAAACTGGATGAGCTGCTTCACCCCGTATTCGATAAAGAAGCGTTGAAAAAGGCCAAAGTGCTGACACGCGGACTTCCCGCCTCGCCGGGAGCAGCTACGGGACAGATCGTATTCTTCGCAGATGATGCGGCGAAATGGTACGACGAAGGGCATAAAATCGTGCTTGTACGTATTGAAACATCGCCCGAAGATTTAGCGGGTATGGCCGTAGCCGAAGGTATCCTGACCGCTCGCGGAGGAATGACCTCGCATGCCGCTGTCGTAGCCCGTGGCATGGGAAAATGCTGCGTATCGGGTGCAGGAGCATTGAATATCGATTATAAAAATCGCACAGTCGAAATAGACGGAACAGTACTCAAGGAAGGCGATTATATCTCCATCAACGGTACGACGGGCGAAGTGTATAAAGATGAAGTGCGTACGCAAGCCGCCGAACTGCTCGACGACTTCGCAGAACTCATGAAGCTGGCGGACAAATATACTCACCTCAAAGTACGTACAAACGCCGACACACCGCACGACGCGGAAGTGGCACGCGGATTCGGAGCCGTAGGTATCGGATTGTGTCGTACGGAACACATGTTCTTCGAAGGCGATAAAATCAAAGCCATGCGCGAAATGATTCTCTCCGAGAACGCCGAAGGACGAAAGAAAGCGTTGGCGAAAATCCTGCCCTATCAGCAGGCCGACTTCAAAGGAATCTTCAAAGCCATGGCCGGCTATCCCGTCACGGTTCGTCTGCTCGATCCTCCGTTGCACGAATTTGTACCTCACGATCCGAAAGGTCAAAAGGAACTGGCCGATGCAATGGGCGTAAGCGTAGAATACATCCGGCAACGGGTAGATGCTCTGCACGAACAGAATCCGATGCTCGGACATCGCGGGTGCCGCTTGGGGAATACGTATCCCGAAATTACACAGATGCAGACACGCGCGATCCTCGGAGCTGCACTCGAACTGAAAAAAGAAGGCGTATCGACTTATCCCGAAATTATGGTGCCGCTCACCGGTATCGTATACGAATTCAAAGAGCAGGAAGAGGTGATTCGTGCCGAAGCAGAAGCGCTTTTTGCCGAACAAGGTGATAAAATCGACTTTAAGGTCGGTACGATGATCGAAGTGCCGCGTGCAGCTTTGACAGCAAATAAGATTGCTTCGAAGGCTGAATTCTTCTCGTTCGGAACGAATGACTTGACTCAAATGACGTTTGGCTATTCACGCGACGATATCGCCTCCTTCCTTCCGATTTATCTGGAAAAGAAAATTCTGAAGGTAGACCCATTCCAAGTGCTTGATCAGAATGGTGTCGGACAGTTGATCCGTATGGCCACGGAAAAAGGTCGAGCCGTACGTCCGGATTTGAAGTGCGGTATCTGCGGTGAACACGGAGGAGAGCCATCGTCGGTAAAATTCTGTCATCAGGTAGGATTAGACTACGTCAGCTGTTCGCCTTTCCGGGTGCCGATTGCACGCATTGCGGCCGCGCAAGCTGCGATTGAAGCGTAATACGCGCTTAGGCCATCTTCTGAAAAAAGAAAAGGAGTGTGTCAGACAAACATCGATTGCTGACATGCTCTTTTTTTATATTTTCTTTGGATAGATATTAAAAAAAGTCTACTTTTGCTCCTCAATAATGACTATACCTGCTAAATAAAAAGGATGGATCGGTATTTGATAATAAAAACGAGAGATGAATTATTGCGCATACGCATCAGCAACATACTCTATCTCGAAGCAGATCGGAATTACACGAAACTGCTATTGACGGAGGGCGTTCAGTTTACATTTGCTATCAATATCGGAAAAATCGAAGGTATGCTGGACACACAAGCTTCAGAGTCCAGATCACAACTCATTCGGGTAGGCAAAAGCTACATCATCAACAAAAATTACATTTTGCAAATTAATTTACCGAAACAAAAATTACTATTGCTCGTTCCGGGCTCGAAACCTCGCGAACTGGTTGTACCCAGAGAGCCGCTAAAAGCCCTGAAGGAGAGCTTGGAGCAAGATGCACTAATTACAACAAAAAACAAAGATTCACAATGATCATCCGGATCGGTAAAGCAAACGACAATGACTTTGTAGTAGATGATGTACACGTCAGCCGGTATCATGCACGGTTGATACGCGATGAAAACGGCCATCTTTTTATTGAAGATACAGATTCCGCAAATGGCACGTATGTCAATGGGGACCGTGTAATCAAGAAAAAAGTGGTGCCCTCTGATGTTATTATGCTCGGAGATCATTATGTTCTGGATATAATGGCCGTTTTGAAATCAGATAACGATTACAGTGAAGAATTCGCCGCTTTAAAGCCGGTCTATGAAAGATATATCAAAGAAAAAATACGGATTCAGTCTACGAACCAGTTCAAGACACGTATCTTCCAATCGCTGCCATTTGCTTTTGTCGGGGTGGCGGGACTCATTATCGGAGTCCTTGGGAAGCATCACCAAGGCATCTTTATCGGCAGTTTGACACTGGCGATATGTGCACCCACTTTAGGTATTTACCTTGGAGCCAGACAGTCCGCTAAAATCCCGGCTTTGATACAACGCCTCTCCAATCAATTCAAAATCGATTACGTCTGTCCCAAATGCGGAACATTTCTCGGCGAAATCCCTTGGGAATCTTTGGCCAACAAAAAGAGATGCTCTGTCGGCTCATGTCGTGCCAAATGGGTGAAAAAATAGAATGATATATACCAAACAATGGTTTTGTACAATAATCTCCTTGCTTCGTACGTTAATGGTTAAGAATTAAATCACATAAGATTTTAATATGTATCTTTGTGACAGAATAACCAAAAAAACAGTAAAGAGATGAACAATGAACATACATTCGTAACGATAGACAACGACGCCGATGAAGTCTTGTTGATCGACGTCAATGAAACACCCGCGAGTGATTTCGTAATGGTGGATGAAGTGTTGGACGACACGGATTTCATCACGCTTTCCGACGATGTGGAAATCGCTTCTGAAGAAGACATTATCGACATTACTTCGGGCATGGATGACGCAGACGTTTCAATCATTTTATGATTCCGGTAAAATGCCCGCATTGTAAAGTCGGTTTAAAAGTTGATGAAACAAAAATTCCCGAAGGAATAGCTTCATTTAAATGCCCGAAATGCCGGCATGATGTTCCGGTTTCTTATTTAAAAAACGAACAGCCGACCGATTCCGAAACTGTTTTAATCCGGCCGATCCGAAAAGGATGCGGCCGGTTAATTGTGGTCGCCAATCCGGATACTCCGGAGCAAACATTTCCTTTGCGTGAAGGAATCTTTATCGTAGGACGCAAAGCGTCTGTGTCGGAAGCGACGATCCGTATCGAAACCGGCGATAAAGAAATGAGCCGCAATCACATGCGGATAGAAATAAAGAAAGACAATCGGGGAAACTACATCCACATGCTCTCGGATTACCAGAGCAAGAATCATACGCAATATAACGGCAGATCTTTAGATAAAGGCGAAGTGGTAGTGCTGAAAAATAACGACGAAATCAAAATCGGACACACTCACGTTCGCTTTAAGGAGTAACTTATTGTTTTAGTGCCATGAATATAACACTCGGAATGCCATACGCTATCTGTGAAAGAGGAAAAAGACCGAACAACGAAGATGCGATCTTTCCCTCCTCCTCTCAAACGATAGAGCGCTCACAGAGACTCTTTGTCGTATGCGATGGTGTTGGCGGTGCGGAAAAAGGCGAGATCGCCAGTTCGCTGGCATGTGAATCTTTTCAGATTTTCTTTTCCACTTTTATGGAAGAAGATGCCACCGACGATCTGATTCGCAAAGCTGTCCGATATACCGAAGTACGTTTTGACGAATACATCTCGACGCATCCCGAAGCAGAAGGAATGGCCACTACACTCACGATGCTCTACTTTGGAAACAAGGGGGTTACGGCCGCACATATCGGTGACAGTCGGATTTATCAGTTCCGAGACGGAAAGCCGATCTTTCGGACGGAAGACCATTCGCTGGTTAATTTTTGGGTAAAGACAGGGAAAATCAATCAAGAAGAAGCCTTGCATCATCCTCAAAAGAACATCATCACTCGGGCAATCACAGGCTCAGCCAATCCGACCGAAGCAGACATTGCCTTCCTGACGGATATTCAACCCAACGATTGCTTTCTCATGTGTACGGACGGAGTAACCGACTGCTTGTCGGACAAGGTACTATCCTCCCTTTTCACCAGACCTTACATGTCTGAAAAAATAAAAGATACCCTTGTGGAAACGTGCTATGAAAAAGCCCACGATAATTACTCTTTCTATCTTTTGCCTGTCTTAAAAGTGCAAAATTCATCGAGTTACAACTAATTTACTCTACCTTTTTTATTCTTTCGTTAAAAAAATGTATCTTTGTTGCGAAATCTGATTACTGTAAGTAATTATGAATTTGCCGGACGGATATTGTTTGCAAAATGGCAAGTATTGTCTAACGAGAGTCATCGGCCAGGGAGGATTCGGAATCACCTATTTGGGCGAGTGGAACACTGAGGTCAAAGGTGAACTCGGAGCAGTAGAAACGACCGTGCCCATTTGCATTAAAGAATACTTCTTTAAAGACTATTGCTTTAGAGATGAGACAACATTCGAAGTCAAAGTGCACTCCGGAACCGGCAAAATCCTTTTTGATAAGTTCAAAGAGCGACAAATCGAAGAAGCCAAAATTCTTTCCGAAGTACATCATCCGTATATCGTCAATGTGTTGGAAGTGTTCGAAGAGAACAACACAGCCTACATCGCGATGGAACATATATCGGGTTGTTCATTGAAATCCATGTTGAGCGAGCAGACGGTATTGCCGGAATCGAAAGTGCTCAGGTACGTCGCACAGATCGGGAAGGCGCTGGAGTTTGTACATCAGAAAAACATTCTGCATCTCGATATCAAGCCCAACAATATTTTAATCGACAAGAATGATAATGCCCGATTGATCGATTTTGGTGTCAGTAAGCGCTACGATCTCGAAGAACAGGAGGCATGCACAACGACGCTTACACTATCAAAAGGATTTGCATCGATTGAACAGTACGACGATGAGGGTACGGTAAATTTCTCTCCTTGTCCCGATGTTTATTCGTTGGGGGCAACCATGTATAATCTACTGACCGGCGTAATCCCGGTCGAATCGATTTTAAGAGCCACAAAGCCTTTGGTTCACCCGTCAGAACTGAATAAACGAATCTCTCCGAAAACGGAAGCTGTCGTGCTGAAAGCGATGCAGGTCAATCCGAAAGATCGCTATCAGTCGATAAAAGAAATGATGGATGCTTTGGATATCCCACCATCGATCGAAAGCAAAGAAAACATAAGCTTTCCGAAAAAAAAGGAGCACGAAGCGAAACAATCTGTCGATGAGAATGAAAGCACACAGTTGATCACAACTTCTCGCAAGTCTGGATCAGTTGACAATGAGGAAACTCTATTTATACCTCTGCAAACGAAGCAATCCAAACAACGGCGTACAAAAAGTAAACGACGGATTTTATTGCCCTTGTTAATCTTTGCGTTCGCAGGTGTAGGTTGGGCTGTGTCATACCTGTTCAGTTGGAGCGATAAAAGCACAACATTTATCAACAACAAGTTAGTCGCTGACGCCTCGATACAACAAGGCGAACCGATCATTCCGGTCGATCTCCAACCTCAGACGGAGACTCCCTTAACCGAACCATCTCCTTCCGAAGTGACGAATGAAATCCATAAAGAGGAGCGAACGGAGAAAAAAGAAGGAAACGAAACCGCTCCGGCAAAGAAAGAAGAGAAATCGGAGAAAACGACGACAAGCAAAGAATCGGATAAGAAAGCCTCTGAAGAAGCGTCGAAAGCCAAAAAGGCGGAAGAAGAGACCGAACGAATGAACGCAAATTATGCGGCATTGTTGGCGTCCGGAAAAACAAAAATGGATCAAGGTCAATACATTGAGGCAAAAGCAGACTTTACAAAAGCCAAAGAAATAAAGGTTACCGAAGACGTTGTTCGTTTATCGTTAGCTTGTGAGGAGAAAATAGAAGAAAAAAATATTGCGGCTCGGATTGCATTGTATGAATCGGGAATGACTTTTGGCAACTACACGATCGTCCGGAAGAAACAAAACGGACGTTATGGGGCAATTGACGCCAAAGGAATCGAACGTATCCAATGTGTTTACTTGAGCGTGGGACGGTCTGAGAGCGGACGGGCTTTTGAGCGCGAAGACCATCTGTACGATATTTATAACTCAAACGGAGTATTAGTCGGGAGAGGACTTACGACCTACTAAATAATAAAGAAGATAGATGAAAATATGGATGTGGATTATATTCGGATGTTTATTGCTTCCCTCCTACGCCGGAGCACAGCGACAGGCCGAATATAACCGTAGAGGAGACGAAGCGATGAAACGCAACGATTATCGGGACGCGAAAATGTGGTACGAAGAAGGCGTTTCATATTGTGACCAGTACAGTATCCATCAACTGACCGAAATATGGCTGAAAGATGAGACGATGCATGTCTCGATGCGTACGGTGATGAGCAAATGCTTGAACTGCTTGAATGAATATGCAACGGAACGAGACACATCGGCCATTCAGAAGTTAATCCTCTATTACACCCAAGGAATCGGGACCACTGAAAACCGGACGACTGCCGGCTATTGGCGCAAACAGCTCGAAGATATACGCCGTTCAAACGCGCTTCCCCCTACCCTTCCGAAGAAACCCAAAGAACCTATGCGTTTCTTTGCCGGATATGATTTTTCTTTGTTGGCTCCATACGGTATTCGGGTCGGTGGAATAAATAATCTGATCGGCTGGTATGTAAAACTGCATTCCAACCTTTCTTTTCAAGCACACAACGAAGAATGTCGTGTCGATGGAAATCGATTCGTGATCGAGAACATGCAGCAATATTACGGTCCGACAGGACGAACGAAAGCAAATGTGATGATGGGATCGGCCGGTATTATGCTAAAGACCGTAGAGAATTTATACACGTCTTTGGGAGCAGGGTATTGGCAACGAAACGTATTGCGTGAATACGAAATCGTAAACGATGAAGGCATCAGGCAGTCTACCGGATGGGCAAAAGATCGCGACGCCTCGAAAAAAGGTCTTAAAATAGATTTGGATGCCACCTATTTCTTAAAAAACAAGCGCTTCTATGTTTCGGGCGGATGCAGTGCTTTTAACTTCAAGTACTTCTATCCGAATGCGGGAGTCGGCATGGTTTTCTAAAAAAAATGAACAAACAATGAGACAAGCTAAATACTACATCTTTCTGATCGTTCTTTCTTGCGGATTTATTTACGGATGTATCGACGATCCGAAGGTAGAACCGGGGATACAAAACGCAAAAATACCCCAATTGGGAACAACTGTAAAAATAGAACGCACAGCTTCCTCCATCACATTGACCGCCTCGGTCGAGAAAGCCAACGGCGCGGCGGTGGAAGAGCGCGGATTATGCTGGTCGAAAAAAAACAATCCTACCGTTCGCCCCGACAGTGCTCAAGCTTTCGGGAAAGGACTGGGTGAATTTAACGGCACGATCGAAAATTTATCCAGCAATACAACATATTATATCCGGCCTTATGCCAAAAACCTGAAAGGGATCGCCTATGGGGAAGAAAGTAAGGTCTCGACTAATACGGGATTAGGATCGGTTCGTACGTTTGTGATCATAGACAGTGTGCGTGCTAGAACGGCACTATCCGGAGGAAAAATAGAACTGCACGGCGAAGGGGCTGTTCTTGCTCGTGGAGTGTATTATTCGACATCGTCATTGATGCTTCCGAAAGATTCGGTGCTAAGTACGATGGATACCGATTCGTTCATCTGCCGGATCAGCGGTCTGAGAACATCTACGAAATATTACGTTCAGGCATTTGTAAAAAACCGATTTGGCTATTATGTCATGTCCGGACCTCTTCGAACATTCCTGACAGGAGACGGTTTACCGACGGTTTCACCTGTCACCATTATAAAAAGAGGCTATACGACAGCTGCCTTCTCTGCTACCGTGATGAAGGAAGGGGATGCTCCCGTTATTCAGCGCGGTTTCTGCTGGAGCACGAAGAAAAATCCGACCCTTGAAAATGCGTCGTACGATGACAAATGCGGTGTGGGGGCCGGCACTTTCAAGGTAGAATGCGAAAATCTGATCTCGCGACAAAAATATTACGTGCGAGCTTTTGCCCGGAATAAAGATTTCGGTATTTCATACAGTGAACAAGATTCGTTCATTACGAAGAGTAATATCCCCACTGTCACTACGGCAGAGTTAAAAAACATCGAGAAAGGAGCGGTTACAGTTGGCGGAAAGATCGAAGAAGCGGGACAAAGTGCCGTGAAAGCGTGTGGAATCTGCTGGTCTGCGACCGTCGCGAATCCTACCCTGACGAATGCCGAAGTATTAGAGATTGAGCCGAATGCCGAAGGCATTTTCAGCAGTCAAATTACCGGCCTGAAAGGAGGAGTAACGTATTATTTCCGAGCTTATGCAACGAATAATGAAGGAACCTCATACGGAGAGATCAAAGTCAGAACGATGTCCAAAGTATTCAAGGGAAATTTAAAAACGTTTCAAGGTGCTCCTCGTATTCAGAATTCTCCGGCTTACTTCTCCATCCGAGATTGGGGATATATTCTCGGTGGAGATATTGGCCCTCAATATACGGCTGAACTTCATTACTATAATGCCACTACGGACGAATGGAGAGCGATGCTGTCACATCCGGAAGGCCCGGTCAAATGGCAGACGGCTGTCGTGCACGACAGATCGGCCTTTATTTTCGGGGGAATGGCTGCCGATCGTAAAGCAAGAAACGATTTTTATCAATATAACTCGTGGAGTAATACCTGGTATGACAGATCGACGACCATAAGACCGGATTCCTCTTATCTCTCGGTCGGCTTTGCTTTGAACGACAGCATCTGTTACGTAGGCGGTCGCAAAGACACAGTCAAAAACGAGGTATGGATGTACGAGGTCTCGGCCAATACGTGGAAACGGCAGCCCGATTTCCCCGTCCAACAATACGGAGGCATCGCCGTAACGATAGGGAATACAGCTTATGTCGGACTCGGTAAAAACGGAAGCGGTGTCTTCAATAAAGGATTGTGGAAAACAACGAATGCCGCTTTATGGACACGAGAAACAACTTGTACGATCTCGACCGAGGGTGTTTTGGCCGGTGTGGCACATAATAATCGAATCTATATGATTGATGAAGCATACTATATCATCGAATATAATCCGTCTACGATGCTCTGGACAAAGAAATCGCAACTACCTCCCCAAGCAAGAGGCATTCATTGTATGTTTGTCATGAACGACCTGATCTACATCGGTCTTTCTCCGACGTCTACGACCATGATTTCTTATGATCCGACATGGGATAATTAAAGGCAGAAGCAAGGCTTAGCATGCGGTTTAAACTGTTTTTTTATATAAGTTCGCACACTTTTCATTCGATAATTTGAACGATGAAGTCACAACTACTGATTGGTGCAACCAGTTCGGGATGCGGCAAAACAACGTTTACCGCCGGATTGCTTCGCTCGATAAAACGACGGGGGATGAGCGTTCAGCCGTTTAAATGCGGCCCCGATTACATTGATCCGCATTATCATAAGTTGGCGGCGGGCTGTGAGTCCGTGAATCTCGACAGTTGGCTGTCGTCGCCCGCGCATGTGCAATATCTTTATGACCGTTATGCTGCGACCGCCGAAGTCTGCGTGACCGAAGGGGTCATGGGACTGTTCGACGGATACGCGAAAATGCGCGGAAGCAGCGCCGAGATCGCCCGGTTGCTCGATATTCCCGTCGTACTGATTATCAATGCCCGCTCCGTAGCCTACTCCGTAGCTCCTGTCATCTACGGATTCAAGCATTTCAACCCGGACATACGTATCGCCGGGGTCGTATTTAACCGTACGGCCTCCACTACGCATGCCTCGTATCTGAAAGAAGCCTGCGCGGACGTAGGAGTCGAATGTTTCGGCTGCCTGCCGAAGATCAACGACCTCGAAATACCGTCCCGTCATTTGGGACTTACGATAGATGCCTCCTTTCAGTTCGAACAACTGATCGAAAAAACGGCGGATGCCATCACGGCGAATATTGATATCGATCGCTTGCTGGAAGCCTGCCAACAAGCGGTACTGCCCGGAGTTTCCATCACTCCACCGGCACGACTGCCCAACAGAGGATGGTCTATCGCCGTAGCACGCGACGAGGCGTTCACGTTTACTTATAAAGAGAACATCGCACGCCTTGAACAAATGGGCGAAGTCACGTATTTCAGTCCGATCAAAGATCCAAGACTGCCACCGGCCGATCTCGTTTATCTTTCCGGCGGATACCCCGAGTTCTACCTGAACGAACTGAGCGCCAACCGGTCGATGCTCGAAGGCATCCGTTCGTACGTTGAAAACGGAGGGAAGCTATTGGCCGAATGCGGCGGCATGATGTACCTGTGCCGCTCGGTGACGGGGATGGATGGGGTAAGCTACCCGTTAGCAGGTGTACTTCCGCAGGAGGCGACCTTGAGCAGCATGCGTCTGCATCTCGGCTATCGTCGCTTCGCGCTGAACGGAACGGAATGGAAAGGACACGAGTTTCATTATTCATCGATCGTCGGAGGAGATACGCCTCCCCTTTCGGTCGCTCAACAATATAATGTCAGAGACGAAATGGTCGACACACCCGTTTATCGTTACAAGAACGTGATCGCCGGTTACACCCATTTATATTGGGGTGAAAACGATATAATGAATTTGTGGGAAGCATAACCCGGCGATCTTTTAACGCGTCCCGAGATAGAGAAAGAACATACCGAGCAGTATCAGCAACAGATCGACGGTCTTACTTTTAAGATTCTTCTCGTGAAGCAACAGGGCGCCGGCGGCGAAAGTGACAAGTACGCTGCTTCTCCGAATCATCGAAACGATCGAGATCATCGAGTCGGGAAAACTTAGCGCGTAGAAATAGATCCAGTCGGCCATCGCCAGAAAGACGGAAATCAGCAGAATCCCCCATCGCCATTCGAACGGTGTGGTACGTTTGCGGGACGGATACCAGAGAAACAGCAAAATAGGAGTCATCAGGGCGAACTGATACACATTGAACCAGACCTGAACCGTCATCACATCGAGCGACCGCATCAGGTATTTGTCGTACAAGCCGCTCATCGAACCGGCAACGACCGAGAGCACCGCGTAAAGAATCCATTTGTTATGCGTAAACCGTATGCCTTCCTTGCGCCCCGACGACGACAACATATAGAAAGACAGAATGGCCAGCAGCATCCCGATCCATTGGTAGAGATTCAGTCTTTCACCGAAAATGATCAATGCACCGAGCAGCGTCAGGACGGGCTGTGTGGCCTTCACAGGGCCGATGATGGTCAGCGGCAGATGCTTGACCGAGAAATATCCGGCCATCCACGAAGTAAGGACAATGACCGATTTCAAGAACACGAGGCCATGCGTTTGCCACGAAACACGAGGCACGTAAAACATCGTTCCGTCGAGCATGTCCGACCCGTAAGAGACAAGTACGAAAGGCAAAAAAAGCAGGCTGGAAATCATCGTATTCAGAAACAGCACAGGGATCACGGCGTTCCGACTGACGGCCATTTTCTTGCTTACATCGTAACATCCCAACAGGAATGCCGAAAGAAATGCCAAAGCTACCCACATCGTTACTCAACGGTCATGCGTGAATAAAAAGATCGTCCGGATAATCGATGTCAATCAGGGCGAGTCCTTCGGGTGGTGCGGACGTACCGGCCCGGCAACGGTCTTTCGCTTCAATCAACCGGCGAAAATCATCGACACTGCGCTTACCTCGCCCTACCTCGAACATCGTACCAACAATGGCGCGCACCATATTCCGCAAGAAACGATCGGCCTGAATCGTAAACACCCATCGCTCTCCGTCTTTCTCCCATCTGGCTTCGTCGATCCGACAGTTATTCGTCTTCACGTCGGTATGCAACTTGCTGAAGCTCGTAAAATCCGTATAGTCGTACAAAGTTTTGGCCGCCTCGTTCATCGCCTCGAAGTCCATACCGCGCAACGACATGCGACAAACGGCTTCGTAATCGAACGGATCTTTTTTTTCGGAGACGATATACTGATACCGGCGCAATAGGGCGTCGAACCGCGCATGCGCATCGGCACGTACCGGAACAATCCGCTCTATCGCGATATCTTTGGGGAGCATGCGGTTCAGCTTACCCGCGAGTCGTTCCGTATCGTCCAAGGCTGTCGACACATCGAAATGCGCCGCCATACGACGCGCATGCACACCGGCATCGGTACGTCCGGCACCCGTCAGCGGCACAGGATGGCGAAGCACCGTCTTCAAGACGTCCTCCACACACTGCTGCACGCTCAACCCGTTCGGCTGACGCTGCCAACCGCAATAATTCGTTCCCTTATATGCCAACCAGATAAAATACCGATTCATACGTTTTCTGTCTTCCGTAACGGGCGGCAAAGGTACGAAAACCCTTTCCGTCCGCCATCATAAAAGTGAGTATAATAATGGGTATACGATATCAATCGCAATCAATACGATCCATATCGGGAAAAGTTCTATTAAGTTGTTCGTAATGGAATGTAATAAACTTTATAACCCTATTCCTTTTGCTATTTGTTCAATATGTTATGTTGTATGAGATTGTTTGCAATCCTTTATCGAATAGAAGACTTTCCACCAATTCAAGTTGATATTTTTTGGTTATGTTCTCAAATATTTTGACTCCTCCACCCAAGATTATGGGATTGAGCTTTATCTTTAAGACATCTATTTCTTCATTTTCGAGGAGCCATCCCGCCAGTGTTCCCCCTCCACAAAGATAAATATCTGTTTCCGACGCTGCTTTTATTCGTTGGACTTCCTTCAGATCTATTTTTTTGATCTCCACCATATCGCTCTGGTTTTCAAACTTCAGAGTATTTGAGAATATATAATGCTTCATGTGCATATAAATGGGAGACGGTTCTCCGGCTTTTGCTCCAAATTTATAACCAAATTCATACGTATTTCGTCCCATTATGACCGTCTTAAAAGACTCAAGTTCCTTTAAATACTTCTCAACCCCTTCGCTTTGGTAGATAAATCCACTCATATCTTCATTCATTCCAGAAATAAATCCATCAATGGAGCTTGCTACATAGTACACTATTTTCGCCATGTTTGTATGTTTAGTTTTTGTTTGCTGTTAACGTAGTTGCAAAGATAAATAAATTAAAATTATTAGGAAGTAGTCGGCCAAGCAGTTTGTAACGCTTAGGCCCTAATAATCGTTGAAGCTCAACTGTTGAAAAACTTTTCTTGGTGCTTATGAACAAACAGATGGCTGTAACCCCATAATGAAACGGCAATTTCGAACTACACATAACAAAATAGAATCAAACGATTTAACACCCCTCACTCTTTTCACAGTGGATTTTCATTGGATATAATCACATCAGTGAGACGTTCTGTGCCAACTTGCTGGCTTCGGTTACAATATCCGCCCTGAGCTGTACGAACGTTGAGCGATCTTCATAAAATGTAAGACTCCCGTCACGAACGATCGAAATCGTATCTACGTAAGAAAACAAATGTTCCATGTCGTGCGAAGCCACAAAAACGGTATGCCCCAGTTTCCGGTATTCGTCGAGCAACGCCGTGACAAATGCCGATGTGCGAAAATCTAACCCGTTAAACGGCTCGTCGAGTAACAGCACATCATTTTTTTGCATAAACAGTCCCATGAGATACAATTTCTTCAACATACCGGTCGAATACGTATCGGCATATTCGTCAAGGGGCAATGCGAAGTACGTATTCAGTCGAGTAAGGTGTTCATCCTCCCACGGCAAGTCTCGGACCGTAACGTAAAAGTGCAGAAATTCTCGGCCGGTAATCATCGGATACATATACAATTCAGCCGGAAGATATCCCACGCGTAGATCGGAAGGAAAAAAGCGCTCCCCATCGAACGGAAGCAGTCCGGCCATACATTGAAACAAAGTCGTCTTCCCGGCTCCGTTCTCTCCCAGAAAGCCGTGAATCAACTCCGACGCATAAGACTGCGAAATTTCTCGGAGCACGACTTTTCGTCCGTATCGCTGCCGGTTAATTTTCAGATCGAACATCATACAAGAAGACTTTCATTTTCCACACGGCTCCTCCAAACAGCAACGGAAGGAGCAATAAACACACAACAACAGCTACCGGAGATGCGGCGTATACGAAAGCTGGCACAAGCAGTCCCATCAACACCAGCATGAGCGAAAACAATATATTCGGATAACAGACATAAAACGCGTACATCAAAACAATATTTACATACAGAAAAACGAGTAACAAGGAAGCAAACAACAATGCGTCAGAAGGAAATACGACACACGAAACAGAAAGACACCAAACAGAAGGAATCAGCGAATAAAGAAGAACTTCCTTTGTCTTTCGCTTCATCAGAAACAAAGCATTCGGATAGACGCAAAGATACTCCTTCGGATCATGGCGCATGTAATATGCCGAGAAGCACGGCAGGCAAACGGCTACCCCCATCATTACGGAAGCCATGTCGGGGTTATGATGTAGCAACGCGACAGCGTGAAGCACTAATGCGAATAGTATAATCCACCCAATTTCCGTTCTATACCCGGACACCCACTGATAAGCAGCCGAGAAAGGTAACCTGAATACACGCCGTCCCACAGCCGCCCCACCTCTCTTTCCATATTCCGACCGATAATAAGCCAATCCCAACACGACGGCTGTACCGAGTGTCGCTACCCAAACGCCTGTTAAGACGCTCCAGAAGAAAAACGGAATTGATAGAACCAGACATCTCACAAGACGGACAAGCAGATGAGATATATGCAGACTCTTCAATAGAAGCTCTTTTTCTGGACGAATACGGCAAAACCATCCTCCAACGAATACAAAAGCAGTCGTCGTCCATACATCATGCAAAACACTTGTCCTAATCGAAGCCTTTACGAGCATATAACAAAGTACACCAGCCGTTACAACAATTAATACCCTGAGGAGAAGAGGGAAAGCATGGAACAATCGCCAATGAGAGCGTGCTGTCAGACGAAGATATACGATGAGGCCGTTCATTTCAGGATATTCTTTGATGAAAAGAACGTTATCCGCCCTGTCTTTATTTTACGATAAGCCCTGTTTTGTTCGTTTTTCGTTCTTCACTTTTCTCTTTTCACTTCTCCGTAATCACTAACTACTGTTTTTTTCGTATGTTTGTCTCACAATAAAAACAAAGACATTTTACAATCATCCCATGGGACATCATTCAAAAAATGACTATATGAAACAGGTAGCATACCTATTTATCGGCTTTATAGCCGGTATTTCGACCGTCTGCGCAGCCAAAAACGGAACGGCTGCAACACTTCAGACACCGCAAAAAAACTCGTTGACAAGAGATACGATCCATCTGGACGAAGTGATTGTAACCGGTTCGAGGGTTCCCATCTTGCGCGATATGATGCCTATTCCGGTCAGCGTCGTAGGCCGTCAGAGCCTCGAACAAAGCGGCGAGACGCCCCTTCTCCCGACGCTTATGCAACAAGTGCCAGGGCTGTTCGTTACATCGCGGGGTATGTCAGGCTACGGCGTGTCGGCCGGTTCGGCGGGTGCCATCAGTCTGCGCGGTTTCGCCGGAAGCGCGGGACGGGTACTGATACTCATCGACGGTCACCCGCAATACGCTTCGATTTTCGGGCACCCGATTGCCGACGCTTACATTGCCTCAGACGCTGAACGCGTCGAAGTCTCGCGCGGTCCGGCATCGGTACTATACGGGTCGAACGCGATGGGTGGCGCCATCAACATCATCACGCGCCAAACAACCGGTGAGGGGAATCACCTGCGGGCACGGCTGTCGGGCGGATCGTACGGCACACAACGCTACATGCTTAACAACAGCTACCGGACAGGACGCTTCGGAGGGGTTATCGGCGGAAATTACGAACGCTCGGACGGGCACCGAAAGAATTCCTTCTACGAGTCGTTGAGCGGTTTTGCCAAAGCGGGTTACACTTTAAACGACGAATGGCAACTGACGGCCAACGTGAACCTCGTCCGCTTCAAGGCCGATAATCCGGGAACGATCAGCCGCCCCATGCTCGACGGGACGGTCGACATCGTGCGCGGGATGTCCGGTCTCTCGCTCGAAAACCAATATGCCAAGACGCGGGGCGCCGTCAATTTCTATTATAACTGGGGGAATCATACGATCAACGACGGCTATTTCGAAGGCGGAACGCCACAACCTTACCTCTTCCACTCGACCGATTACATGGGGGGAGTCAATCTCTATCAGGCCGTCCATCCATTCGAGGGTAACACGGTGACCGGAGGCTTTGACGTCAAACTCTACGGCGGTAACGCCTACCGCACCCCCCAAACGGAAATCTATGCCGATCATAAAAAGTTGTACGAACTTGCGGGTTATGTCTTTGTTCAGCAGCAAATCCGTCGTTTGATGCTGCATGCAGGACTCCGCCTCGAACACCATAAACTCTACGGCAGCGAATGGGTACCGCAAGCAGGCGTCTCATTCAGAGCCGCCCCGCAAACGCATTTGAAACTTTCCGTTTCAAAAGGGTTTCGGTCACCGAACATCCGCGAGTTGTACATGTACGTACCGGCCAATGAAAAGCTGCTGCCCGAACGTAGTCTGAGCTATGATTTTACGGTATCGCAACGGCTTTTGGAGAATCGTCTGTCGATGGAAATGAGTCTCTTTTGGACAAAGGGCGACAACATCGTGCAAGTCGTCCGTGTAGAAGGACGGCCGCAAAATCAAAACGCCGGCGAGTTCATCCACAAAGGCCTCGAATTCGGGTTTCACTGGCATATTCTGCACAATCTTCGCCTAAACGGGAATTACAGCTATCTGCACATGGACAAACCCATCACCGGAGCGCCACGCAACAAACTGTACACGGCCCTGACATACGCCCCCGGCCGATTCACGTTCAACGCCGGAGTACAGACGATCGAAAAACTTTACCTCTCGACCGGCGAAAAGGCGCAAACAAGCGATTATACGCTCGTCGACGCACGCGCCGCCTACCGTCCGCTGAAATGGGCGGAAGTATTCGTAAAAGGAGACAACCTCCTCTCACGAAGCTACGAAACCATGCTCGGCTTCCCCATGCCCGGCGTCACGTGGATGGCAGGTGTTATACTCGACTTGTAAAGAACGGAATACACATTAAATCAATGCAAAAGGGTATGCCGGTACATTGCGTTTGGGCATACCCTCTTACGTATATGTAAGAGTACTGTTATATCTACAGAATGGTTAATCCGAAAGCTGATAGCTAACCGTTATTCTTTACTACTCTGACTACCTTTACTACTTTGCTCCATTTTTCACTCTTCGTTTTTCACTTTTCACTTACTTGTGTTCGTAATTCGTAATTTGTCATTCGTAATTATTCGTCAGCCAACAACTCAACACTTAAACATTTCAACAACTCAATGCTCGAAACGCATCCCGATTATTGGGGATAAAACGACAAAAAATCCACAGAATTAGGGATTGCGGAGTACTATCGGCGACTCTAACTTTGCATTCGAAATTTAAACGATAAAAAAAGACATGGGAAAAACAGCCATTATTTACGGTTCTACGACAGGTACGACCGAAGACATTGCAGGCCGCATAGCCTCACAGATGAACGTTGCAAGTGAAGACGTGTACGAAGTAGCCAAAATCACGGCAGCCGACGTAGCTCAATACGACATGCTGCTGCTGGGTTGCTCCACTTGGGGAGCCGGCGATTTGCAGGACGATTGGTATGACGGACTGGAAACGCTCAAGCAAGCCGATCTGGCAGGTAAGAAAATCGGCCTCTTCGGTACGGGTGATTCGTCTTCCTATTCCGATACGTTCTGCAGTGCGCTGGGCGTGATTTACGAAGGACTGAAATCGTCGGGAGCGACGTTCGTCGGACAAGTCGATCCGTCCGAATATACGTTCGATAGTTCCGAAGCCGTGGTAGACGGACAGTTCATCGGTCTGCCGATCGACGAAGAGAACGAGCCGAACAAAACGGACGACCGCATCAGCCGCTGGATTGCCTCTCTGAAATAAGACATACCGCGATGGAACGGACGGGAGTGTTGCCGGGCGAGATCAGAGTCTTGCATAATCATATCTACGAATACAAGAAAGGCGTGCGAAATCTCGTGCTCTTCACCATGAACGAGCGCTACCTGACGCTCGCACGCGAACGACTCGAACGACAAAACATTCCTTACCTCGTTCAACGCGCAGGGAGAAACAACATCAATCTTTACTTCGGGCAGCCGGAATGTCTGGAGACGATCAGCACGTTTGTCGGGCGTCCCCTGAACCGGCTTACCCCCGAAGAAGATTTTATCCTCGGAGCGCTTCTGGGCTACAACATCTGCGAGCAATGCAAGCGCTTCTGCTCAAAGAAAAAAGATTCCTGTGAGGCCGAACGGGCATAAAACGAGCCCGGACGCGGATACCACCGCAAGCGCTCCCCGAACATGCCGACCGGCAAAGGTTGCGGAAGTGCATTTTTTGCCCTATATTTGTCGGCTGAAAACAATTAATGTAAAAGTAACATGAGAATAGAACAGATTACAGCCCGCGAAATCTTGGATTCGCGCGGAAATCCTACGGTAGAAGTAGACATCAGACTTGAGTCGGGTATCATCGGACGTGCCAGTGTGCCCTCCGGCGCATCGACCGGCGAACACGAAGCCCTCGAATTACGCGATGGCGACAAACAACGCTATTGCGGCAAAGGAACACTCAAAGCCGTCGATAACGTGAACAACATCATCGCTCCGGCGCTTATCGGGATGTCTTCACTCGAACAGCGTGCTATCGACCGGAAAATGCTCGAGCTCGACGGCACAAAAACGAAGTCGAAACTCGGCGCCAACGCCATCCTCGGTGTATCGCTTGCCGTAGCCAAAGCAGCAGCCAACTATCTTGACATGCCGCTCTACCGCTATATCGGCGGCACGAACACGTACGTTATGCCCGTACCGATGATGAACATCATCAACGGCGGATCGCACAGCGATGCCCCCATCGCCTTCCAGGAATTTATGATCCGCCCCGTGGGCGCTCCCTCGTTCCGCGAAGGTCTGCGCATGGGTGCCGAAGTGTTCCACGCACTCAAGAAAGTATTGCACGACCGCGGACTCAGCACGGCCGTAGGTGACGAAGGAGGATTCGCGCCCGCGCTCAACGGAACGGAAGACGCTCTCGATTCCATTATTCAGGCCATCAAAGCTGCCGGATACGAACCCGGAAAAGACGTGAAGATCGCCATGGACTGCGCCGCGTCGGAATTCTATAAAAACGGTGTATACGACTACAGCCTCTTTGAAGGAGAAAACGGTAAAAAACGTACGGCCGACGAACAGATCGCTTATCTCGAAGAATTGATCAACAAATACCCGATCGACTCGATCGAAGACGGTATGAGCGAAAACGACTGGGACGGCTGGAAGAAACTTACCGCGCGCATCGGCGACCGCTGTCAGCTGGTAGGTGACGACCTCTTCGTGACGAACGTCGAGTTCCTCTCGAAGGGTATCGAAACCGCTTGCGGAAACTCGATCCTGATCAAAGTGAACCAGATCGGCTCGCTGAGCGAAACGCTCGACACGATCGAAATGGCGCACCGCCACGGATACACGACGGTTACAAGCCATCGCTCGGGCGAAACGGAAGATGCCACGATCGCCGACATCGCCGTTGCCACGAACAGTGGACAAATCAAAACCGGATCGCTGAGCCGCAGCGACCGTATGGCTAAATACAACCAGTTGCTCCGCATCGAAGAAGAATTAGGCGCATTGGCCGTTTACGGATATAAAAGAGTGAAATGAATTTCTTTTACAAATAAATCATACTTTATGGAAAGAGCGCCTTTGTGAAAAGGCGCTTTTTTTGTGTACTTCTTTCCCGATTCATCATGCGGAGAATGAGTGCTTGTCGCTCTCCTCGACCGATACGATACTACGCGTTACGTCTTAGCTGTTCCACATACCGGTCGACCTTCAGCATCTCTGCCGGTATATCGAGACGCTGCGGACAGTGCGGGTTGCATTGGCCGCAAGTCGTACAATGATCAGCCTGACGTTGCCTTTCCACCCTGCGGTCGTACCCGACCAGAAACGCATGCCTCGCTCTACGATAATGCTCGTCGTGTATGTTTTCCGAGAAGTTGCCTTCGTTCAGGCATTTATTATAATACGTAAAGATTCCGGGAATATCCAGCCCGTAAGGACACGGCATGCAGTACTGGCAGGCGTTGCACTGAATAAGCGGGTATTTCAACATAGTCAGAGCCACCTCTTCCAGCATCGCGCGTTCCTTATCGTTCAACGGACGGAGCGGCGAATAGGTGCGTATGTTTTCCTGCAAATGTTCCATATACGTCATGCCGCTGAGCACGGTCAACACATCCGGTTCCGAGCCCGCGAAACGAAATGCCCAGGATGCCGTACTCGCTTCGGGGTCCATGGAGCGCAGCAGTTCCGTAGAGAGACCGTTGAGACTGGCCAGCCTTCCACCCAGAAGGGGTTCCATGATAATGGACGGGATGTTGCGTTTCTTCAGCTCGCCGTAAAGGTATTCGGCATTCGTGTTCGACGGATTTACTTCTTTCGCGTGTTTCCAATCGACGTAATTCAGCTGGATCTGCACAAAGTCCCACTTGCATTCGTCGTGGCGCGACAGCAAATAATCGAATACTTCGATGTCGCCGTGATACGAAAATCCCAGATTACGGATGCGTCCGGCTTCACGTTCTTCCAGCAGAAAATCGAGCATTCCGTTATCGAGGTAGCGACCTTTGAGCGCCTCCATCCCTCCCAGCCCGATAGCGTGCAGGAGCAAATAGTCGATATAGTCGACTTGTAAATACTTGAACGAATTGTGATAAATTTCGAGTGATGCTTCCCGGCTCCATGTGTCCGGCGAGAAGTTCGAGAGCTTCGTCGCGATGAAATATTTGTCGCGCGGGTGACGGCTGAGAGCAATCCCCATCGCCTGCTCCGACATCCCTTTACAGTAAGCGGGCGACGTATCGAAATAATTCACGCCGTGTTCAATAGCATAGTCCGTCAGACGATTAACCATCTCTTGATCGATATCATTTTCCGACTCCCGCGCGCTCTCGTTACTCAAGGTCGGCAGACGCATACATCCGTATCCGAGAAGCGAAACTCTGTCGCCGGTGTTGGGATTCGTGCGGTACGTCATCTGGTCGGTCGGTACTTCGCCGACCGTTCTACGCGGTTGTTTTTGATTCGTGCATCCGTAAAGCGCCGCGGTCGAGGCTGCCGTTCCGCCAAGCACCTTGATAAAATCTCTTCGATTGAGCTGATTCTTTTTCATTTTGATTACTGTTTGAAATGAACATTAAACGGAACGATGTACTTCGTGACCGACGACATAAATCGCACTGAAAGGGCGCGAGGGGCAAACATATTCGCATGCGCCGCAACCGATGCATCGCTCGGTATCGACGGAGGGGAAGCGGAGTGAATCTTCGTCGTTCGGATCGGAAGCGATCATGGTGATTGCTCCGTTCGGACAATGACGCTCGCAATTCCCACACTTCACCCCGTCACGCTTCACGATACAATCCTCCATCACCCACACGGCATGCCCGATCTGTATCGAAGTCTTGATCTCACGAGTGATCGGACGGATAGCGCCCGTGGGACAGACCTCGGAACATTTCGTACATTCCGGCCGACAGTAGCCGCGGTCATATTCCATTTCGGGCTGCATGAGGCTCGTCCAATGATCGGAAGGACGAAGCACATGGTTCGGACAGGCCGATACACAGAGCTGGCATGCGGTACACTGACGCGCAAAATGGCGTGCGCTGATCGCTCCCGGAGGGGTGAGCTTCGTCACACGGTCGGGAAGGACCTTGTCTTTAATCTCCGCAAGTCCCCCGTCGACCTTCTTGTCTTGCGCCTTCACGGCCGAAGCGAGTGCGACAGAAGCCGTAGCCATGAAAAAATGACGGCGTGAATGTACGCTTCCTCTCGAACGTGGTCTCGAAAGCGACTTCTCCGGAGAAGCTTCCATGCAGGCCACCCAATGATCTGCCGGTACAAGCTCTTGCTTCTTACGTCTCGGAACGAAAGCGATCGCTTTTTTACGGCATCCGTCCATACAGTTCATACACGATACGCATCGACTGTAATCGACCGTATGTGCTTTCGAATCGATACACGATGCTTTGCAATTACGTTCGCACAGGCCGCACTGGTTACATTGGTCCGCATCGATCCTTACCTTGAACAGCGAATAGTTCGACACGAAGCCCAGCACCGTACCGACGGGACAAATCGTATTGCAATACGTCCGTCCGTTACGCCATGCGAGAATCGCCAGCACAACCAACGTCACAAGCGGAACCGCCAACATCATAGCTCCTTTATACCCTATTACGTCGACGGTATAGAAGGCATAACTGTCTATCCGTTCGGCAAAATGGGCGAGCAGGTTATTGCCCGCCCGGTAAACGGGAGCAAACAATTCGTTTACGATACGTCCGTAAGCGCTGTAAGGTGAGAGCAACGATACGAAGGCCCTCGCAACACCCGCACCCACAACAAACGAACTGACGGAAAAAGCTGCGACAAAGAGAACCAACACCGTGTAACGCAACCATGAGAGCACCGGAGAATAACGGAACCGGCGTTTGTTGAATCGCCCGGAGATTCGTGAAATCACGTCTTGAAAGATGCCAAGCGGGCAGATAACCGAACAATAGACGCGTCCGAAAAGGAGTGTCAACACAAGCAGCGCAAGAATCACGCCGATGTTCAACGCGAGCACAGCCGGCCAGAATTGAATTTTTGCCAGCCAACCGAATGCATAACGGGCTGTTCCCGTAAAATCAAGAAAGAGTAACGTTGCCGAGACGATACAAACGACGGCAAGCGCGACTCTGGTTTTTCGTAGCATAGCCTAATGATTTGAATGTTCGTACAAATAAATTTCTGTTACAAAGATAAAGAATAAACGATCGAATCGTTTCCTTTTTCTATAAAAACGAAAAAGATGGTTTTATCACGAAAGAGATTCCGGAGGAGTTTCGGTAGCGTAAATGAAACGATGTCTGTTTTTATTTTCTTATCAAACTCCGTTTCCCTTTCTTACTCAATGGGGAATGCTTTGTTCGGAATCTTCGGTCAAAAACAGTTAAGGGTCGAACCCTTAATCGTTTTTTTCCGGTCAATGGCACAAAACCATATTCATATTCCCGTTACAACCGATAGAAGGATCAAGATTCTTCAAATCCTCTATCAATGCGTCCACATCTTCTTCGCGTGTTGCCCAGCTTGTGCAGAAACGTACAGCGATATGGTGCATATCGACTTTTGTCCAATATTCAAACGCGTATTTCTCCGACAACGTGGCGATTTGTGTATCGTTCAAAATAGGAAACTGTTGATTGGTGGGCGAAGGATACAGGAACGAAATTCCTTTTGCTTCGAAAGCGTCGCGTATTTTCATGGCCATACGAACGGCATGACGCGAAATCTCGAAATACAGCCCGTTTTCGAATAAGGTTTCGAACTGAATGCCCAGTACTCTTCCTTTGGCAAGCATTGCGCCCTGTCGCTTCATCAGATAACGGAAATCTTGCTTAAGTGTATCGGCAAGAATGACGACCGCTTCACCGAAGAGCGCGCCTACTTTCGTTCCACCGATATAAAACACATCGCACAGTCGGGCTATATCTGGTAGCGTGAGGTCGTTTGTTTCGGCTTCGAGAGCATATCCAAGACGTGCTCCGTCGATAAAAAGAGGTATTCCGTAACGACGACATACCTCGCTCAGGCGCTGTAATTCTTCTTTATAATATAATGTACCGCATTCGGTAGGTTGTGAGATATATACCATTCCGGGCTGTACCGTGTGTTCGCGATTGGCATCGTTCCAATGAGCGAGAACGGCTTCTTCCACTTGTGCGGCCGACAGTTTACCGTCGTGAGCCGGCAAAGCCAACACTTTATGTCCGGTAGCTTCAATGGCGCCTGTCTCGTGCACGTTGATATGCCCCGAATCGGCCGAGATAACTCCCTGATGCGGACGCAAAACAGAGACTATAACCGTAGTATTCGTCTGTGTGCCCCCCACAAGAAAATGAACATCCGCCCGATGATCATCGCAGAGACGACGAATGATTTGCCGTGCATGCTCGCAATGTCTGTCGTCGCCATATCCTTTTGTCTGTTCAAAGTTTGTCTGCACGAGGCGATCCAGAATTTTAGGGTGCGCACCTTCGGCATAATCACATTCAAACCGTATCATTGATATTCCATTTATTTGTGGTACAAAGGTAATGATTATCTTGTAAGTCGTATGTTTTTTTTCTATCCACTCATAAAAAAACATTATCTTTGCGGCGCTGTCAAAATCGGCAAGCAGGTAAGCAATGAGAGTTTTCTGGATTGTATTGGGGAGCGTCAGTCTGGCATTGGGAGTCATCGGAATATTTATTCCGCTGTTACCGACCACGCCTTTTCTTTTACTTTCTGCTGCGGCCTATTTCAGAGGCTCACCACGTCTTTACAACTGGTTACTTCATCATAAGTATTTCGGAAGTTATATCCGTAATATCCGCGAAGAACACGCCATTCCGCTACGCGCTAAGATTATATCGATTACAGTTATGTGGCTGACGATCGGTCATTGTGTGCTGTTGCTGGGAATTCCCGTATGGTTACGAATTCTGCTGATAGCCATTACGGCAGGCGTTACCGTTCATATTCTTTCGTACAAAACACTAAAACATTAATTTATCATGACACATTTTTTAAAGTTCGGCATTGTGGGAGTGGCGTTATGTCTGTGCCATATAGCACAAGCACAAGACAGCCCCCGGGAAAAAGGTTTAAAGACAATCAATCGCGAGACGGCCGAGGCACATATCGGTTTTCTGGCGGACGACGCCCTTCGCGGGCGCGAAGCCGGAAGTCAGGAGGGACGTGTTGCCGGTGTGTATCTGGCCTCTTATCTTCAAACATTGGGACTAAAACCGCTGTTCGACTCGTATTATCAGCCCTTCGAGGTTTATCGCGCCGAGCGTCAGCAGAAAAAACGTTTTCAGGTGCATCCCGACTCTGTCGCGATGCTTCGCAAAGGAGTACATCAGAAACTTACCATGCGCAATGTGCTTGCCCGGATTGAAGGGAAGCGTCCCGACGAAATCGTAATCATCGGCGCACATTACGATCATCTGGGTTACGATCCGCATTTGGACGGCGATCAGATATATAACGGGGCAGACGATAACGCGTCGGGCGTTGCGGCGCTTTTACAGATCGCGCGCGCTTTTTTGGCTACCGGCGTGCAACCGCAACGAACCGTCATTTTCGCGCTATGGGACGGCGAGGAAAAAGGATTGCTCGGATCAGCTTATTTTACCCAAACCTTTGCCGATCTGGAGAAGGTAAAAGGTTATTTAAACTTCGACATGATCGGGCGTAATACGAACGAAGCTGAGCCGGAGCATGTCGTATATTTCTATACTGCCGCTCACCCTGTTTTCGGCGACTGGCTGAAAAACGACATTGCGACTTACGGATTAAAACTCAAACCCGACTATCGCGCATGGGATAAACCACTCGGAGGAAGCGATAATTCATCGTTCGCAAAGCATGATATCCCTGTGATTTGGTATCATACCGACGGACATCCCGACTACCACCAACCGTCAGACCATACGGATAAAATCAATTGGGAAAAAACCGTCGATATTACGAAAGCGGCCTTTCTCAATCTCTGGAATCTCGCGAACGAAGCGGATTTTTGACGCAATACGTACCATGAAATCCTTTCGTTTATTTATGCCGTCTGTTACATGATGTAATTTATATTTTTTGTTATCTTTGCACAATAACAACCAATGTAAGTAATCATCATGAAACAATTCAGTAAATCCGTTAAGTCTGTCTATTCCGTTTTCAATCCGGAAAAGAAAGAGAAAAATGCCGAACACGCAAAAAGTGTATCCATAAGAAAAACAAACCCGATATTTCGGAACACAGGTTTTACCTTATCGGCAGTCATCGTTTTTCTGCTGTTATCTTCTTTTCAGCAGATGCCCTCCGTCACTTCATTCGATGAAGAAGCTAACATCATGTCCGAACCGTTCGCTCACGCTCAAACACCTGCCGGAGAAGAGATGAAACTTCTGGCCGAAGGAAACGGAAAAGCGTTTTATCTCCGTTTGGACGCGCCTCCCGGCGATGACGATTTTATCGGTCAATATACGTTATACGTGAAAGACCTACCCGATGGTTCTCTGACTCCACTGTTTCAAACTTCGCCTTTTGGCAAACAGGGAACCAAACTAAAAATCAAAAAGGAAGACAAGTACGTAGAGGAAGGAATCGAAGCCGTCGAAGAAATCATACTTTTATCGGATTCGAAAATCTTAATCAACGGATGTCCCGATGCCCGAAATATTTATTCCTATATCTACGATCTGACTACAGGAAAAGTCGTTTTTCTCGACGTTTACAGCGGATATGTAAAGACGATTGAGGAAAACGGGCGTCCCTTAATCGTTATGGCTACGTATGCTTATGATTATGACGGCGGCGGACGCTACGGAATGTACGTTTATTTCGACATGGACGGCAACAGAGTTCGTGAGGAAAAAGCCCCTGAAGACGGAGATTATTAATCCTGTATTGTATCACCATTAATATATATTGATATGAAGACGTTCAAACATTACGCAAGCTGCCTTTTCGCGGCAGCCCTCCTCTTTACAGGATGCCAAAACAGTAACAGCACAGGCGCGACGGATCAAACGACGACCGCGACGGACTCTATCGCGGTCGATAAAGATACGGACCATCCGGTGATCCGCACCATCATGGAGCGTCGAAGCATCCGCAAGTATAAAACGGATTCCGTACCGCGCGAAAAGATGGACATCATCCTGCGTTGCGGCATCAACGCGCCCAGCGCCATGAACGGACAACCCTGGGAAGTACGTGTAGTAGATAATGCCGAGTTTATCGACGGCATTACGAAGCTCTTTGTCGAATCGGTTAAGGACGACGAGCGCATGATAAAGATGATACAAGACGCCGAGTTTAAAAACATGTTCCGCAATGCTCCCGCCGTTATTTTTGTGGCCGGAAAAGACGGCGAAGGAAAATTCGACTGCGGCTTGTTAAGCGAAAACATCATGTTGGCAGCCCATGCCATGGGTTTAGGCACCTGTTGTCTCGGCAGTCCGATACGTTTCATGAAAAGCGACGTTGCCGCCGACTACATGAAGCGTCTCGACTTTTCCGAAGGCTATGAACTTTATTACGCCATTGCGATCGGCTATCCCGACGAGTCGCCCGAAGCCAGACTGCGCGATGCTTCCAAAGCGCGCTACGTAGAATAAAGCTCCACGCAGCATCCTAACACAGCTACCATTGACTACCCCGACGAGTCGATGGTAGCTTTTATTTTATATCAAAGCAAAATATTTCTCCTCATTTATATCTTTCATTTTTGTAATAGTGTATTGTGCTCGCATAATATGGCATTTCATTTTTGTAATCCTCCATTGTGCTTGCACAATATAGCATTTCACTTTTGTAATCCTCCATTGTGCTTGCACAATATAGCATTTCACTTTTGTAATCCTCCATTGTGCTCGCACAATATAGCATTTCACTTTTGTAATCCTCCATTGTGCTTGCACAATATGGCATTTCACTTTTGTAATCCTGCATTGTGCTTGCACACTATGGTATTTCACTTTTGTAATACTATATTGTGCTAACGCAATATAGTATTTCATTTTCGTAATCCTGTATTGTGCTAATAAAATGAGAGATTTTATTGGTGTAATGACGCCTCTCTTATTATTTTCTAAAATCAATTTATCCGAAAAGAAAAAAAAATCAACTTTTTTTCTTTTTATTTTGCGGATTAAAAAATAAAACATATCTTTGTACGCGTAAGAGAAATGAAAGAGACAAATCATCTTAAAAATTAAATATTATGATTGAAAGCACTTATTTGACACGTGTTCCTCACGACGATTTTTTTCATACCATGACGCTTGTGCGCTCATTTTTGAACGAGGAAGATTTGATTGCCATGAAACTCGTTAACCCGGCCGGTGGTTTCACTAAAGCATTCGACGAGTACGACGACGCGTTTAAACAGGCCAGAAAAACAGGCCTGATCGTCAACAAACATGAAGTAGACGCCGAGCGCGATAAAGCGTTTATTGGCTTCTATCGTATAACGAAAGGTTATTTGAACGCTCCGGAAGACGACCTTCGCGAAGCTGCCACACGCATCTGGAATATGATCGAGCACTACGGCGGGAGTAAAATAAGCCGCATGCGTCAGGGTGCGGAAAGCGCGGCTATTACCAATTTATTGCAAGATCTTGACGAAGCGGATCTGACGGTTCTCAATCTGAAAAGTTGGACCAAGAAACTGAAAGAAGCTAACGACCGTTTTATCGAGCTGCATGCCAAACAGACGGAGAAAGAAGCCGAATACGTAGTCGGGCTGCTGTCCGATACACGCAAACATCTCGATGAGCAATTCCGCATACTTTGTAAGAACATTAACAGTCTTGCGGTTGTAGATGGCGAAGGTCCGTACGTGCGGCTCGCCGGACGTATTAATCAGGCGGTATCCAACGCTCAGCAGATGGTTAAACAACGTAATTCGATGCGTAAAGGCAAAGAAGAGTCGAAATAACGACATGCGAACGTGCGGCAATGGCGAGTTGCTGACGAGTTAAAAACAAATTTCCCTCCGTGTCTGTCCGTATACAGGCATCGGAGGGAGATTCCGTTTATCAGGCGGCGACAACCGCTAAGCAATCCAAGCCGGAAAGTCGCGAATCCGTTCCACAATTATCTCTCCTGATAGAGATAACGCTTGATGCTTTGTTTAGGCGTCTTCTCGAAGGCTTCGGTATGCAGCCGGAACTCCTCTATTTTGCAGTATTTTGGAATGCGCTCGTTGAGCGTCGTCAAATTCTCCTTCATCACCGTGTCGAGGTCTTCGTCCGTCAGCCCGTTCTTCGTCACCAACTCATTGTCGGGATAAATCAACGCGGCTAATTTGTCGCCGTAACTTACAATAAGCGACTCACCCACATAAGGCAGGTTATTTAAAACACTTTCAATCTCTTCGGGGTAAATATTCTGCCCGTTCGAACTGAGGATCATCGTCTTGCTTCGTCCGCGGATAAAGAGAAAACCCTCTTTATCCATCGTGCCGAGGTCGCCCGTAAGCATCCATCCGTCGGCAGCCATCACTTCGGACGTGGCGGCCGGGTTTTTATAATAGCCGAGCATCACGTTTGTTCCGCGCACCATGATCTCACCCGCGACGTTTTCAGGATCGGGCGAATCGATTTTCACTTCCATCCGGTCAACAATCCGCCCGACCGAACCTTCCTTATACGTATCCCATTGTTCGTACGAAATCAGCGGACCGCACTCCGTCATACCGTAGCCGACCGTGTACCGGAACCCGATGAGGCGAAGAAAAGCTTCTACTTCCTTATTGATAGCCGCACCTCCGATCACTACCTCGGTAAATTCGCCTCCGAAAGCGGCATTCAGTTGAGCTAAAATTTTTCGACGGATCATCTGTTTTACGATCGGCAGCTTACAAAGAAATTTCATTTTAGGCTGTTCCAAAACCGGAAAGATTTTATTTCGCACAATCTTTTCGATAATCAGCGGCACGGCGATAATCAACCGCGGCTTAACCGCCGAGAAACTGTCGATAATGATTTTCGGGCTGGGAATGCGCGGCAGGAAATGAATATGGCAGCCTTTATTGATGCCGTTCAGGATTTCAAAAGCCAGTCCGTACATGTGCGCCATGGGAAGCATGCACACGAAATGGTCGCCCGAACGCACGAAAGGCAGATGGTCTGCCGCGTACTTCGTGTTGCTCCACAAACTGCGGTAAGGCAGCATGACACCCTTAGAGAAACCTGTCGTTCCCGATGTATAATTGAGTACCGCCAATTCTTCGGGTTCTTCCACATGAAAGCGTACCTCATCGGCCGAAAACGCAGGATGTTGCCTGCTGAAAATCTCCTTAATCTGTTCGCGCACCTTCATCACTTCCGGTCGTTTACTGCGAATCACCGACCAGTCTTCGAGCGACAAAATCAGCTCGACCCCCGCGATAGCATGCTCGTTAAGTACTTCCCAGTTTTGTTTGGCGGCGAGCAAAACCTTGGCCTCCGAATGATTGACAATATGATGAACGTTTTCGGGCTTGAAGTCGTGCAAAATAGGAGTCGCCACCGCGCCGTACGAAAGGATGCCGAAAAAGCTGATCACCCACCGCGACGAGTTACGTCCGATGAGCGCTACCCTGTCGCCCTTGCGGATGCCGGCTTGTTCCAGCAAAATATGCAGTTGATAAATCTCGGCGGCAATGTCTTTGTAGTAAAACGTTTCGCCTTGATAATCGGTCAATGCGGGCAATTCCCAATGAGCCTTGAGACTGTCTTCGATAAGTCCTAAAAAACGATTTTTCATGTCTGTGTTCTTTTATTTATTCTGCTTTATTTAGCCATACAAAGGTAGCATAAATCGATGTTTTGTGTAGATGTTACGTATAAATATCGTAATTTGTTATTATTGTCCTATGCCGCATATTCGATAGACTTATGTTTAAAGTACTTCTTCACTCTTTCGGGAATGTTTGTAAGCAATTCCATATGCTGTTCTACATTGTTTTGCAATATCTCTTTATTTTTA
>NZ_RQYN01000181.1 GCF_003860135.1 Tannerella forsythia
ACGCGCCCATCCAAACCGGCGACGAGGTCGAAGCGGGCAAAACGGTCCTCTTCACCGCCGCCCCCGCCGCGGGGCACCGCGTCAAAGCGTGGACACCCGCCAACGGCACCGCCACGACGTACACCGTAACGAACCTCTCGGCCGAAACGACCGTCACCGTCGCCTTCGAGGCCATACCCGCTCCGCCGCCGGCGCCCGTCAAGCATCGCGTCCATTTCTCGCACACCGGCAGCGGCGCGCTCACGGCCACGGTCGATAACGCGCCCATCCAAACCGGCGACGAGGTCGAAGCGGGCAAAACGGTCCTCTTCACCGCCGCCCCCGCCGCGGGGC
>NZ_RQYN01000182.1 GCF_003860135.1 Tannerella forsythia
GCTTTACTGGTGGGTGTTCGCGCTGTCGTTCGCGGTAGTGGCTTTGGTGACCTTCGGCACGGTGACGTTTCAAAATTGGCGTGCGGCGAATGCCAACCCGGTGAAGAGTTTGAGAAGCGAATAATTAAAAGTGAAAAACGAAAAGTGAAAAACGAAAAGTGAAAAACGAAAAGTGAAAAACGAAAAGTGAAAAGTGAAAAATGGAGCCCTTCGGGCGTTTGGATGTTGATTGGTTGGTTTGCTGAACACTGACGAACCATTAAAGGAGTGCAACTTGTCATAACTTGTGAAACTTGTGGTTAAATCTGAACACTGATTGCTAA
>NZ_RQYN01000183.1 GCF_003860135.1 Tannerella forsythia
GAGTGTGTGACGCTGCGGATCGAACGTTTCGTTCGGATTGAGGAATACGCCCCGGATCATGGGCATGGCCGTGAAATAGCCGGTGTTGACGGCGAATCCGTCGCACAGTCGGTAGGCCATCTCCTTGAGGAAGAGTTCTACGGCGTGACTCATGGCTGCTTCGCCGATGTCTGCTCCGCCGCGCGTGGCGGCCGAGTGGCAGATGTCGGCCACGGAAAGACTTCGTTCGGAGCTGACGCGGGCTGTGAAATCGTTCGGGTCGGGCGTCAGCAGGTTGTCGTAGAGATACGCTTTGATGGTGTGCCTTGTTTTACTCATC
>NZ_RQYN01000184.1 GCF_003860135.1 Tannerella forsythia
GGTCTTTGTCCATGCTGATATCAAAGTTAGTAATTATTGAATTATTTACAAAAGTACAAATGTACGACAATTAAATAATGGTACACGCCGAACTGTGTATTGCGTAATTTGGGTTAAAGGTAGAAAACTCGTACAAAAGTTTTATCGGACACCAATAATTCAGAATAGCAAAACTGTATGCTTATCCCCATTGATTTTTTAAATTCGGCAAGTGGCTGACGTGGGATTTTACGCTAATTTTACGTACATACGGATGCGCAAAAATTTCCGTCCGTATATAAATTTCGCTACATACGGACGCGCGTAAACTTACATA
>NZ_RQYN01000185.1 GCF_003860135.1 Tannerella forsythia
GAAGAAGTGGCCTACTACATTTCGTCATTAACAGATCTTTCTTCATTGAAACAGGCTATTCGTGGGCATTGGGCGATAGAGAACAAGTTGCATCACTGTTTGGATGTCTATTTCGGACACGATGCCTCTCACAAGAGAACGAAGAATGTGGCGCAGATTATGGATATCATTCAAAAGATCAATTTACTCATTATAGAGCGACTGAAGACCAATATGAAGTCCTCAATCCCTCGTATCCAAAAGAAACTGGCTCGAATGAAGCCACAACAACTAATCACAATACAATTTTAATGCGTCAACCCTG
>NZ_RQYN01000186.1 GCF_003860135.1 Tannerella forsythia
GGAGCTTCGGGAACCGTAGCCAACTCCGTCATCATGGACAATACGGCAACCGGCTTCGGCGGAGGTATCTATATCGGCGGCGGCTACAATGGCGGATGTACGGGCCGTACCGGTGACGCGCTGATCTACAATACCGAAATCAGTCACAACCGTGCGTCTACTGGGGCAGGTATCTATAATGACGGTAGCGCATTCCTTTCGGTCAACAACACCGTGAGCGGCAACATCGCCCCGACGGCGGCCGGCTTCTACAACAACGGGGGGAACCCGAATATGCGCAACACGATTATCTGGGGGAACC
>NZ_RQYN01000187.1 GCF_003860135.1 Tannerella forsythia
GGTTCCCCCAGATAATCGTGTTGCGCATATTCGGGTTCCCCCCGTTGTTGTAGAAGCCGGCCGCCGTCGGGGCGACGTTACCGCTCACGGTGTTGTTGACCGAGAGGAATGCGCTACCGTCATTATAGATACCTGCCCCTGTAGACGCACGGTTGTGACTGATTTCGGTATTGTATATCAGCGCATCGCCGGTACGGCCCGTACATCCGCCATTGTAGCCGCCGCTGATATAGATACCTCCGCCGAAGCCGGTTGCCGTATTGTCCATGATGACGGAGTTGGCTACGGTTCCCGAAGCTCC
>NZ_RQYN01000188.1 GCF_003860135.1 Tannerella forsythia
TTCGTTGAGTTGTTTGATTGTTGAGTTGTTGGCTCCGCTGAATGCTGACCGCTGATTGCTGTAAAAGCCCTGAAATGGCACCTTAATTCAGCCCAATGCGAAGCGTTGGGGAAAAAGGCATCGTATTTCGTCGGAGGGCTGTAAGCCTGACATATTCCAATTGTTAATGGTGAATTGTCAATGGTTATGCATGATACCCGCCGAATCATGTACCCGGCATGACAATTAACGAACTATATTAATACGCAAATAAAATGAGGACAAAAATTCGACCATAACTTAGAGCCTGTTTAA
>NZ_RQYN01000189.1 GCF_003860135.1 Tannerella forsythia
GATAGGAACTTTTTGGTTTAGATTTATGGGGAAATCCCATAGTCCGATGAACCATTTTCGTCGTTTTTTAGTAAGGGCTATTTTTAGTTTGAGCGTATCGCCAGCCCTTTCAAAATATGCACCGATGGTAAAAGTTCGATAACGTAGTGTGGATAGTGTTTTTTGCGTTTTTTCTTGAAGAACAAATAGTCGGAACAGAGACATTAAATTGTAAGCTGTCATCGAAAAAATCAAGGCGGCTTCGGTTGCATAAAAGTCTTTTAAATTAAAACTTTCAGCCCCAAAATCC
>NZ_RQYN01000190.1 GCF_003860135.1 Tannerella forsythia
ATAATCTGGGGGAGGATTGTTTTTCCTTTGTTCATGGCTTGCAGATGGCGTCTTAGGATGCGTCCGCAAAGCTACCGAGTTCTAATCGAAAAATTATTTTAACCCTCTAAGTTGCTGAAATTAAACAGTTAAAAACTTGTCGGAGACATTTTCTCCGGACACTAGTGATAGTTGAATACAAAAAATCAGCAACCCGGCGATTATTGATAGGTTATACAGACGATAGGGCAAAAAAAGATGCTTATAACAGGGAAAAAGGTATTTACCGTTTGGAAAAAGCCTACAAA
>NZ_RQYN01000020.1 GCF_003860135.1 Tannerella forsythia
ATTGCTTCCGTTTCCGTTCATGATCGTCTTATGCAAGGTATAGTTTCGTTCGTTCAAGTCTGCTTCCCACGCGCCAAATCCTCCGTAGATTTCGACACTGTCATAATTGATCACGTACGATTTTCCTTTGGGAGGCGTGTAGTTCCCTTTGGCCACCCAGATACAGTCGCCCTGCGAAGCCTTGTCAAGTGCTTCTTCAATGGTGGGAAAAGCATTCTGCCAGCTCGTTCCGTCACGACGTCCGCCGTTGACATTCTGGTCGACAAAGTATCCGATGTTCTTCTCGTGCAGCATCAAGTCCATGACGAGGGTCGTGTCGCAAGTCACTTCATTGATGCCTGAACCGGCTGTAGCCGAGAGATGAAGCGTGACCTTTTTCGGCCCGGTCGAGTTCCAGACTACTTTTGGACTTGCAGCAACCGATGTAGACGGGTTTCCGCCTTCAAAGGTCCACTTATACTTTAGCATGCTCGCTATTGAAGGATTGGCTGTGATGCCGAACTGTTGCGGCACGCTCATTTTGGCCGGTTTGTTCGGTTGGCGTTTAATCGACGCGGAGAAAGCCAGGTCAATGATCCAGCAGGTATCGGTCAACTTTTGAAACTCCTGATCCATTTCCAGAATATACATACCCGGTGTGCGTGCTTTTAGTGCACTCATGTCAGCCCCTTCCTTAATGGATTTGTCCGGTAGTGTCCATTTATAATTGGCTGCATACCCTCCCATTAGGGTAACAGGCCTGGCACTAGCTGCACAACGATAGATCGTATCCGGGTCGAATTTCCAATCGCCGAATGCCGACAAATATCCAAAGGTGGCATAATATTGCGTTAAACTTCCGGAGAAATAACCCAATGAGAATACGGATTCAGAGTTGAAAATTGTAACTACCTGATCATCTGCAGCTACTGGGAGAGTAGCCCGCATATAACTCCATCCGGCAATGCCGGGTATTTTCCCCATTTGCTCGGCAGTGGCACCCGTTCCGGGAATACCGGCCAGCGTCATCAGGTTATAAGTTGTTCCACCGTATTCGATTTCGAAATATTTCTCACAAGTATCCCGATAAGCCAGAAAGATAGCGTTTTTTTCATTGGCAAGTGGCGCCGGATACTGATAAAAAGATAATTTGTTGGCCGCTACGCTGTAGATACTCGGGAGTACGGCGCCTCCGGGATGGTAGCTTTGAGAGGTCGTCTGTAAACAATAAGCTCGTTTGTTCGTTTTGATGCTGACCGCATAAGGAGGCTTATGCAGTTCGCCCATGTTGAAGACAGCTGCTTTGCCGGCTTGTAATCCTGTACCGATCTGTTGCTGACTTCCGTCCGGAAGATTGACGAACACATCCGTACCGTCTTCGGTAGCCATAATGTATACGCGATCTTTCGAGTATTTTCCCCTATTAGGATGGAGCGTGGAATCGGAGTAAGCTTTGACAATCGGATAAAGTGTGCCGGTCTTGTCAACCGGGATAATTTGATCGGCGATCATATCGTGGTTTGTTACCTCTTCGGTCGAAGATACAGCAATCGGTTTGTCCGATACGATTTTTGTTCCTCCCAGCGTATTGAATGTGCCCGGTGTACCATGTCCTTTCTCCAAGTATTTAATCACATCGCCTTTACGTGCCAAGGTTACCGTATGAGTTCCTGCCGGAATATCAGCCATTGGAGTGCCGGTACCTATATCGTATTTCTTGACACAGTCTCGTGTCAAAGTAACTGTAACCGTTGTATTGTCTTCTGTAGCAACAATGTCGATCTGATCGAAAGCGTGCGGATAGTCATTCCCTGTCCCCGGGTCTCCATTGATATAAAAACCATCAGTCGTTTGCGGGACGAAAAACTCTGTACCCAATGCGGATTTTCCTTTTAACGCAAAGATATCCTTCGTATACAAAGCATCAAAGACATAATAGACAATAAGTTTCTCGGTCGATTTGATATGAATCCCTCCCGGTACTACGTTTCCGGCATTGATCATCATATTTTCTACATTCGCTGTAGAAAAAGGCCGATCAATAATACGGCGTTTACCTTCGCCGGGTCCGATAAGGAAAGTTTCCGTAAGCCCGGACCTATAGTAGGTAATCGTAACCTTTGCCGAATTAACTTTCGAGGTATTTGTAAACACAAACCCTCCATTGTCCTGCGTTGAGAGACCCGATTGCGGTGCGACAAACCAGAATTCGGTATCTTGTGCTCTAAGGCCGGTTAAAGCGTATAAGCACATAAACAGAATTAGAAGTTTTTTTTTCATAGAACTTTTTTTATTACACGATTTTTTTTTAAAGTATGTTGAATAGATATTGTTTCTGTTGATTGCCTGCAAAATTAATCGTTTTGATAGAATAACACTATCATTTACACTTATATTAACACAACTCAAACACTTTAATCTGGTAAATAATATTGCAAACAACTTCATTAAACTCTGTGTATAAGCCATATTAAACCCTTTAAGAGCACTTCTTTACCTCTATCTATAAACAAACGGGATTGCCATAATTATAAACATTTAACCTTTTTCAATCCTTTGACTGGTTATAAACAACCGGTTCATCGGACGCACTGTCATGTTCGAAGCTGATCCAACTCGGATTCTCACTTTCGTGTCCGGACTTTGCGGGCCGCAGCCTTTTCTTTTTGTGCTGCCTTGCGTGCCGCTTCTTTTTCTTTCTGCCGCTGACGGTTCGCCTTTTCCTTTTCTTTCCGCTCTTTTTCTTTTTGTTTCAGGCGTTCCTTGGCTTCTTTTGTTTTCTGACGACGAAGGGCCTCGCGTTCTTTCAGAAGCTGCTTTTTCTGCTTGGCCGCCTCTTTCCGTCTCTCTTCGAGTGTCTTTTCTTTCGCTTCCTGTTCAAGACGTTCTTTCGCTTCGGCTTGCGCACGACGCTTCTGCAAATATTCGAGCGTGATTTCTTTCGGTTTCACAAGAACGGAGTCTTGCGACGTTACAGTCGTGTCCGGAGAAACAGTCTGTTCTTCTTCCGCTACAGTCTGCTCCTCGCCTTCGGGAATGTTTTTTTCTTCGTGTTCGGTTTCTTCCGTCTCTTCCTTGACAGGCTCCTGTCCTTTTTCGATGGATGTCTCTCCCGTTTCCTGTACTGTTTCTTCTTGCGAAAGAGGAGCTTCTTCCGAAATTTCCTCCTTGGTTTCCTTTTGAGGAGACTTCTCTTCTTCGGTAATTTCGGAGCTCTCGGTAGAAATATTGGCTGCCTGTTCCACAGCAATGTCTTCACGTGATGTCTCCTCCTCATCGGCCGCCACCTGCATCCGCCAGCGGACCACGAGTTCAGGAGCCTGCGCTCCGTATTTCTCAGCAAAGAACGTCATGTATTCTTCAAGAGTCTTGCCGTGCAGCAGCGTCTCGTAGTTCTCGTCGGAGAAGGGGAAGAACAACACGGCACGATCGATGGCTGAGGCATATCCGTCGGGTGCATAGATCATCGCGTAATACTCAAGCGTCTCTTCCAGATTATTGAATCCGCTTACGATCAGCATACTGAACGATCCGGCCTCTTCCATGCTCAGATCAAAGCTTTTGACCTCGAAATGGGCAAAATTGTACGCCGCTACGGCGTAGAGCAACTGGTTGCGGTCTACGGCTCCGGTCGGATAGAGCAAGACCATGCGGTGCGGCGACTGCGGGTTATCGACGAACTGCCGCGCCGAGTCGGCCGCCGAAAGCTGACCGTATTCGTCAAGTCCGAAGCGCAGGTTCCACTTCATGCCCGTCATATTGCCTTGTACCAGTTTGCGACCGCGCAGAATACCTTTGAGCATCTCGTTGGCCAGCTCTGTCACATCGGCCGACGGATATTTCTCAACCAGCTTCTGCAAAGCGTTTTTGAAACCGGCGGCATCGCCGGACTGCACGTAAGTAAGTGCTTCGACAAACATAAATTTAGGCATCAGCGTGGCCAGCGGATATGTCTTGCTGAAATGACGGTAGCTGCGTCGTACAAACGACGTGTCGTTCGCCAAGTAGCGGTTATACGTCGTTTCGTAGAGTGAATCTTGTACCCTGTCCATCATACGGATATTGTATTCGTAGTTCGGGTCGGCTACGGCTTTGGCATAATCGCTTTCGGGAAATATCTGTATCAGTTTGTTCTTGTATTCCGTCTCTAACGGCTTGTCTTTATACCGAAGTCCCATCAGATACGACTGGAAATAATAATCCATCCGGTACTTGTTTTCCGGAAAACGACGCTCCAGCTCCCTGAATGTCTCGACCGAGAGTTGTTTGTTTTCCAGTTTGTCCTTGTAGATCATGCCCATGTTGAACAGTCCGTCGGCAATGATGATGTTCGAGGCTTCCACGTCTTCTTCGGAGAAAGGAATCTGTTGCAGATAATATTCGCGCGATTTCGGGTCGGACGAAAGTGAATCCATCACCAGTTGCATCGAATCGACAGGCGCCTCAATCGGGTTGCCTTCTTCATCGAACTGCATCCGATTCTCTTCGTCTACGTGCTGATTTTCGAGCGGAGAGGCCATGCTCATCGCCTTGTCGCGGCGACGCCAGTCGTCCTGATTGACGCGTTTGCCCCATTTGTTCTGGAACTGTGTCTTACCCTGCGCAACGGTCTGATCGTTGTAGAAGTAGAACGAGCTTCCTCCCGAATTGACGGAGAGCGACTGAAGATTGGCTTGCATGTTCGGACGTTGACCGAAACCGCTGCCTCTTCCTTCCTGCTCGGCGAGATAGCGTTCCCGTTCCGCGTCTTCAGCTTCCTTCTTTTCTTTTTCTTTTACTTCTTCGATGATTTTGTCGATCACCGCCAACCGTTCCGATTCCGGCAGTTTGGCCAGCGCTTGTAAACTGTCTTGCAGATGCACGGCTTCGACATGCACCACCAATTCGTCGAGCGCAGCCGACAGTTGTGCTACACGATCGTAATCCTTATATTCTTTTCGGATGCCGCTTAAAGCTCCGCTGAAACATGGTTGCGCTTTTACGTACTCCTTTTGAGCGAAATAGATATCGCCCAATTTGATCTGACAAATCGCGAGATCGAGCCCTCCCTGCGTACTCTTTTCGATACCGAGAGTGTAATTGGTGATCGCGTTGGCCGTATCGCCGCGGCTCATATACACATTCCCGATAGCGGTATAGACCTGATCGAGAAAATCTTTATTCTTGTCGCTTTTGGTCATGCGATGCAGCATCTTCAGCACTTGCGGATAGCGGCTGGGCGGAAGGACTTCAGCCTGCCGGATACGCGCTGCGAATTCCATCTCGTACGGAGGATTGGAAGAGGCCACTTTGCCGAAAGTCTGATAGGCTGCTTCGTTCTGTCCGAGTTCCGTCTGTAACTGTCCCAACAGGTAACGCATGCGGGTGCGTTGGCGACGATTCTTTTCATGACCGATCACTTTCTGCAACTCCGGAACCGCTTCTTCAAACCGTCCGCTCTTCACCAGATAGTCGGCATATACGCGATCATATTCTTTTTGGTTCTGTGCGGGGAATCCGTTTTCTTTCAAGCGTGCCAGTGCCGTTTCCGTTTCATAGAGCCATCCCAATTCCGCATAGCAGCGCGCCTGCCAGATCCGTGCTGCAGCGACCATCTCCCTGTCAGTCGCATAGTGGCGTGCGATGTACGAGAATGTAGCCGAGGCCTGCAAGAAGTCGGCATTGTAGAACTGCCCCTGCGCGATAAGCATCCAGCAGTGTTTCAGGAAGGGATTGTATTCTTCTTTGTTTTGCAACGCCACCTGCTTCGGGTCGTTACGCCACCCTTCCTTACGTGTCGGCTTTTTTCGGATAGAATGTTGTTTGATCGCCTTATTTCCTTTCTCGATCGCGCGGTCGAACGGGCCACCGGTCTCGTTTTTGTCTTTCGGTTTGGCACTGACAGGATACATAAAAATACGTTCGGTATAACTCTCTTTGTAGTTGTTGTGCATATCGGCCAACTGCTCATCGAACGAAGTCTTACCGTTGAAATACGTGTTGTATCGGGCGGTAAAAGCATGCCACCGACGACTGGCCGCCGTATTCTTCTTCGTACTGCACGCTCCGAGCAAGAGCAGTGCGGTCCCCACCCATAAAAAAATATCGTACTGTCTTCTCACGTTTTCTGTCGCTGTCTATCCTATCTATAGAATAACTGATTTCTTTTCGGTTTATTGTTCTATCAGGCACAAACCTGTAAAAAATACGGGAGTCGTTCTGTCATGTCCCCATATTCTATGTCAACTTTTTCCAAAACAAGACACCATTAGCACCTAACCACTATCAAACAATCTTTTTATATACCTTTGCGGAATGAAATCGAAGATGCACGCTTTCCCTTTTAAAGTACAGAAGATTTCGTTGAATGCCGGTTTTACGTGCCCCAATCGCGATGGGAGCAAGGGAACGGGTGGTTGTACGTACTGCAATAACCGGACGTTTAATCCTGATTATTGTCGTGCGGAGAAGAGCATTACCGAGCAGATGAACGAAGGGATGCGTTTCTTTTCCCGCAAATATCCGGAAATGAAATATCTGGCTTATTTTCAGGCGTACACGAATACATACGGCGAGATGGACGAATTGCGACGCAAGTACGAAGAAGCCTTGGCCTGTCCGGACGTCGTGGGGTTAGTGATCGGCACACGCCCGGATTGCATGCCGGACGAGTTGCTCGATTATCTGGCCGATCTTGCGCGGGAGACGTACGTGATGATCGAGTACGGCTTGGAAAGTACGCTCGACCGTACGCTGCAGCGGATCAATCGCGGGCATACGCATGCCGAGTCGGAAGATGCGATCCGTCGCACTCATGCGCGAGGCCTTCCCGTAGGCGTACACTTGATTCTCGGTCTTCCCGGCGAGAGCCGCGACGAGATGCTCCGTCATGCCGACGTGCTTTCGGCTTTACCCATTACTTCGCTTAAACTGCATCAGTTACAGATTATCCGTCATACGGCGATGGGACGTGAGTACGAGGCATATCCCGGGCGATTTCATTTGTTTACGGTAGACGAATACATTGATTTGGTCGTTGCGTTTCGGCAACGTTTGCGTTCCGACATTGTTATCGAACGATACGTATCTCAGGCGCCCAAGGAGTGGCTGCTTGCTCCTGACTGGGGGCTGAAAAATTATCAGTTTGAAGCAAAGCTCCGAAAACGCATGAACGGATGAAAGCGGCGCCGTATTGTATGTTGTAAATTTGTTAATGTCGTATACTTTTCTTAACGTGCTCCGAGCGGCATTAACTTACATACGGACGCAAGAAAATTTATATACGGACGTAAGTTTACGCGCATCCGTATGTAAATAAAATTGCTTCCTTATGCAGGCTAAATGGGGTGAAATATAAATGGTTTTTAACAAAAAGAAAGTCGAGCAAACACTCTTCCCGGGGTGCTCGCAACTGCTATTCGGCTTCGGATTTTTTTAGCGGACTTGTTTAGGAATATCGGAATTTTTATCTAAGTTTGCCCGAAGAAAAAAAACAACAAGTAATGGTGAAGAAAACAGGAATAGTCTTTTTGCTTTCGCTACTCGCGGCAGGGGGCGTCAGCGCGCAGCAGCGGGTGGAACTGCGAGGGATTACGGACGGAAAGTTCAGCCAGTCAACGGCCGACGGCGGGCTGCGTACAATGGCCGACGGAGTACATTATACGGCTATGAATAAGGAGCGGACGATGATTGTCAAATACGACTATCGCACGGGTAAACCGGTCGATACGCTCTTTCATACCCAAACGGCGCGTGAATGTACGTTCGATGATTTTCAGGGCTACCAAGTGAGCCCGACCGGACACCGTATCCTGATCTGGCGCGAGACGGAGCCGATCTATCGTCGCTCGTTCAAGGCGCAGACTTACGCCTACGATGTGCGTCGCAATATGGTGAAACCGCTGAACGATTCGGGAGCCAAAGTGATGATTCCGACCTTCTCGCCCGACGGACGGATGTGTGCTTACGTGGTCGATAACAATATATGGGTGAAAAAATTCGATTACGATACGGAAGTGCAGGTCACGAAAGACGGCGTGCCGAACAAGGTCATCAACGGTGCTACGGACTGGGTCTATGAAGAAGAATTCAGCGTGACGAATCTGATGAGCTGGTCGTCCGACAGCCAATATCTGGCATACGTGCGTTCCGACGAGTCGGAGGTGCCGGAATACGCCATGCATATCTATGGTGACGGCTATTATCCGGGCACGTATAACTATAAATACCCGAAGGCCGGCGAAAAGAATTCCCGCATCACGCTTCATTCCTACAGCATTGAGACGAAAGATATCAAAACGATTCCGGTACCGGTCGATGCCGACGGCTACATCCCGCGCATCGCTTTTACTGCCGACCCCGACCAGTTGGCCGTGATGACGCTCAATCGTCATCAGAACATCTTCAGCATGTATTATGCGAATCCGAAGAGCAGTATCTGCAAACAGATCCTCAAGGAAGAAAGCGATACGTATATCGATTCCAACTGGCTCAATGAGCTGAAGTTTACGAACAACGGCTTCTTGTATGTGAGCGAGAAAGACGGTTATGCGCATATTTATCAGTATGCGGCAACGGGTGTAGAACAGCGTCAGGTGACGAAGGGTAACTGGGATGTGACGCGGTTGATCGGTATCGACGAAGCCACAAACACGGTCTATTACGAGTCGGCCGAAGAAAGTCCGTTGCGCCGGGCGGTGTACAAGGTGGATGCCAAAGGTGTGAAAACTCGCCTGACGAAGCAGGAAGGAACGAACAGCGCATCGTTCAGTGCCAACTTCGCCTATTATGTGAACCGATACTCCAGTGCTCGCACGCCGACCGTCATCACCGTGAACGAAACGAAGACGGGCAAGACGTTGCGGACGCTCGAAGATAATGCGTCGTTGAAGGAAACGCTGCAAGCCACGGCTTATTCGCCGAAGGAGTTTATCACCGTACAGACCGCGTCGGGCTATGAGCTGAACGCGTGGATCGTGAAGCCTGCCGGCTTTGACCCGTCGAAGAAGTATCCGGTCATGATGTTTCAATACAGCGGCCCCAATTCGCAATCGGTATTAGACCGCTACGAGTTCGGATGGGAGCAGTATCTGGCGGCAAACGGCGTGATCTGCGTCTGTGTCGACGGACGAGGCACCGGAGCGCGTGGTGAGACATTCCGCAAATGTACTTACCTCAAGCTCGGCGAGCTGGAGTCGAGAGATCAGGTCGAGGCCGCGCAGGCGCTGGCCAAGCTGCCCTATGTGGACGGCAGCCGGATGGCCATCTGGGGCTGGAGCTTTGGCGGATACAATACGCTGATGGCGCTGAGCACCGGCAACGGCACCTTCAAAGCCGGTATCGCCGTTGCGCCGCCTACCGACTGGCGCTACTACGATACGGTTTATACCGAACGATTCATGCGTACACCGAAAGAAAATGCGAACGGTTACAATACTACATCGCCCATCTTGCTGGCCAAAGATTTGCAGGGCAAGCTGCTGCTGATCCACGGCACGGCCGACGATAACGTACACTTCAAGCAGACGATGGACTATGCCGAGGCACTCGTGCAGGCCGGCAAACAGTTCGACATGCATATCTACCGAGATCGCGATCACGGCATCTACGGCGGCAATACGCGCTACCATCTATACACGAAGATGACGAACTTTGTGCTGGAAAATCTGTAATGAGCACTTACCTTCGGAAGCCCGACTGGCTGAAAATACGTTTGCAGGGAAACGAACAGTTTCGCCGAACGAAAGAAATCGTCGAGTCGCATTGTCTCCATACGATCTGTACGAGCGGCAAATGTCCCAATCAGGGCGAGTGCTGGAGTCGCGGCACGGCTACTTTTATGATCGGCGGCGATATCTGTACGCGCTCGTGCCGTTTCTGCAATACCTTGACGGGTAAGCCCCGGCCGCTCAACCCGGACGAACCGGCACAGGTGGCCGAGAGCATTCGCCTGATGAAGTTGCGGCATGCCGTCGTCACGTCGGTCGACCGGGACGATCTGCCCGATCTCGGAGCACAGCACTGGGTGCAGACCATCCGGCGTATCAAAGAAATCAATCCGCGGACGACACTCGAAGTGCTGATCCCCGACTTTCAGGGGCGGACGGAGCTCGTCGATCAGGTGATCGATGCGTCGCCCGAAGTCATCTCGCATAATCTCGAAACGGTGCGCCGCCTCACGCCTCAAGTACGCAGCGCGGCACGTTACGAAGTAAGCCTGTCGGTATTGAAACGCATTGCCGAGCGGGGACTGTGTGCCAAGACGGGCATCATGGTCGGGCTGGGCGAGACGGTAGCCGAGGTAGAGGAACTGATGGACGACGCCTGCGCCGTGGGCGTATCGGCACTGACGATCGGGCAGTACCTGCAACCTTCGCGCAAGAACTTGCCGGTGACGGAATACGTCACTCCCGCGCAATTCGAAGCTTATCGTGAAATGGCCCTCTCAAAAGGTTTTCGCTCGGTCGAGAGTGCGCCGTTAGTGCGTTCGTCGTACCATGCCGAGCGCGTGCTTGAAGAATGAACGTTCCTATTCGCAACAAAGCCCCCCTATACATTGTTATATATACAGCATGGAACAAATTACCCGCATAAAGAACAGCATGGATATCCGTAACGGTCTGAATAATCAGGCCGTCGGGTTGTTGCCGTTGCTGTTGCTCATGTTTCTGAACAATTTCTACACATACATCGTCTCGTTCGTTATCGCAGGGGTGTTCTGTGTGGTCAGCTGTTTTACGTTTTGGGGACTGTTTCGCGGCAGGAAGTATCAGTTTATGCTTTTACCTACAGCCATTACGCTGGTGCTCTATTCGCTCTTCCTCTTCTTGCGCCTCGAACCGGTCTTGTATCTGCATTCGCCGCTCATTACCGAATGGCTATTGGTTGCCGTCTTGTCGGTGATCGGCTTTTTGAAGCGCCCGATCGTCGGTTGGGTACGTAAATCGAATCGTCCGGCCTTGAAGCGCGCTCCGTTGCGAACGGCTTTGAACGAGTTCTTTTTTGTGGCGCATATCGCTCAGAACGTCTATACGCTGCATCTGTTTATCCTTCTGTTCTATATGATTCTCCCCGAAAGTTACCAGCATATCTGGGTTGAACGGCTGCTTTACCGTGAGGCAGCCTTGTTTATCGGCTTGGGGATTATCGCCTACGAGCAGATTCGCGTTTCGATGATGAAGCAGGGGCTGGCGGAAGAGAAATGGTTGCCCGTGCTTGATAAGAAAGGCAAAGTGATCGGACGGATTGCTTATTCGGTCAGCCTCACCTCGCAGGCGCGGCATTATTGTCATCCGGTGGTGCGCATTGCCGTGGTATATGACGGGATGCTCTACCTCGTCAAACGCAGTTCTGTTCAGCCAGTCTCGCCCGAAGCGCTCGATCATCCGTTTTACGGGTACGTGCTTTTCAAGCAGACATTCGATCAGACCGTCCGCGAGCTGCTGGGGAGTTCGTTAGCCAAGAGCGAAGCCAAGCCGCATTTCCTCGTTCGCTATCCGTTCGAGAATGAACGGGTGACACAGCTCGTATCGTTGTACGTGCTGACCTTGCATTCCGAAGAAGCTTTCGTGAACTATGTAAAAACGGCCGAAGGGAAGTTATGGACACCCCGTCAGATCGAAGAGAACCTGCAACAGGGACTTTTCAGCGAATACTTCGAGAAGGAGTATGCCTATTTGCAACATACCGTATTGCTGGCCGAACAATATACGGCCAAGCGCGAGCAGCCGGTCGAGGTATCGACCGAGACGGAGCCGGTTACCGTTTCGCCAACTCGATAATCTCCATATCGCGGATGTCTGCCCCGTCGATGACGAAGCGCATCAACGTGCGCACCGTATGAAAGCCGCTTTTTCCGGCCGCTCCGGGGTTCAGGCATAGACAATTCAAACGTTTGTCGAACATTACTTTGAGGATATGGGAATGTCCACAGACGAACAGTTGTGGCTTCGTCTCGTACAGCTCGGCGCGTATGGCCGGCTCGTAACGTCCCGGGTAGCCGCCGATATGGGTCATCATGACGGACACGTCCTCGATCGTGAAGTGAAGCGTCTTCGGGTACATCTGTCGCACGGGGTAGCCGTCGATGTTGCCGCAGACAGCGCGCAGCGGGCGTATCGCCGAGAGTTGCAACGCCACATCGGCCGAACCGATATCGCCCGCGTGCCAAATCTCGTCGCACGAAGCGAAGTAGGTTGCGTATTTCTCATCCCACCATCCGTGGGTATCCGAAAGTAATCCGATCGTTTGCATTAAGAGGAAAAAGATATAAGTTACTCACAAGCAATTTCTACTTCGTCGATATAAAGTGTGCTGCCGGGAGCGCCGCTGAACGTCGCTCCTGCGATGCTCGACGTAAAGACGACCGCCAGATTGTAGACGCCGTTGCGCAGCTTCGCCGCATCGATGGTTTTGCCTTCGCGCGTGATGAACGGGAGCCTGAAATGTGTCCACTCGTCCGTCTCTTTCTGATCTTCGACGACGGCGGCGCAGACAACGTTCGGATGCGTCAGGATATTCGTACCGTCGAGGGTTTTGAGTGTCTCGTCCGTCTCATACAGCACGGCATAGAAATGACAGCGGTCGGTGATTGCCGTTTGTGTGGGTTGGCCATTCTGATAATACGTTGTCCCTGCCTTGTATTTGTAATAGCCCGAAAAATAAAGCGGCCGACGGTAGAACGGCAATCCGAAGCGCGTTGCTTTGAGCGGGCTGCTGAGCGCACTCAGGAGATCGAATGTACCGATAAACAGGTTTCCTGCGGCAATCGGCATGCCGGCAAGCGCGCCGAAGCTGCCGGTGCTGCGTGTCGTCAGGCGCGCGCATCGACCTGTATATCCATCGGCTGACTGGGTGGTGGGATAGTCGTCGGGGATTTGCGCGTTGCCTGTCATGGCAAACCCGAGGTTTCCGCTGGCCCACTCCATCGAGACACGTCCGTTTTGCTTCTCGGCAAAAATGTAGAAGCGGCCGCTCTTTTCGGCCACCGTATCTTCGAAATGATACTTTGTCGGCAGTTCATCGACCACGAACGAGACGGTGTACGTTTTTTTCCACTGCCCGTCTTGCGATGTGACGGTGTATGTCTGAGGCGTAGAGAAGTCGCGGGTTGTACCTCCGGCAGGTTCGATGGTGGCACCGTCGGACAGCGTGAACGAAAGCGTTTGCCGGGTCAGGTCCGCATTGGCTTCTACGAAGAGCGTGATTTTATCGTTTTCGATGATCGGTTCACGCTTGAGAAGAGACGTCTCGGCAAGGGTGCATGTCAGGATGTCGGCTTCCGCGTTCGGCAGCTCGTCGCGCAGACAGCCGGTCGATAAGAGCAGAAGTATCAGTAGGAAAAAGAATTGTTTCATCTTGTTTTATCGAGGAATAAGCGAGGACAAAAGTAGAAGAAATCTTTTCCAAATCCAAGTGGTTGAACGAAAAAACATCGTCTCTTCGCAGATATCCGGAATGCTTCCAGCAGTGCTCGGGAATCTCCCGTTGTGCCGAGAAGTCTTCGAGCAATGTTTTAGAATCTCTCGTTGTGCTGAGAGGTCTTCAAGCAATGCTTGGGAATCTCTCGTTATGCCGAGAAGTCTTCGAGCAATGTTTTAGAATCTTTCGTTGTGCCGAGAAGTCTTCGAGCAATGCTCGGGAATCTCCCGTTATGCCGAGAGGTCTTCGAGCAGTGCTTGGGAATCTTCCGTTGTGCCGGGAGTTTTTCAAACAAAACGACACCGGAAGCGTCCCCCCCCCCGGTGCCGTTTGATGATTGGGCTTTAACTTATTTCAGTTTCGCCAGTGCTTCGGTGATGCGACGCATCGCCTCGGTCAGGTTCTCGTCCGAGGTGGCGTATGAGAGGCGGATGCATTCGGGGGCACCGAATGAGTCGCCACCTACCGTAGCCACATGGGCTACTTCGAGCAGATACATCGCCAGATCGGCCGCGTTCTTTACGGTTCGTTCGCCGGCGCTTTTGCCGAAGTAGCTGCTCACATCGGGGAAAATATAAAAAGCTCCTTCAGGCACGGAGAGCTGAACGCCCGGAATCTCACGGCAGAGGCGGCAGATCAGATCGCGTCGGCGCATAAAGGCCTGTCGCATCTCCTCCACGCAACGCTGATCGCCGGCAAAAGCTTCTTTGGCGGCTTTCTGCGCGATGGAGCTGGCACCCGACGTATATTGTCCCTGCAATTTGTTCGTCGCCTTGGCAATCCACAGCGGCGCGGCGATGAATCCGATGCGCCAACCGGTCATGGCGTACGCTTTCGATACGCCGTTGATGATTACGACCCGATCCTTTATCTCCGGAAACTGCGCGATACTCGCATGTTTCCCTACATAATTAATATGTTCGTAGATTTCGTCAGACAGTACGATGATGTTCGGATGTTTGACTAACACTTCTACGAGCGACTGAAGTTCTTCGCGGCTGTACACACTGCCGGTCGGGTTCGACGGCGAACAGAGCATCAATGCCCGCGTGCGAGGCGTGATCGCCGCTTCGAGTTGTGCCGCTGTGATTTTGAAATCCTGATCGATACCGGCCGGAATGATCACATTCGTGCCTTCGGCGAGTTTCACCATCTCCACATAGCTCACCCAGTAGGGAGCGGGCACGATCACCTCATCGCCCGGATTGATGATACTTAGCAGCGTATTGCAGACCGACTGTTTGGCTCCGTTCGATACGATGATCTGATCGACCGTGTAATCGAGACCGTTCTCGTTTTTCAGTTTGTCGACAATCGCTTTCCGCAAATCCATGTAACCGGGCACCGGCGAATAGAACGAGAAATTCTCGTCGATGGCTTTCTTGGCCGCCGCCTTGATATGATCGGGCGTAAAGAAATCCGGTTCGCCCACGCTCAGGTTAATGATGTCTACCCCCTGCGCTTTCAGTTCGCTACTTTTTTGCGACATGGCCAGCGTCGCCGATGTCGAAAGGCTGGCCAAACGTGCTGATACTTGTTCCATATATCTGTATGTTTTTCAATAGAATGATTCTGCTATTTAATGTTCTGCAATTGATGTCCCATACGCTCTTTCTTGGTACGCATGTAAAACTCGTTATGCTCGTTGGGCGGCACCTCGATCGGGATGTTTTCGACTACTTCCAGCCCGTATGCTTCCAACCCGACACGTTTGACGGGGTTGTTCGTCATCAGGCGCATCTTCGTCACGCCGATCTGACGCAATATCTGCGCTCCCACACCATAGTCGCGCTCGTCGGCCTGATGGCAGAGCTTCAAGTTGGCCTCGACCGTGTCCAGACCTTCTTCTTGCAGCTTATATGCGTGAATCTTGTCCATCAGCCCGATACCGCGCCCTTCCTGATTCAGGTAGAGCACCACTCCTTTACCTTCCTGCTCAATGAGGCGCATGGCCTTGTGCAGTTGCTCGCCGCAATCGCATCGCATCGAGCTGAAGATATCGCCTGTCATGCACGACGAGTGTACGCGCACGAGTACCGGCTCGTCCGGTTTCAGTTCGCCTTTGACCAGCACCACATGTTCCGCCCCGTTGCTTTTTTGGCGGAAAGGAATGATGCGGAAACGTCCGTGCTCGGTCGGAAGATCGGCTTCGACCCCCTTCTCTACGAGCGACTCCGTTCGGAGGCGGTAGGCAATCAGGTCGCGTATGGTGATGATTTTGATGCCGAATTTTTTCGAGACTTTGATTAGTTCCGGCATACGCGCCATCGTCCCGTCTTCGTTCAGGATTTCGATCAGTGCCCCGGCCGGATAGAGCCCGGCCAGCCGTGCCATATCGACCGTGGCCTCGGTATGTCCCGCGCGGCGCAAGACTCCTCTTGAGCGTGCGCGTAACGGATTCACATGTCCCGGGCGTCCCAAGTCGGACGGCTTCGTAGCCGGGTCGGCAAGCGCCAGAATCGTTTGCGCCCGATCATGGATCGAGACGCCCGTCGTGCATCCTCCTCCCAGCTTGTCTACCGTAACGGTAAACGGCGTTTCGAGCATGGACGTATTATGAATCACCTGCATGTTCAGCTCCAATTCTTCGCACCGTTCTTCCGTAATCGGTGCGCAAAGTACGCCCCGGCCGTTAGCCAGCATAAAATTGACCTTCTCCGGAGTGATTTTCTCTGCGGCGATAATGAAATCCCCTTCGTTCTCCCGATCTTCGTCATCGACGACGATCAGAAACTTCCCTTCGCGGAAATCTTCAATTGCTTCTTCAATCGTGTTCAATCGGTTCATATAGTTTATTTTTTTAGAATATTCAAAAGTTCATTACTCACATGAGCAATGGTTCGTATGTCGTGCAACAGCAGTTTGCGACGATAAGTGGCCAGCAGATAGATCGGCAGACCGATGGGAAAAAGCCAGCCCAATATTTTCCCTACCGTCGGGCTTATCCGGAAATGAATCAGATGGTATCCGTTCAGGATCGGGTAATCCATCAGTTTATTCAGCACCAGATGGCGGTCGGAGTTAGTTCCTTCGGCAACCAGTTCTTCCAACTGCACGGAGATCCGTTCGGCTTCCGGGTCTTTGCCCCCCTGCTCCCAGAAACGAAAATACGACATCCATCGTTTGGAACGTTTCAGATATGCTTCGCATTGCTCTTTCAGGTCCTTGATTTGTGCTTCCCACTGCGTATAGTCGACATGGAACATGATCACTTCTTTCCTTTCGATCTTACGTGTCGCGCGTTTGCCGATCAGTTTCTTCAGTCCTTCGATATACGTGTCGGCATTGAGGATAACCGAGTCGTTCGAGGCTTTGTAAGTCAGGAAAACACCGAGTGGAAGCAGCACGGCCGAGCTTAACCACATACCTTGCCATGGTTGCCACATGCCGTTGCTCGCCATCTTCAGGCCGATGTTATTGATAACATAGTAAAAAATGAACAGAAAGACGGAAATCACGACCGGCATGCCCAGTCCGCCCTTGCGGATGATGGCGCCGAGCGGTGCACCGATAAAAAAGAAGATCAGGCAGGCAAACGAAAGCGTGAACTTTTGGTGCATTTCGGTATGATGACGACGCATCTCCCTCTCATCGCTGGATAATACCGCAGCCTTGAAATCGTAGTCGGCCTTCGTCGTTTCCAGCGCATTTCTGGCTTGGCGAAGGATGGAAGCCTGTCTGCCTGTCGATAATTCCCGGTAGAGACGGTCGAAGTCCGGGATTTCTTCCGCAGATACAGAGCCCTGTTCTGCCGCCGTGTCTTCTTCCGGCCTTACTCCTTCCAGCTCTCTTCGGTATGATTGCCGGTAGATAGCTGTTGCATTCAGTTGCTTGATGCTATCCAGATGAAGCGTCATCGAATCGATCGAAGATTGTAGATCGGCCAGGTTTTTCCCGATATACCGGTCTTGCAGGACCGACTCGTCGGCACGGTGAAAATCCGAATCGAAGCGGATCAGCATCTCCCGTGTCTTGAACGATTCCTTCATATACGGTACCGTTTCACTGCTTCCTATACCGTCTTTGTTGAAGTTCTTAAACATCTTGCCCTCGAACAGAAGAAGTACCAGAAACTGCTTGTCGGCCGAAATTTTCATCCGTCCCGAATCGGCCACAATTACCTGAGCATTGTTAAAACCTTCGGAGTAATCATAGATCATCAGATGGTTGAGTCGTCCGTCTTTGTCTTTCTTTTTGACATAAAGGTTGTAACCTTCGATCTGATTGGAGAATGTGCTCTCCGGGATCTGTAGTTCGGGCGATTTGGCTCTGATGGAACCCAGGAGCGTCCACATTTTAACCTGCGAGAGGGGGATGATGTTGTTCTGGAAAAAGAATGCACCCACGGCAACGAACGATAAGAGAATGATAAACGGGAGCATGATGCGAGGCAAAGAAATCCCGGCCGACTTCATGGCCAGCAGTTCGAGCTGTTCTCCCAAGTTCCCGAACGTCATCAGCGAAGCCAACAAAATTGCCAAAGGTAATGCGAGGGGTACAAGGGATAGGGCGGCATAGAAAAACATCTCGGCAAGAACATTGATTTCAAGCCCTTTGCCGACCATTTCGTCTACGTATTTCCAAAGAAACTGCATCAGGACAATAAACATGCAAATGCCGAAAGTCATCAAGAATATCGGCATGAATGTTTTCAATAAAAAGAGATACAGTCGTTTAATCCCCATGATGTCCTTTTAAATCAACCACAAAAGTAGTGTAAAAAGAGACAATACATCACATCAAGATGTGAAACAACATTAAATCCCCAAGGTTCGTTTAAGCACTTCCACCTGCGAATCCCACAGATCGATGGCGTCCATCTTCTCGTCGGGTTCCGCAAAATCCGTAATCTCAAGCGCGGTAGAGCCGGTAAGCTCGATGGTGTGGATGATGAATTCGAAGTACGCGTTTTCATCTTCTTCTTCCACCCAGCGATAACGAACGCTGACTTCGGGTTTGATATCGATGATCTCGGCTTGTTCCTGCATCTTTTTCCATGTGAATGTGCAGATGTTTCCCCTGATATCTACGGTGTCGGCAAACCAGGAGGACAATCCGAGGGCTGTTGTTACATGGTTCCACAGGCTGCGATTCGAAACTTTGTCGAAAATATACTCGATATGAAATTTTTCCTTCTTCATCCTGTTTTTCTGTTTTGTGATGATGGCGCGCAAGATACAAAAAAGGATGAGACTTTACAAGAAAGATGGTATAAAAAAACAAACATCCTGTTTATTTCGCTGATTTAAAAATATTTGAATGCTTTTCAAAAAAGTAAAAGAATAAATTGTCGTTTTTTTTCTTGGTGAAAAGGCTGATTTATTGTATATTTGCGGCCGATTAAGACGAAGAGGAGGCGGGGACGAGTAGTCCCCTTCTTTCTATTATAGAGATGATTGAAACGAAGATAGTGGCCGATTTGGCCGAGGCTTATTTGGCGGATTCGGAGTGTTATTTGGTCGATGTAACCGTTGCTCCGGACAATTTCATCGTGGTGGAAATAGACCATGATCAGGCTGTCGGTATTGACGATTGTGTGGCTTTAAGTCGCCATATCGAAGCAGGACTGGACCGGGATGTCGAAGATTATGAGTTGGAAGTAACTTCGGCCGGACTGACGTCGCCTTTTAAAGTGCTTCGTCAGTATCTGAAAAATATAGGGAATGAAGTCGAAGTGCTGTTGAAGAGTGGTGAGAAACTCTCCGGACAGTTAAAGTCGGCCGATGATACAGGACTTGTCGTGACGGTAGGTCGGCAGGTGAAACCGGAGGGTGCCAAACGTAAAGTGACGGTTTGGACAGACGAGGCTTATCCCTATGACAAGATAAAGTATACGAGAAATATAATCAGATTCAAATAGGAAATTTTATGGCGAGAAGACAAGAAACAGTCAGTATGATTGATACATTGCAGGAATTCAAAGAATTAAAGAGTATAGATAAAGACACGATGATCAACGTGCTGGAAGAATCATTCCGCAATGTGATCGCCAAGATGTTCGGGACGGATGAGAACTACGACGTGATCATCAATCCGGAAAAAGGTGATTTTGAGATCTGGCGAAACCGTATGGTCGTGGAGGACGGCCATGTGGAAGACCCGAATCTGGAAGTCGCATTAAGTGAAGCACAAAAGATCGATGCCGACTGTGAAGTGGGCGAAGAAGTGACGGACGAAGTGCATTTTGCGGACTTCGGACGTCGTGCCATTTTGAATTTACGCCAGACGCTTGCTTCGAAGATTCTGGAGCTCCAAAAAGATAATTTATATGCCAAATACAGAGACTTGATCGGCTCGATCGTAACAGCCGACGTTTATCAGGTCTGGAAGAAAGAAGTCTTGCTGTTAGACGATGACGGTAACGAGTTACTCTTACCTAAAGCTGAGCAGATTCCGAGCGATTTTTATCGTAAAGGCGAATCGGTACGTGCCATTGTGCAGCGGGTAGATAATGATAATAACAATACGAAGATTTATCTCTCGCGAACCGATAAGGTCTTTTTGCAACGTTTGTTCGAGCTTGAAGTGCCTGAAATCAACGATGGCCTGATCACCATTAAAGCCATTGCGCGTATTCCGGGGGAGCGAGCCAAAATCGCCGTTGAATCGTATGACGATCGGATAGACCCTGTCGGGGCGTGTGTCGGAATGAAAGGCTCACGTATCCGCGGAATCGTGCGGGAGCTTCGAAACGAGAATATCGATGTAATCAACTATACGAGTAATACATCGTTGTTTATTCAGCGTGCGCTGAGTCCGGCCAAGATATCGTCGATCCGGGTGGATGAGGAAGAACATAAGGCGGAAGTCTTCTTGCGCCCCGAAGAAGTCTCTTTGGCTATCGGTAAAAACGGGCTGAATATCAAGTTGGCCAGTATGCTGACGGATTATACGATCGACGTGTTCCGCGATATCGATGCCGCCGACGAGGAAGATATTTATCTGGATGAGTTTGCGGACGAGATCGATATGTGGGTGATCGATGCGTTGAAGAATATCGGCTGCAACACAGCTAAGGCCGTACTTGCCCTTTCGCGCGAAGAGATTATGGAGCGTGCCGATCTGGAGGAACAAACGGTCGATGACGTATTGAGCATTCTCTCTTCCGAATTTGAAGATGAAGAAGTATCCGATCCCGATTTTGAACCTGCCGAAGAAGAGGATTCGATGGACTCGGAAATAGACGTACCGGAGCCTGTGTCAACAGAGCAGGACACGGAAAATGAAGAACAAGAAGAAGAGAAGGAATAACATACGAGACCTATACAAGAAGAAATATATATGCCTGTTAAATTAAACAAAGTACTCAAAGACTTAAATGTCGGTCTTCAGACGGTCGTCGATTTTCTGCACGCCAAAGGACATGAAATCGACAGCAATCCCAATGTTCGGATTCAGGATGATCAATATGCGTTGCTGGTCAAAGAATTCGGAAAAAATCTGTCGGAGGCCGAACGTCGCCGTCTGCTTGAGAAAGCCGCTCCGAAAGCACCGGTTGTAAAGGAATCTCCCCAAAAGCAAAAAGAGAAAGAAGAAGAAAAGGCGAAAAAAGAACCGGAGGTGATGAAAACGGAAATTCCGGATGAGATCAAGCCCAAGTTCGTAACGAAAGGCAAGATTGATCTTTCGGGAATCGGTGAGCCGAAGAAAGAGAGTACCAAGCGGACGAAGAAAGAGGAGAAAGAAGAGAAAGAAGAGGTCATGCCTACTGTTGCTCCGGTAGAAGAAGTGAAGAAGGTCGAAGAAGTACAGCAACCGGAGCCGGTACAAGCCCCGGAGCCTGAAGTCGTACCGATCTCCGCACCGTCTGTCGAAGTGCAAGAGGTGCAGACGCCGGAGCCTCATTCCGCAGAAGAGCCGGCCGAAAGCAAAGAGGAAGAGCCGGCAGTAACGACTCAAACCGAAGAAAAAACGGTCGAGGCGCTACCGAAGGAGCCGGAGAGCGAACCGGCCCCCAAGCAGGAAGAGGAAATTTTCCGCTTAGGACAGCCGAAATTGGAATCGACCATTAAAGTAACAGGCAAAATAGATTTGGCGTCGATCAACCAGTCGATGCGTCCTAAGAAGAAGAGCAAAGAAGAGCGCAGAAAAGAACGCGAAGAGAAACGTAAACAGCAGACACCGGCGGATCATAAGCCGAAGCCTGCAACCGGCGCTGTGGGTACGGCCAATACAGCATCGACAACGGGCGAGAGCGGAAAAAAGAAACGTAAACGGATCAAGAAGGATAAAATCGATATCAACGCGACGGTGGGTACCAATACTCGCCGCGATGATCACGGGCGCGGTCATGATCACGGAGGGAAACGACTGAAGAAGCCGGTTCGTGCCGAGATCAGTGAGGAAGATGTACAGAAGCAGGTGAAAGAAACGTTGGCTCGTCTCACAAGTAAAGGAGGAAAGAACAAAGGCGCCAAATATCGTCGTGAGAAGCGCGATGCCGTAGCACACCGTGAACAGGAATTGCAGCTTGAAGAAGCAAAGGAAAGCAAGGTATTGAAGCTGACCGAGTTTGTGACGGCTAACGATTTGGCAAACATGATGGATATCTCTGTCTCGGAGGTGATCTCTACCTGTATGAGCATCGGCATGATGGTGTCGATCAATCAGCGTCTCGATGCCGAGACGATCAACATCGTAGCGGAAGAGTTCGGATTCAAGACGGAATATGTAAGTGCCGAAGTATCCGAAGCGATTAAAGAAGAAGAGGATAATCCGGAAGATTGGGAGCCGCGTCCGCCGATTGTGACGGTGATGGGACACGTGGATCACGGAAAAACATCCTTGCTCGACAATATTCGGAATGCCAATGTGATTGCCGGTGAAGCGGGCGGAATTACACAGCATATCGGTGCGTACAATGTGAAGTTGTCCGATGGACGCCATATCACCTTCTTGGATACTCCCGGTCACGAAGCGTTTACGGCCATGCGTGCTCGCGGTGCCAAGGTGACGGATATTGCGATTATTATTGTGGCGGCCGACGACAGCGTCATGCCTCAAACGGTCGAGGCCATCAACCATGCATCGGCTGCGGGAGTACCGATCGTTTTCGCCATTAACAAGATCGATAAGCCCGGAGCGAATCCGGACAAAATCAAAGAAGAGCTTTCGCAGATGAACTATCTGGTAGAAGACTGGGGCGGAAAGTATCAAAGTCAGGAAATTTCCGCCAAAAAAGGCATTGGCGTGCAAGACCTGCTGGAAAAGGTCTTGCTCGAAGCAGACTTGCTCGAACTGAAAGCCAATCCCAAGAAGCGTGCAACGGCTTCGGTCATCGAGTCGTCGCTCGATAAGGGACGAGGCTATGTGGCTACGGTGCTGGTGAGCAACGGTACGTTGCGACAAGGGGATATCGTATTGGCCGGTACGCACTACGGGCGTCTCAAGGCGATGTTTAACGAACGGAATCAGCGTGTTGAAAGCGCGGGGCCGTCGGAACCGGTATTGATTCTCGGATTAGATGGAGCACCACAGGCCGGCGATACCCTGAATGTCCTTGAAACGGAGCAGGAGGCACGTGAGATTGCCAGTCGTCGCGAACAATTGCAGCGTGAATTGGGACTGCGTACCCAGAAACGTTTCGGACTCGAAGAGCTGGGACGTCGTCGTGCCCTCGGAGACTTCCACGAGCTCAACCTCATTGTCAAGGGCGATGTCGACGGTTCGGTCGAAGCCTTGTCCGACTCTTTGATCAACCTTTCGACGGAAGAAATTCAGGTGAATGTCATTCATAAAGCGGTCGGTCAAATTTCCGAATCGGATGTCGAATTATCCGTATCGTCAGATGCCATCATTATCGGTTTTCAGGTTCGTCCGGCAGCGTCGGCACGTAAACTGGCCGACAAAGAAGGTGTGGAAATCCGCTTGTACTCGATTATCTACGATGCGATCGAAGAAGTGAAATCGGCGATGGAAGGTATGCTTTCGCCGGAGATTAAGGAAGAAATCTGTGGGAATGTGGAAGTACAGCAGGTGTTCAAGATTTCGAAAGTCGGTACGGTGGCCGGCTGTATCGTGAAAGAGGGCAAGATCAAACGCACGAACAAAGTACGTGTAATTCGTGACGGTATTGTCATTCATACGGGAGAGCTCAGTTCGTTGAAACGTTTCAAAGACGAGGTGAAGGAAGTGGTAACCGGACAGGAATGCGGTATCTTTGTCAATAATTACAACGATGTACAGGTGGGTGATATGATTGAGCCGTTCGATGAGATTGAGATAAAGAAAACATTATAATGCTTTGAGCGGATGAACTGGTTGGATATTGTCATTATCTGCCTTGTCGGGGCCGGTTTCCTCAAAGGATGGGCAGACGGATTTATCCGTCAGATCGTTGCATTACTCGCGTTGCTTGCAGCTATCTACCTGTGTGCAAAGGTGGCCGTGTTCATCCGCGAATATATTTTACAGACCGGTTGGTTCCCGGAAAACAGCGTGACTGTCGTTAGTTATGTGCTTGCTTTCGTGTGCATTCTTATGGTTGTTACGCTGGTCGGAGGCTGGGTACATAAGGTCATGGATGCGACGCCCCTGAGCTTTGTCAATCATTTGGCCGGCGCTGTCTTCGGGGCTGTTGTCGCTTTGTTTATCGTTAGTCTGACACTGAACCTGTTGGAAGGCGTAGATCGTCGTTCCGTGATTCTCACACAACAAACGAAGGTAGAATCCCGTTTATATGATTATGTAAAAGAAGCTGTGCCGGCAATCTATCCGGCCGATTTATTTGTAAGGAAGAAAAATTAACATGGATACAACAAAAAAAAATACAGACCCGATCTTAGACGAAATAACCGGTAGCGAATATAAATACGGTTTTACGACAGAGATCGAGACCGATATGTTGCATCGCGGATTAGACGAGGAAGTGGTGCGCATGATTTCCGCCAAAAAGGAAGAGCCGGAATGGTTGCTTGATTTCCGGCTCAAGGCGTTGCGTCACTGGCAAACGCTCGAGATGCCTACATGGGCACATCTGAAGATTCCGCCTATCGACTATCAGGATATCATTTATTATGCCGCACCGAAGACGAAAGCAGGGCCGAAAAGCCTCGATGAGGTTGACCCCGAACTGCTGAAAACATTCGACAAACTCGGTATTCCTCTTCATGAGCAGAAGATCCTGAGCGGGATGGCGGTCGATGCCGTGATGGACAGCGTCTCGGTGAAAACGACATTTAAGGAAACGTTGGCCGAGAAAGGCATCATCTTCTGTTCGTTCAGCGAAGCGGTAAAGCATCATCCGGATTTGGTCAAACAATATATGGGAAGCGTAGTGGGGTATCGCGATAACTTCTTTGCGGCGTTGAACTCGGCCGTCTTTTCCGACGGATCGTTCGTGTATATCCCCAAAGGCGTGCGCTGTCCGATGGAATTGAGCACGTATTTCCGGATCAATGCCGCCAACACGGGACAGTTTGAGCGAACCCTGATCGTAGCCGACGACGAGTCGTATGTCAGCTACCTCGAAGGATGTACCGCACCGATGCGTGACGAGAACCAGCTGCACGCAGCCATTGTGGAGATCATTGCTCACAGGCGTGCCGAAGTAAAATATTCGACCGTGCAGAACTGGTATCCGGGCGATAAGAACGGCAACGGCGGGATTTATAATTTTGTGACTAAACGGGGGATCTGCAAAGGTGAGGGCAGCAAGATTTCGTGGACGCAGGTAGAAACAGGATCGGCCATTACGTGGAAATATCCGTCGTGTATTCTGGCCGGCGACAACTCGGTCGGAGAATTTTATTCTGTCGCCGTGACGAATAATCACCAACAAGCCGACACGGGTACAAAGATGATCCACTTGGGACGAAACACACGCAGTACGATCGTATCGAAAGGAATCTCGGCCGGTCACAGTCATAATAGTTACCGGGGGATGGTAAAAGTCGCCGCCCGTGCCGAAGGAGCGCGTAATCACAGTCAGTGCGACAGCTTGTTGCTCAGCTCTACCTGCGGTGCGCATACGTTCCCCTATGTCGATATACAGAACGAAACGGCTGTTGTAGAGCACGAAGCAACGACTTCGAAAGTCAATGAAGAACAGTTATTCTATTGTAACCAGCGCGGTATCGATACCGAGAAAGCCGTGAGCCTGATTGTCGGCGGATATGCTCGCGAGGTGATGAATAAGCTGCCGATGGAGTTTGCGGTAGAAGCGCAGAAATTGTTGGCTATCTCGTTGGAAGGAAGTGTGGGATGACACCTTGGCTGCGTATATTGTTGTTGTGGTTTGCCCTGCTGCCCGTGTGTATCATACAGGCACAGTCGGACGAAAGTCGATGGGCAATTAATTATACGACGAATATACTGGCATCTCCTGTGCCCGCGCGTCATTCGGCAAGCATGCCGAACAAAGGAGACTTCGGGGGCTTTTCGGTCATGGGAGAATATTCTTTCGCCGAGAAGTGGACGGCCGAGCTTGGTTATTTTCTGACCGAGGTCCATTATAACCGTCAGGTGCGTACGATGGAAGGCTTGCAAGGTGGAGTAAAGCGTTACTTCCTCAACGAGCGTATTTTTTTCCAGCCTTACCTTGCGGCCAGAGGCCAAGTCAATTGGCGAAGACGGTTCGAGCAGGTCGGAGAGCCTATGAACGCGTCCTACACTGCCGAGCATCGCTATCGGAATCCGCTGATTTCGTTCGCGCCGGGTGTCGGAGCGGATATTTATCTGTTTTCCTCCGTGGCTTTCACGATCCGGTACGATTTCATGATGGGAATAGATTCCCGCACCACCATTGAAGGCCGGACACAAGACAGCCCTTCTTTTTACTATCACGACAAGGGGATGTATCATCAATTGGGGTTGGGAGTAAAAGTAACTTTTCCGTTCCGGTTTTCGGAACAGGACGGGGAAAGTTTGTTATATTTGTTATTAGACATGTTATTTTGGAATTAAGATTGAATGGAATTATGGGAGAGATCTTGTTAGAAATAAAAGATTTGTACGCTGAGGTCGATGGTAAAGAGATTCTCAGGGGACTTAACCTGACCGTCAGGAAAGGTGAAATACACGCGATTATGGGGCCGAACGGTTCCGGTAAAAGCACGCTCAGCAGTGTGCTCGTCGGTAATCCGGCGTTTACGGTGACGAAAGGAACCGTGATGTATAAGGGCAAAGACCTCTTGGAACTGTCGCCCGAAGAGCGGAGTTGCGAGGGGATGTTCCTCAGCTTCCAGTATCCGGTAGAAATCCCGGGAGTCAGCATGGTCAATTTCATGCGGGCTGCGGTAAATGCACAACGTGAATATCGAAATGAAGAGCCGGTGTCGGCTTCTGATTTTCTGAAGATGATGCGTGAGAAACGCGAGATTGTGGAGCTTGATAATAAGTTGATGAGCCGTAGCGTCAATGAGGGTTTTTCCGGAGGAGAGAAGAAACGCAACGAGATTTTTCAGATGGCCATGCTCAATCCGACCTTGGCGATTCTGGACGAGACGGACAGCGGCCTCGATATCGATGCGTTGCGCGTCGTAGCTAACGGGGTAAACAAACTCAAGTCGCCCGATAATGCGTCGATTATCATCACTCACTATCAGCGTCTGCTCGATTATATCAAGCCCGATGTCGTGCATGTCCTCTACGAAGGACGTATTGTGAAAACTGCCGGAGCCGAACTTGCCCTCGATTTGGAAAAGAAAGGATACGACTGGTTGAAAACTAACGATTGACGGAGAGATGAACAGTGTGCATATACCGGATAAGCATACGATGCATCCGGAAAAACAATACGTCGATCTTTTTACGCAGCACGAAGATGTGCTCCGTCATCATGCGCCGGCGTTTATGAACGCTCTACGGACGCAGGCGCTGGCCGATTTCGAGCAGGCGGGATTTCCTTCCCCCCGGCACGAAGACTATCGCTATACCGATGTTGCCAAGGCGTTTGCGCCTGACTATGGGGTGAATCTGACCCGTCTGCATGTGCCCACCAACCCTTCGGACGTGTTCCGCTGCGATGTGCCGAACATGAGTACCTCGCTCTATTTCGTGGTCAACGATTCGTTTCATACCGATACGTTACCGAAAGCTTCATTGCCCGAAGGGGTATATGCGGGTGGCATGCACGCCTTTGCCGAGCTTCACCCTGATGTGGCTTCGCGCTACTATGGCAAGGCCGCCGATACTTCGGCCGATGCCGTCAGCGCTCTCAATACGATGCTGGCACAAGACGGCTTCGTGCTTTATGTGCCGCGTGGCGTCCACGTCGAACGTCCCGTACAATTGATTAATATTTTACGCAGTACGGTCGACCTGATGGCGAACCGTCGCGTGTTGATCATCATGGAGCCGCACGCGTCGGCCAGACTGCTTGTCTGCGATCACAGCATGGATGATGTTAAATTCTTAGCCACGCAGGTCGTTGAAATCTTTGCCGAAGAAGGAGCATTCTTCGACTACTATGATCTGGAAGAAAGTTCGGCTTCGACTACGCGTTTTTCGTCGCTCTACGTCGAACAGGCGGCTTCGTCCAATGTCTTGGTCAACGGTATAACGCTTAATAACGGACTGACCCGTAATAATTACCGGATTCGTCTGAATGGTGAGGGAGCAGAGGCCACACTCTGTGGAATGGCTATCGAAGACCGGGATCAGCAGGTGGATACGTACACGCATATTACGCATGCCGTGCCGCATTGCACCAGCGTCGAACTATTTAAAAACGTGCTCGACGAGCGGGCGGTAGGGGTTTTCAGCGGGCGGATTCTGGTGAACGAAGGCGCTCAGAAAACACAAGCTTACCAGACGAACCGTAACATGTGCCTTACGCCCGATGCCCGCATGTACAGCAAGCCGCAGCTCGAAATTTATGCCGACGACGTGAAATGCTCGCATGGCATGACGACCGGTCAACTTGATGAACAGGCACTCTTTTACATGCAAAGTCGCGGCCTTCCTTACGAAGAGGCGCGAATGCTGCTCAGTGTCGCTTTTATGTCGGATGTGATTGACCATGTCCGGCTCGAAGCCTTAAAAGACCGTCTGCATCTGCTTGTCGAAAAACGCTTCCGCGGCGAATTGGCTCGATGCGCCGGATGCAAATGCGGAACCTGAAGCAGGTTATGTTCTTTAATATAGCTGTCCGGTAAAAATAAATCGGACGTTTTTCTTATCGGACAGCCATCGTTCTTTTACTTGAAGAATGAGGCCTTTAAGGTCAAGCAACGTTTCCTTAAGATGAAGGAACGCTTCCTTAAGGTCAAGGATCGTTTCCTTAAGATGAAGGAACACTTCCTTAAGGTTAAGGATCGTTTCCTTAAGATGAAGGACGCTTCCTTAAGGTGAAGGATCGTTTCCTTAAGATGAAGGAACGCTTCCTTAAGGTCAAGGATCGTTTCCTTAAGATGAAGGAATGCTTCCTTAAGGTGAAGGATCGTTTCCTTAAGATGAAGGACGCTTCCTTAAGGTGAAGGATCGTTTCCTTAAGATGAAGGAACACTTCCTTAAGATGAAGGAATGCTTCCTTAAGATGAAGGATCGTTTCCTTAAGATGAATGAGTGCTTCCTTAAGATCAAGAAGTCTTTTCGGATGATAGAGGACGAAAGAACGCTTGTATTTTATCGGACAGCTATACTATTTTTTACTACTTTTCACTTCTCTCCCTTTGTCCGGATCATGACATTCGGTATAAGGGGGAGAAGAATTACAAAACACAACGAACAGATGAAGACATTTTTTAAAACAATCTTTCCGCTTTTGCTCACCGTGGTGTTGCTGACCCGTTGCGGAGGAAGCGAACCGAAGAATTTTGCTTATACCTACGTGCTGGAGAGTACCCGAACGTATCGGCTTTTTTTCTCGTTAGACAGCCTGGGGCATTACGTCGTAGAGAAGCAAAACATCCGTTTTGAACAGTACGAACCTTACCGTGCGGAAGGGACACTGACCGACGAGGAATATGCGCGATTCAAATCGTTACTGGCAAAAAGTAAGCTTTTCGACATGAACAATTCATACGGCTTTGAGAAGGAACCGGATCAGCCTGTAGCCGACATGATCTACCAAATTGCCTATCAAGCGGACGGGCGTGAAAAATTTATTACCATCCGACACGAAGAGTCCATGCGTTTTTCCCGTCACTTTACGGAGTTGCTGAAATATACGAACGAGTTTATCAGTGACCGAGTCAAGGAATAGCCGTTATCACATCTTGCCTTTGTCCAGATATTCGGTCTTAAACATTTTGATCAGCAGAAAAAAGATGGAGAGCAACAGCGGGCCGAAAATGATCCCCCAGAATCCGAAAACCGACAGGCCGAGAATTACGCCGAAAACGGTGATCAGCGGATGCGTATCGGCCAGTTTTTTCTGAAGGACGAAACGGATCACATTGTCGATATTCGTGAGGATGATGGCGCAGAATGCTCCCAAGCCGATCGCGTTCGTCCAATCGCCGACCAACATCAGGTACACCACGATCGGTACCCATACGATGCCGGTGCCAACCAATGGAATGATGGTTGAAAAGCACGTCAGAAAACCGAAAAGCAAAGCGCTCGGCACACCGAATATCAGATACCCGATGTAGGCAATCAAGCCTTGTATGACGGCAAGTAAAGGGATACCGATCGCGTTGGAACGTACCATAACGTATACTTCGTTGGCAATATCTTTCCTATTCTCAGGGTTAAATGGGAGCAATTCATAGAAATACTGCTCAATCGCCCGGAAATTAAGCAGGATGAAATACAACAAGAAAATCAGCACCACAACGGTCACGACCATACTGCTCATCTGACTGATAAGGTACTGTATGGCTGTACTGATATAGCTCGTAGCCGTTGTCAGATTCTCGGACGAGAACAAATCGTAGCCGAATCGTTGCTGAAGTTGCATCTCCAGATTTTCAATCATTTTTTGCAGGGATGAAATGTCCATGTTGATGTCCTGTACTTTTCCCAGCAACGCCGAAACCATAAAATACAGCGGAACCGTAATAACGACCGCTACTTCGAACAGGATAAGGAACGTGGCCAGAACATGATTCATCTTTTTCTTCTCTGTCAGGTAAATCATTTGTCGGCGTACGATCACAAAAATAGTGAAAGCCCCAAGTAGCCCGTTTACAAACACCCACAATTCCTTAACAATCACCCATCCCAACAACAAGATCAGGATACCGAGCGAATATTTCCAATATTTTTCTTTTCCTGCCGAAGCCATATTTTTTCTATTTTAAACCGCGTAAAGGTAAAAAGTTTTCCGGTTACGCGTTTGACTCTATTCGATTTTTTTGCGCAGACGCGCCAAATAGCCTCGCATTGCCTCCGTATCGCGCTCGGCGATGATTTTCTGTAATTCGTCCAGCTCGCGCTGGATACGGTCGATCTGCCTCGGCGTGCGTGGATTAAACAAGATTTCGCTCAGCAGATAATCATCTTCGGAAAGGACGCCTCGCGCGATTTTCATGTGGCGTCTGAAAGTCGTTCCCGGCGCATCCTGATGTACCATCGTTGCGACAAAGACGAATGTCGAAGCGAACGGAATGCCCAACGAGTAAGCGACGACTTTATCGTGCTCCTCGAATGTATATTCGAAAATATTCAATTTCAGTCTTTCATATAAATCTTTGAAGAAGATTCTGCCGAGGTGATCGCCTTCGGAGATGATGATGGCGTTCTCCTGCATCAGGTTGCCGAGGTTCGCGAACGTAGGCCCGAACATCGGATGGGTAGAGACATAGGGAAATCCGCAGTCTTTGTAGAATTCCAGCAGGTTCGTTTTCACCGAAGCGATGTCGGCAATGATGCAATAGGGCCGAAGGTGCGGCAATACGCTTCGGAAAGCCTCGATCGTTTGGGTCAGCGTCACGCAGTTGATGACCATCTCGGGGGCAAACGCGTCGATCTCGTCGACCGATTGCATGCGCAAGGCATTGTAGATAAAACGCATCCGTTTGGGGTCTTGTTCAAGTACGGCCACCTCGTGGTCGAAACTCAGCAGGTCGGTAAAGAAAGCCCCCATCTTTCCCGCTCCCAAAATCAATATTTTCATTGTTTGTTCGATTTATTCGTTCATGACAATCATTTGCTGGCGTACCGACTCCTCGTGAATCTCTTTCAGGATGGCCAGTACGAAGTCGGGATTCAGGTCCATGGCCATGCCTGCCTTCGTGCGATTTTCCAGAATCTCTCCGTAGCGAGGCGTTTGCAGTACCGGCATTTGGTGTTCTTTTTTATATACCCCGATCTCTCGCGAGATGCGCATGCGTTTGGCCAGCAGCTCAAGCAGATTCTCGTCGATCCCGTCGATTTGTCGGCGCAATTCGTGCAGATTCTCGGTCGTCTGATTCGACTCGCGGATGACGAGCAGGTTCAGTACATAATCCAGCACATCGGGTGTAATCTGCTGTGCCGCATCGCTCCACGCGTGGTCGGGAGCGCAATGCGATTCGATGATCAACCCGTCGAAATTCAAGTCCATCGCCTGCTGACAGAGTGAGGCGATCAGTTCGCGTTTGCCTCCGATATGGCTGGGGTCGCAAATGATCGGTAAGTTCGGCATGCGGCGACGCAACTCGATGGCGATATGCCAGAGCGGAAGATTGCGATACATCTTCTTGTCGAACGAACTGAACCCGCGATGTACCGCCCCGATGCGGTGGATGCCCGCCCCGTAAAGCCGCTCGATGGCGCCGATCCATAGCTCCAGATCGGGATTGACCGGGTTTTTGACCAGCACGGGTATGTCGACCCCTCGCAGCGCGTCGGCTACATCTTGCATGGCAAACGGATTGACGGCTGTTCGCGCACCGATCCATAAAACGTCGACTCCGGCCTTTAAGGCTTCAAAAACATGATCTCTCGTGGCCACCTCGGTAGCGACGTACATGCCCGTCTCTTCCTTTACCTTTTTCAACCATTGCAGTCCAATGGTGCCTACTCCTTCAAAGCCGCCGGGTTTGGTTCGAGGCTTCCAGATACCCGCACGAAAGATACGAATGCCGATGGCGGCCAATCCTTTGGCCGTAGTCAAGACCTGCTCTTCGGTTTCGGCACTGCACGGTCCGGAAATCACGAGCGGACGCTTGTCTTCGATTCCCGGTAATAAAATAGATTGTAGTTCTAACTGTTCCATACACCTTATTTTTTTTCTGTTTATCAAAACTTCGTTTTATTGTTTTCGTATACGGTTTACCCGTTCCAGCGCTTCGGCCAGCTGCTCGTCTTTGCAACAGAGCGACAGCCGTACATAGCGTTCGCCCGCACTGCCGAAAATAAATCCGGGTGTGATAAAGACCTTAGCTTCGCGCAGTACACGATCGGCCAGCGCTTCACCGCTTATTTCCGTATCGGCGATCTTTCCCCAGAGAAACATACCCACTTGCTGCTCGTCGTAGGTACAATTCAAGGCTTCCATGATTTGCCCGGCCAACTTGCGACGTCCCCGATAGATACGGTTCATCTCGGCATACCAAGCCGGCGGTGCATTCAACGCTTCGACTACGGCCGACTGCATCGGGCGAAATTGCCCTGAATCGACGTTACTCTTCACTTTCAGAATCCATTGTACGAACCGCGCGTTCGACACCAGCATCGCCATACGCCATCCGGGCATGTTGTGCGCTTTGCTCATCGAATTAAGCTCGACAGCGATTTCTTTGGCTCCTTCTACGCGCAGGATGCTACGCGGATGATCGTTGAGGATGAAGCTGTACGGGTTATCGTGACAGATCACGATTCCGTGGCGACGGCCAAAAGCGATCAGCCGTTCGAACAGAGCCTCGTCTCCGTCGGTACCGGTCGGCATATTCGGGTAGTTCGTCCACATCAGTTTGATGCGGGCGAGGCCGCTGGCCTTTCGCTCGTCCACAATCCGTTCCAGCGCGTCGAAGTCGGGTTGCCAGCCGTTCGATTCGTGTAGCTCGTAGGCGATGAGGTCTGCCCCGACAAGCCGGCTCACCGAATTGTAGGTCGGATAGCCCGGATTAGGCACGAGCACGCCGTCGCCCGGGTTGAGGAAAGCCATGGAGATATGCAGAATCCCTTCTTTCGATCCGATAAGCGGCAGGATTTCCGTTTCGGGGTCTGCCTCTACGCCGAACCATCGCCGATACCATCCGGCATAGCTGTGCCGCAGTTCGGGAATGCCTGTATAAGGTTGGTAACCGTGCACATCCGGTCGGCATGCTTCGCGACAGAGCGTGGCGATGGCTTCGTCGGACGGCGGCAAGTCGGGACTTCCTACGCCAAGGCTGATCACACGCATTCCCGCGGCGTTCATTGCGGCGACTTCTTTCAGTTTCTTTGAGAAATAATATTCCTGCACGCTGTCTACACGCGTAGCGGGCATAACATCATAAACCTTGTTTTCCTTCTGCATATTCTCCTAAAATTTTCAAATCCTTCGTCAGCGGCATAATCGCATCCAGCGCTTGTTTGTAGCGTGGATAATCCGAAAACGTCAGATTGACGTAAAACAAATATTCCCATTCGCGCCCGATAATCGGCAACGACTGTATTTTCGACAGATTCATATCATAGAACGAGAGGATCGTCAGTACTTTCGAGAGGCTGCCGGCCGTATGTGGCAAGGAGAAGACGAGCGAGGCCTTGTTCTTCGTCACTCCTTCAAGGAGTTCGGAAGCCATCGACGGCGTGGCCACGGCCAGAAAGCGCGTATAGTTGCGTTTGTTCGTCTCGATGCCTTCGGCCAGTACTTCCAGTCCGTACATCTCGGCTGCCCGACGCGCACAGATAGCGGCATGACCGTTCATTTTCTCCGCGGCGATTCGTCGTGCGCTGCCCGCTGTGTCGTCCATTTCGACGAGTTTGACATGCGGAAGCGTCGCGAGGAAATCATCGCATTGCATCAGTGCGATCGGATGCGAATTGACTTCGGTAAGGTCGGATATTGTCGTTTTCGGCAGTGCGGCGAGTGAGTGCATGATACGTAATTTATACTCCCCCGCTACTACGCATCCGCTCTGCCGAATCAGCTCGTGATTCTGCAACAGACTGCCGGCAATCGTGTTCTCGATCGCCATGATTCCGACCGTCCGGTCGTCGGACGCGACTTTTCGTACAAGCTCCTTGAACGTCTCGCACGGTACTAACTCGATCGGTTCGTCTTCGAAATAGCGATGTGCCGCTACATCATGATACGAACCGGCTACTCCTTGTATGGCCACTTTTCTCATTTTTCTGTTTCTTTTCTGTTCGCAACCTCAAAAAAAAAATCCCGCCATTCACATGGCAGGATCTTTTTTTAATGTCTAATACCCCTTATGGTACTTTCTTAGATTGTTTTACACATATCAAGTCCTGCCTTTATCTCTACCAAGATAAAAGTAATAATACTTGTAGGTGTAAAATCGTTTCATTTTTGTTTACTTGATTATATCAGGTGCAAAGATACATCACCTTTTTTAACATGCAAGAAAAAAAACGTTTTTTTTCTCGAATCCCCCAATGATTTCCTGTAAACGTATGAAAACTCATCAACTGTTTTTGATTTTTAAGCATTCCCAAATACGTTGAGGCATGAGTCGCCAAAAGAAGACCAGAAGACGGTAGCGCCAATCGATGACGACGACGCGTTTACGCTTTTCCAGCCCACGGACGATATGTCGGGCCACAACTTCCGGTCGCATGAGCATCGGATATTTCTTCTGGTTGTCGAGTATCGCTGTGTCTACGAACCCCGGCCGGATATCCGTAAAAATGAGGTTGTCCTTTTTTAGATGTGTCAGCTGGGCCAAAGCGTCGATATAAGTGTTCTGGAAACGTTTGGAGGCCGAATAAGCCGGAGCGCTTCCCAATCCTTTCGTGCCCGCGATAGAGCTGATGACGGCGATATGTCCGCCGCCGTTGCCACGGAAATAACGATAAGCCGCCGTTACCATACGGATAAAGCCGGAGACGTTGGTTGCTGCCGTCCACAACTCGATATCTTCTTGCAGAGTTGTATTCTGCCGTCCGACACCCGACGAAAGGAAAAACAGATCCATTCCGCCCATGGCTTCGACAAGCTCAAGCAAGCGTTCCGGTGCGTCGTCACGTGTGACATCAAGCACCTGTATTGTCACCCGTTCCGGAGCCAAGGCTTGTAAGCGTTGCAGTTCGGCCTCGCGACGGCCTGCCACACCCACCGACCAGCCACGGCCAAGTAAAAGTTTCGCCACTTCCAGCCCAATGCCGGAAGTGGCGCCTATCACAATAGCCCGTTTCACTTTACAGCGTACTTTTCGCCGCGTTCAGCGCTTTTTCGTAATCAGGCTCCGTAGTCAACTCTTTCACGTATTCGACGTAAACGACTTTTCCTTCTGGATTGATTACAACAACGCCGCGCGCCAGCAACATGTTTTCTTTGATCAGAAAACCATATTTCCGGCCAAACTCCGACTGCATGTAATCAGACAGCGTATGAATACGGTCGATTCCTTCGGCCGCGCAGAAACGTCCCAAAGCAAACGGCAGGTCTTTCGACAAAGTCAGTACCACGATGTTCTCCGACAATGCGGTAGCCTCCTTGTTGAAGCGTTTTGTTTGCATGGCGCAGACGCCTGTATCGATCGAGGGGAAAACCGAAAGAATCACCGTCTTACCTTTGAAATCGGACAATGATACGGGTTTGCTGTCACGACCTATGGCCGTAAAATCAGGCGCCGTATCGCCCACTTGAATCGTCTCGCCAAGCAATGTCAGCGGAGTGCCGTTGAAAGCAACGGCACCTTTGTTTTCTTTTAATTCGTTCATCATATCCAATTGTATCTTGATTAAATAATAAATAAATTTCATGAATCCGCCCTGTTGAGCTGACATTCATTTCATGCGGCTAAGTTAGTGAACCTTCAACATAAAACAAAAAAGCCAATGTACGATTTTGCGCACATTGACTTTTATTAACTAACATTTCTCCGATCTCTTACGAGGCAGCAATCAACTGATTTCGATCGTTCGCTGAGCTTTGTGAATCTCTTCGTGAGAAAGTTTCGGTAATTCGATACTCAGTACGCCGTTTTCTACCTTCGCACAAATTTTATCCTTGTCCACATCGTCCGGAAGAATTAACGCCTGTTGAAACTTCGAGTACGAAAATTCACGACGCAGATAACGTGCTTCTTTATTCTCTTCGCTCTTTTCACTTTTCTTCTCCATCGAGATCACCAAATGATTGTCCGTATCGATGTTGATGTTAAAGTCATGTTTCGTCATCCCCGGAGCAGCCACTTCAACCGTATAATTGTCTTTCGTTTCTTTTACGTTAATGGCCGGTGCCGTTACATTTGTTCGTCTCATCCATTCATTGTCGAAAAAGTCGTTGAAAATGGACGGTAACCAATCGCTCTGATTTCTTCTCATCAATGTTGTCATCTTTCAATCCTCCTATAATTTAATGTTCTTTTTTTGAAATCCGACTCATGATTCGTTTGATATTTCACCTTCTTACGGATTGTTATCGCCGAGGTCGTTGAATCGGTTTCATCAGATGAGATACAAAACGCATACCACCGCACAACGCATGCCAAAATGGCGTAGTTTTACATTTACCTCACGATACACGCATGTCAAAATGACACTTTCTTAATTTTAAAGAAAGCGTAATCTGCTTTTTGTACAGAAGATTGTTTTTCCGGTAGTAAAGCTCTATACGGCCTTCGTTTGATATTTGACAGGACTAAAGATTCGGAAGTCGCTGCAAATATGCTTCTACTTTTGTATAGAGTTCGATTACACTGTCTGCGATCGGTCGACAGGCCGTATCGATAAGAATAACCTCTTTGTCCCATGTATGATACTCTCTTTTCTGAATTTCTTTCCACGTCGGAAGGGATAAGCCGGGAATGTCTGTCGTTCTGTTTTCAACCCGCGACTGATGTTCTGCTTTGTCCGAACAGATTACTTCGATGTTGACATACTTGCACCCGCATTGCATAGCGACCTCATGCCACTCTTTTCGGGTCAAGGAAACAGGGTTGCAGCTGTCGGCAACGACGTGGTTACCGATTCGCAAATTTTCAGCCGCGAGCCGATAGGCCAGTCGATAGCCTTCGCCTTCTACCGGATAACGACATAAGTCTCGTAAACCTTGTTCAAGGGTATCGATCCGTAAATAGGCCGCGTTATATTTGGGGGCCAATGCTTTCGCGAGGGTGGTTTTTCCCGTAGCCGGTAAACCGGAAAACAAAAATAAGATAGCATTCATGCTGATGTATGATATGGATATTCACAACTTTCTTCATGTATGAATAAACGAATTTCCGGATGTGGAGAAACAAAAAGAGTTGCCTCCTTATGAAACAACTCTTTCGATCTATCAGAAGATGCTTATTTCGCTTCTTTTTTCTTCGAGCAGCATTCTTTCTTCTTGTCGCAAGCCTTATCTTTTTTGCAGGCTTCCTTGCCTTCTTTCTTGCAGCACTTCTGCTCTGTCTTTGTGCACTCTTTCTTTTCTTTCGTATCCTGTGCGTTGGCAGAAACGCCCAATGCCATGGCAGCAACGATCGCTGCGCTCAAAATCATTTTCTTCATCGTTCTGTTACTTTAAAAATTAATACCGGATGCAAAGAAAAAAGATTTTGCGATTCGCCCTACCGCAAGCCCTTAAAAATTAAATATCTTTATTTCATCTACACACATTTTTTCAGGTCGGAAAAGCGCTGTATTCAGGAGAGAACACTATCTTTGCAACATGTTAAAGACAGCATCTATCCGAAAGGACTTCCCCATTTTGCAGCGCGAAATATATGGTAAACCGCTGGTGTATCTCGATAACGCAGCCACGACCCAAAAGCCTCGTTGCGTTGTCGAAAAAATAACAGAAGAATATTATTCTGTGAATGCGAATATCCATCGCGGTGTCCATTTTCTCAGTCAGCAGGCTACCGAAGCGCACGAGGCAGCCCGCGAAACGGTACGAATGTTTTTGAATGCCCGTTCCCCGGCCGAAATCCTTTTTACGCGAGGTACAACCGAAGCGATCAACCTTGTTGCGTCAAGTTTTTCACGCGCCTTTGTAAAGCCGGGTGACGAGGTAATCATCTCCGTGATGGAGCATCATGCCAATATTGTTCCCTGGCAATTACATGGTCTGAAGCTGAGAGTAATACCGTTCGACGAGCGCGGTGAACTCGATCTGGAGGCATTTTCCCGATTGTTTTCCAATAAGACGAAACTCGTAGCCGTCACTCAGATGTCGAATGTGCTCGGGGTAATCAATCCGGTGGAGGAGATTGTGCGGATAGCCCATCAGCACGAGGTACCTGTCCTTATAGACGGCGCGCAGGCCGTCGCCCATCAGCAGATCGATGTGCAAGCGCTCGATGCGGATTTCTATGCTTTTTCCGGGCATAAAGTCTATGGGCCTACAGGCATCGGCATACTCTACGGTAAGGCGGAATGGTTAGATCGTCTGCCGCCTTATCAGGGAGGTGGGGAGATGATTCAAAACGTGACTTTTGAGCATACGACGTTCAATGAACTCCCATATAAATTCGAGGCCGGTACTCCGGATTACATCGGCAGCACGGCTTTGGCCGAGGCGTTGAAGTATCTACAGACGATGGGCCTTACCGAAATCGCGGCACATGAACACGAACTGCTTCGCTATGCAACGGAGCGGCTCGATGAAATTGAAGGTATGCGTATCTTCGGACGTACCGAACATAAAAACAGTGTCATTTCTTTTCTGGTGGGAGACATTCATCATTACGATATGGGTATGCTTCTCGACCGTCTCGGCATAGCCGTGCGCACGGGGCATCATTGTGCGCAACCGCTTATGCACGCACTCGGCATCGAAGGGACCGTCAGGGCTTCGTTCGCACTTTATAATACAAAGGAGGAAGTGGATGCACTCGTCGAAGGAATTCAACGTATCCGGAAAATGTTTTGATAAAAAACATCCCGGACATAACTATAATTGTCTATAATTTAATATATAAACATTATGATACTGACAACAACGCCTTCTATCGAAGGACAAACAATTACCTCGTATCGAGGCATCGTGAGCGGTGAAGCGATTATCGGTGCCAATATTTTTCGCGACTTCTTTGCTTCTATTACAGATCTTGTCGGAGGCCGTTCGAATGCGTACGAAGAAGTTCTAAGAAAAGCGAAAGACGCAGCCTTGCAGGAGATGGCAGAACACGCAAAAGAGCTCGGTGCGAATGCGGTGCTCAGCATAGACCTGGACTACGAAACGATCGGAGGAAGCATGTTGATGGTTACGGCAAGTGGCACGGCTGTGACAGTGGGATAAGATGCTTCAACCATACCTCAAAGAGGGACGCCTCGAAGCCGGATGCGACGAGGCCGGACGAGGGTGTCTGGCCGGTGCTGTCTATGCGGCCGCTGTGATCCTTCCGTCTGATTTTCACAATGAGTTATTGAACGACAGCAAGCAGTTGACGGAAAAAAAGCGTTACGCCTTGCGACCGATCATCGAAGAAGCAGCGACGGCTTGGGCAATCGGTGTCGTAACTCCCGAAGAAATCGACAAGATGAACATTCTGCGTGCTTCGATTTTAGCGATGCATCGCGCCATCGGCGGGCTGAAAGTGAGGCCGGAATACCTGCTGATCGACGGGAACCGTTTTGCTCCATATCCCGGTATTCCGTATGAGACAGTCGTCAAAGGCGACGGAAAGATGATGAGCATTGCCGCAGCTTCGATCTTAGCTAAAACGTATCGCGACGACTATATGAACGCACTCGCGGAGAAATATCCGGCATATCATTGGGAGAAAAACAAAGGCTATCCTACCGAAGCGCATCGTGAAGCCATCCGTCGCGCAGGCACGACGCCTTATCATCGCAAAAGCTTTACGCTCCTGCCGCCCGCACAGCTCCGTCTGGAGTTGTAAAGTCAGGCCTCAGGAGCTTTGGCACTGAAAGCCAAAGCATACATTTTCATTTGTTTCAACATCGCGACGAGACCGTTGGAACGGGTCGGGGACAGATGCTCTTTCAGTCCGATGCGCTCAATGAAATACAAATCGGCATCGAGGATTTCCTGCGGCGTGTGATGAGACAGTACCCGTATGAGTAACGAAACGATACCTTTCACAATCACGGCGTCGCTCTCACCCTGAAAGATCACCTTGCCATCTATGTAATCGGCCTGCAACCATACGCGACTTTGACATCCTTCAATCAGGTTGTTACTCGTTTTATATCGGTCGTCGATCGGCGGCAGCGCATTGCCCATGTCGATCAGTAAGGCATACTTATCCATCCAGTCTTCGAATACGGAGAATTCTTCGATCACTTCGTTCTGTATCTCATTAATCGTCATCTTAGTTAATTCTTAATGGTTATAAATTACGCTCAAAACCGTTTCACCTACGGCTTTTAATGTTTCACGGTCGATATTCTCCATCGTGTCGTTCTGCGTATGCCAGTAAGCGCCAAAGCCCGACCGGGTATCCGGATCGTAATTGATGATGTCCAGACAAGGGATGCGAAGTCCTTGTATTACATATTGATGGTCGTCGACGATGGTGCCTCCCTGCGCGTTGATGAAATATTTTCCGTAACCCAGCTCGCGTGCGGCAGCCCATACTTTCTCTACATATCTCGCGGCATATTGCACAGAGGTGCCTTCCTTATAAAAGGTAGCACCGCGTGAGCCGATCATATCGAGCAGGATACCGAACTCGGCCTTGTAGTTCGGTACATGCGGGTTCTTTGCCCAGAATTGTGATCCGAGACACCACGTGTCCGGTTTGTATTCATCGACGAACTCCGGTGTACCGTAATCTTCCGCATCAAAAAACACGATATCGATTCCGATAGCAGGCGCCTTTGCCTGAATCTGGCGAGCGATTTCGAGCAGAACACCCACGCCGCTACCCCCGTCGTCAGCACCATCTATCGGATTACGGTGATTGGCTTCGTCGGTGTCGTGATCGGCATAAGGACGGGAGTCCCAATGGGCAAAAAGGAGTATCCGACTCGACTTTTCGGGCTGGAACGCTCCGATGATATTTTTGGCCTTTAATTTCTCGCCGTTGTATGCCGTTAGTACGGCTTCCTGTACATAAACTTTCGCTCCGTGACGCTCCAGCTCTCCTGCCAGATAATCGGCGCATCGTTGGTGTGCTTCCGTGTTCGGTACGCGTGGACCAAATGCCACTTGTCGTTCGATATAGGCATAGGCACTGTCTGCATTGAAGGTCGGTGCTTCTATACGCTTATTCGTGTCGGCAGGAGTCCTAGTATCCTCTTTCGTCGTATTTTTCTGACCGCAACATGACAGCATCAGACCGCCAAGTAATACTCCTACATATTTATTGATCATTATATCCATGATTATGGTCGATTATTTTATCCCATTTTGTACTTCATTCATAACTCTCATCAGGTTGCCTCCCCATATTTTGGCAATGCTTTCGTCGTCCAGTCCTTCGGCAATCAGACGCATCGTGATTTGCATCAGTTCGTTGGCGGCACGACAGCCTATCAGCTCGCCGTCCCCATCGAAGTCGGAGCCGATACCTACATAATCGATCCCGACCAGATCGATCACATGCAGGATATGCCTGATAGCATCACTCAATGAAGCCTTTTCCGGCGATTCGTTGATAAACCCTTTATAGAGGCAGATTTGGATCACGCCTCCTTGTTGGGCTAACGCTTTGATTTGATTATCGTCGAGGTTACGGCGATGATTGCATAAGGCACGGCACGACGAATGCGAGGCAATAACCGGGCGGGTACTGTGCTCCAGTACATCGTAAAACGTACGATCGGCAGCATGCGACACATCGATCATCATCCCGAGACGATTCATCTCGGCCACAACCTCTTTCCCGAACGGACTGAGGCCGCCCCATTCCGTCTTTCCTGCGGCGGAGTCGCAGAGGTCGTTATCGCCGTTATGACAGAGCGTAATATACGATACGCCCATCTGCCGGAAACGGTGCAGGTTCGTTAGGTCTTTGCCGAGTGCATAGCCGTTTTCAATCCCTAAAAGAATGGCTTTTTTGCCTTCTTCTTTCAGCCGACGTAACTCATCCGAACTTTGTGCAATGCCCATCTCATGCGGGTAACGTCCGGCTTGTGTGATAACTTGCGTAAGCCGGTCCGTAGCATAATCCGTCGCTTTCTGTAAAGAGGCTGCGTCCCGATCGCCCTGCGGAATATACGCGACCATAAAAGCGGCATCGAGGTGTCCTTCACGCATCAACGGAAGATTGACTTTGCCCCCTTCTTTGCGCCCGAGGTCGAATGTTTGAAAAATCATCGGTGTATCCGTATGCGAATCGATCGTGATGATCTTGCGGTGTAGCGCTTTGGCTTGGGCATATACCTCTGCCTGATGCAGATGATAACGAAAGAGATTCAGCATTGTCTCGTTTCCCGATACAGCCATAGGCTCCGGGTGCCACTGCACACTGAAGATCGAGTATTCGGGGTGCTCCATCGCTTCATTTACCCCGTCCGGCGCCGTAGCCGTAGCTATAAATTCGGGTGCCACATCCTTAACGGCCTGATGGTGGATCGAATTGACAGCGATTGTAGAGGATAACCGGTGAGATGATGCTTGAGGCGAACCGCTGAAATGTAATGCGGTTTGCAGCTTGCAGGGAAAGGGAGCTAACGTGACCGCGTGTGTGGCAACGTCACGCGCTTCTTCCTGACTGTGTTGCAACGCCTCTTTCGGGTGCTGGGCATGAATATCCTGATAAAGCGTGCCGCCGAATGCGACGTTGATCAACTGATGTCCTCGGCAAATTCCGAAAACAGGTAATTGGCGATCGAAAGCAAGCTTCAGCAACAGGAAATCGTATTCGTCACGACAAGAGTCCGTATCGCCGAGCTCGGGAATCGGTGTTTCTCCCAGATATTCGGGATGTATGTCGCCCCCTCCCGAAAAGATCAGTCCATCGAGATCTTCTACGATCGAAGTAAGCGCATGAATATCGGTGATTACCGGAATTAAGACGGGAGCGCCTCCAGCCATCACCACAGATTGGAAGTAAGGCTCTGCAATGCATGAGGTGCCTTCTTTCCTGTTTGCCGAGATTCCGATTTTCGGTTTACGATGAGAAGGAAGGGTCGATGCGGAAGATTCTATATTCTTATATAATGTATCGAGCAGAACAGACATAAACGATGCTTCGAAGATCGATAAAAGAGGGCAATCCATGAAAGAATTGCCCCCGTATGTTCCTTTTATATGTGATTATGCGTCGATGTTAGCATACGTTGCGTTCTCCTCAATAAAGTCACGTCGCGGAGCCACATCTTCTCCCATCAGCATGGCAAACGTGGAGTCTGCTTCTACTGCGTTTTCTATCGTGATCTGCTTTAACGTACGATTCTCGGGGTTCATCGTCGTATCCCACAGCTGATGATCGTTCATCTCTCCCAGACCTTTATAACGCTGTGTATGCACCTGACTCTCATTCCCCCCGCCATAGGTGTCGATAAACTTCTGGCGCTGTTGCTCCGTCCAGCAATATTCTTCGACCTTCCCTTTTTTGCACAGATAGAGCGGAGGAGTAGCAAGATAGACATACCCTTTCTCGATCAGTCCACGCATACGACGGAAGAAGAAAGTCAGAATCAGCGTAGCAATATGGCTTCCATCCACATCGGCATCGGTCATGATGATAATTTTGTGGTAGCGCAGCTTGCTTAAATTCAGCTCTTTCGGATCGTCTTCCGTCCCGATGGTAACCCCCATGGCTTTGAAGATATTTTGAATCTCTTCACTTTCAAAGATCCGGTGTTCCATCGCTTTCTCCACATTCAGGATCTTTCCGCGCAATGGCAAAATTGCCTGGAAATTACGGTCGCGACCTTGCTTTGCCGTACCACCGGCCGAGTCTCCCTCGACAAGAAACAGTTCGCATTCTGCCGCATCTTTCGAGGAGCAGTCAGCCAGTTTGCCGGGCAGTCCTCCGCCCGAGAACGGCGACTTGCGCTGTACCATCTCCCGTGCCTTACGAGCCGCCTGACGTGCCGTGGCCGCAAGAATCACCTTGTCGACGATGGATTTGGCTTCTTTCGGATGTTCCTCCAGATAGTAGCCCAGCGCCTCACCTACCGCCATATCGACTGCCCCCATCACTTCGTTGTTTCCGAGCTTCGTCTTCGTCTGCCCTTCAAACTGAGGCTCGGCAACCTTAATCGAAATGACAGCTGTCAAGCCTTCACGGAAGTCGTCTCCCTGAATCTCCACTTTTGCCTTTTCAAGAAGTTTCGAGTCTTCCGCATATTTTTTCAAGGTACGCGTCAAACCACGACGGAAACCGGAGAGATGCGTTCCTCCCTCAATCGTGTTGATGTCGTTCACATACGAAAAGACGCTCTCGTTATACGAAGTATTGTACGTCATCGCCACCTCGACCGGAATCCCCTGTTTCTCTGTTACAATATGGATCACATCATGAATCATCGATTCTTTCGATTTGTCGATATAGCGAACAAACTCTTTCAAGCCTTCATTTGAATGGAAAACTTCCGATTTGAACGTTCCGTCTTCCTTCTTCTCGCGTTTGTCGGTTAATGTCAAATAAATACCTGCATTTAGGAACGCAAGCTCGCGCAAACGATTGGCTAAGATATCGTATTTGTACTCCGTAACGGTGAAAACCCTATCATCCGGCTTAAACGAGATGATAGTGCCGGTACGGTCAATCGCACCTGCCTCACGAATGTCCCCCAGCGGCTTGCCCTCTGAAAATTCCTGTATATAGATTTTGCCGTTGCGATGTACCTCTGCTTTCAAATGGGAAGAAAGGGCATTCACACACGAAACGCCGACACCATGCAAACCTCCCGATACCTTATAGGTACCCTTGTCGAATTTGCCGCCGGCATGAAGCACTGTCAAAACGACTTCAAGCGCCGACTTGCCTTCTTTCTCGTGATAATCGACAGGTATACCTCGCCCGTCATCCGTTACGCAGATTGAATTATCTTCGTTGATTACGACCTCAATGTTTTTACAGAAACCCGCGAGCGCTTCATCAATCGAGTTGTCTACAACTTCATACACCAAATGATGCAGACCTTTTTCCCCTGTATCACCGATATACATAGCGGGACGTTTGCGCACCGCTTCCAAACCTTCGAGCACCTGAATATTCTTCGACGAATATTCCTTACTCGCTGCTCTTACTTCTTCGTCACTCATTGTGCTTATATCTTTCTAATAAATCTAATGTAAAAGGCTAACAAATGTAGTTCTTTTTTTTATGACAGAGGGGCATGCGTGTGGTAAAAAGTATTAAAAAACGGAAGAGAGGCAATGAATGGCCTCAAACGAAACTAAGGCTCATAACGTCTCGTATCCGATTGGCTTCATATCATATGGATAGATGTTGTTAGGGCATTGTTAAATATATATAGCTATTTCATTGTTTAGTTTTAGAAAAAGTAATTTTAGGGATTTTTCTATCATATGTT
>NZ_RQYN01000191.1 GCF_003860135.1 Tannerella forsythia
TATGAAATAACCTTCGATTCGGCCGAGGAAATGGTAAAACCGGCATCCATTAGGAGGCTTTTGAATAAAATTTAATGAATGTTCGCATATATACCTAAGATAAATATATTTCCCTGATAAATAACAGCTTACAAACAGTTTGGTTTGTCGCAATAACTTATTGTAATTCAGTGAATTCAGGGGATTTTTTAGGTATAAACACGGATATTCATAAAATTTAAACAGGCTCTAAGTTATGGTCGAATTTTTGTCCTCATTTTATTTGCGTATTAATATAGTTCGTTA
>NZ_RQYN01000192.1 GCF_003860135.1 Tannerella forsythia
GCAAGCAAGAACCTGAAAAGCTCCCTTGTCGTGCTTCCATTCCAAGACAAAAACGGGATGAAAGCACTGGATAAGACGATTTCTTTTTTGGCCGGTCAAATAGAGTCCTTGGAATCTGAACTTGCAGACTTGGCCTCGTCAGAGTTTGACAGGCAGGTTAAACTCCTCACCTCCATCAAAGGGATCGGCATCACGTTGGCTACAGCCTTGATTGTCGCTACCGGCGGTTTTTCCTATTTTGACAATGCAAAGCAGGTTTCCCGTTTCATCGGGATATGCCC
>NZ_RQYN01000193.1 GCF_003860135.1 Tannerella forsythia
CCTCAGTTTCTGCCATGGAAACCTCAGTTTCCGCCACGGAAACTTTTGTTTCTGCCACGGAAACTTTTGTTTCTGCCATGGAAACTTTTGTTTCTGCCATGGAAACCTCAGTTTCCGCCACGGAAACTTTTGTTTCTGCCACGGAAACTTTTGTTTCTGCCACGGAAACTTTTGTTTCCGCCACGGAAACCTCAGTTTCTGCCATGGAAACTTTTGTTTCCGCCACGGAAACTTTTGTTTCCGTGACTGCGAGCATTGTTAAAATTCCGGAACGACAACG
>NZ_RQYN01000194.1 GCF_003860135.1 Tannerella forsythia
GATATAGATACCTCCGCCGAAGCCGGTTGCCGTATTGTCCATGATGACGGAGTTGGCTACGGTTCCCGAAGCTCCGTTTTTGAAGAGGATACCGGCTCCTTCCGAGGCGGTTCCGCCGCGGATAATAAATCCGTCGACACGGGCATCGCGACTGACTCCGCAAGCGTTATTCGTGTAATTCGTTGATCCGTCGAAGACGACGACATTGCTTCCGTTTCCGTTCATGATCGTCTTATGCAAGGTATAGTTTCGTTCGTTCAAGTCTGCTTCCCACGCGCC
>NZ_RQYN01000195.1 GCF_003860135.1 Tannerella forsythia
GAACAAAGTCGGACTCATTACTACAGGCAAGAAAGGCAGAAAAATCATTACAGCCGTACAGACATTCTTAGACAATCCTTATGACGGAGACACCATAGAACCGCTTCTTAGACAGATGGAAGACAATGATTTGAAACTACCTCAAGAACTTGCGTACGACAGGGGAGGGAGAGGTCGAAGAGAAATAAAAGGAGTAAAAATCAGGGTCTGTGTTGAATCGTGTGGGTAACCCATAAATCAAGATCCGGAAAAAAGTTGTATAATTGCATTCATGGAAA
>NZ_RQYN01000196.1 GCF_003860135.1 Tannerella forsythia
TCTACCCATAACCTGACGAAGTTTGTGAACCATGTGCCAAATGGGATGGTAACGATTATGACCCAATTGACGCTGGATCCCTTTGGCCGAAAAGGTCTTTTTCGTTGACGTGAGCAAATGCATGTATAAACTAGTAGCGAAATGGAAGTTTCGATTTGTGCATGACGGTGCCACTCTTGAGCGTGATGCGTGTTTTACAGTGTTTACACTCGTATTGTTCCTTGTCCTTTTTCCAGTAATGAGAACTCCCGCCACATTTGGGACAA
>NZ_RQYN01000197.1 GCF_003860135.1 Tannerella forsythia
CTGAAATACATTAAAGTAAAGACGAACTCGAAGAGACGGGATGAGGAACAGGGCGGTATCCGGATGACGCATAACGCGGACGGAACGGTAACGCTCGTATTCCCGAAAGTGACCGAACCGTTGAACATTCAACTCTCGGGTGTAAGCCCGGTAGCGAACGTGTCGATCGACCGCGGCTACACTATCCACACGGAAGAGGGTATGTTACAGATCCGGACGACAAAAGCAACGGATGTGCAAGTCTATTCGCTTACCGGGCAGGT
>NZ_RQYN01000198.1 GCF_003860135.1 Tannerella forsythia
AATACGATGCCTTTTTCCCCAACGCTTCGCATTGGGCTGAATGATCTCGCCCTTTCAGGGCTTTTACAGCAATCAGCCTTCAGCCGGCCAACAACTCAACAAATAAACATTTCAACAACTCAACACCCGAAGAGCATACAAGGGCTGAAAGCCCGGATTATTTCAGCCCCATCCCGCAAGGGGAGGGTATCGACATCCGGACCTTGTTCGCAGGGCTGAAGGCCTGAATGAAATTCATTATGATTTGTTCTATTGCGGA
>NZ_RQYN01000199.1 GCF_003860135.1 Tannerella forsythia
TGGTCTTGGCGTTGAATTTGGAAAAATATCGCTTGTAAGCGTCTTGTGCGGGGGGATGTTTCCATCCGAAGATATGTCCCAACGCCTTATCTACCCGAGTAACCTCGGTATGCAAAAAGCGGTTGGCGCCACACCAAATACTAGTTATAAAAGACTCTAAAATTACGCCCACATCATAAGCACGATTAGAATTTTGGGTAGGTAAAGAAAGGCAAGAAGACACCTGTTCTTGAAACCCGATTTTGTCTAACATTTGC
>NZ_RQYN01000200.1 GCF_003860135.1 Tannerella forsythia
CGATGTTTGGAGAACCTATCGCATGCGGGGAGATGCTGAGAACAGAATAAAAGAGTTGAAGCAGGATTTTGGGGCGGAAAGTTTTAATCTAAAAGACTTTTATGCAACCGAAGCTGCCTTGATTTTTTCGATGACAGCCTACAATTTATCAACCAAGCTGCAATATATCGAAATTATTTTACATCTTTGCACCATGAACAAGATAGATTTCCGCACATTATCAGAGACAGAACGATTTGCTTTTCGCCGTCAAGCT
>NZ_RQYN01000003.1 GCF_003860135.1 Tannerella forsythia
ACAGCCATCCGCGTTATATATTCTTCACAATGCGTTTGTAAAACTGTCGACCGCGTTAACAAAACAGCCGTCCGCGTTATATATTCTTCACAATGCGTTTGTAAAACTGTCGACCGCGTTAACAAAACAGCCATCCGCGTTATATATTCTTCACAATGCGTTTGTAAAACTGTCGACCGCGTTAACAAAACAGCCGACCGCGTTATATATTCTTCACAATGCGTTTATAAAACTGTCGACCGCGTTAACAAAACAGCCGACCGCGTTATATATTCTTCATAGGATGTTGGTAAAACAGTCGACCGCATTAACAAAACGGCCGACCGTGCAATAAATTATTTGCTTTCTTGTTCCGATAAAAGCATCCGCATAAAAGAAACAAAGCTGTTCGATAAAAAAACATGCTTCCGTGTCAAAGAAATATGAAGCGAAGCGCAAGCTAAAGTTAAAGGCGCGTTAAATAAACACAAATCCTACGAAAACATCGTAGTTTGTTGATATTAAAACTATATTTGCAAAATAATTTATATAAAACAAGCAGATACCGTATACGAATACAATATAGATTCTATACAACTCTTGTATGAAAGATTTAAATTCTACCGTATGAAAAATATAAGGCACATACAACATCTTGCCGTTTTTTGCATGACAGCATGGGGAATAAGCGTGTTTTTCACCGCGTGCAACGCTGACAAGCAGGCTAAAACAGAAGAAAACGTCCGTCAGCTTCTTCCCGACGCCCCCGCCGAAGTAACCGTAATCCCTCTGAAAACAGTCGACTTCGAGCATGAGCTTGTCAGTAACGGTAAAATATCGGCACGCACCGTTGCCGAAGTAAAATTTCAAACCTCCGAAATCATTGCAGACGTCTTTGTAGCCAATGGCGACCGTGTAACCAAAGGACAACGCATTGCCGCGCTTGAAACGTATGCCTTAAACAATAAACTGGAGCAGGCCAAAGACGCGCTCGAGCGCAGTAAGCTTGAGATGCACGATGTGCTAATCGGACAGGGCTACAAATTAGATAATCTCTCGGCCGTTCCCGACGAAGTAATGCGGTTGGCCAAAATCAAAAGCGGCTTTAACAATGCGCAAACGAACTATTCCATGGCCGACTACGATCTGAAACAAGCTACCCTCGTAGCTCCCGTCAACGGCATCGTGGCTAACCTTTTTGCCAAGCCCAAAACGCTTTCGAAGCCCTCCGAAGTATTTTGTAACATCATTGACACGCAAAGTCTCGAAGTCGTGTTTACCGTGCTCGAGAACGAATTGGGTTTCGTCCGGAAAGGCGACAATGTAAAAGTCGTCCCCTACTCCATGCCCGACGTTGAAATCAGAGGACGCGTCTCTGAGATCAATCCGTGGGTCAACGAAAACGGCATGGTGCAGATCAAAGCGACTGTTAGCTATCACCCGCGACTTGTCGAGGGCATGAACGTTCGTGTCAGCGCCTTCCGCTCCGTAGGTAAGCAGTGGGTCGTACCCAAGACGGCCGTTGTATTACGTACCGGTAAACAAGTCGTTTTTACTGTAGTCGATGGCAAAGCGGTCTGGAACTACGTTCAAACAGGACTGGAAAACGCGACGGAATATACCGTTACCGGCGAAACATTAAAAGAGGGTGATCTCGTTATCGTGACCGGTAACATCAATCTCGCCCACGAATCGCCCGTAAAAGTCATTCAAGACGAAAAGAATAAAGAGTAAAACAACGAAATAAACCGGTATATAAACAAATAAAACATCAAAATCATGAAAAGAATAAACGTTATTTCCGTATTTCTCTTCTCACTTTGCATATCCGCATGCACAGGAGGGAATAAACAAAAAGCGGATGATTATATTATCGTCGATGTAACAGCCAATTACCCCAAAAAAGAATTTACTCTTCAAGACCTTATGGATGTAGAGTACATCCCTCTCGAAACAACCGATACGTTTACAACGCAGGGGGTTGTAAAAGCCATAGGAAAAAATCTTATACTGATAACAAATCGGAACATGGATGGAGATATTTTCATCTATGAAAGAACTACGGGTAAAGGACAAAGAAAAATAAACCGTCGAGGGCAAGGACCGGAGGAATATTCGCAGGTAAACAGCATTATTTTAGATGAAGAGCATTATGAAATGTTTATAGTCGATTATCCTGCCAGAAAAATATTGGTTTATGATCTGGAAGGAAATTTTAAACGCGATTTTATATTCGAAAATACAAGTTATTATCATGATATATCCGATTATGATATGAAATATCTCATTGCTTATAAAGGTTATTCGCCCGAAATAGAAAATGAAGAAGCAAATCATATTCTGATTTCCAAACAAGACGGAAAAGTGGTTCGTGAACTTTCCATCTCGATTAAAACAATTAAAACACCTGTATTTATAGAAGGAGAAATGGTCATTACGCCCGGATTCTGTCAAACTCTTCCTTTGTCGGAGTATTGTATACTCATGAGAACCTCGTCAGATACAATATATAATTATTCGGATGACAACATACGTCCGTTTATAATACGAACACCTTCTATTTATACGATGGATCCGGAAGTATTTCTTTTCGTAACAGCCGCAGATGACCGGTATTATTTTATGCAAACAATGAAAAAAGAACTTGATTTAAACACCTTCAAAGGATTTCCGACAAACGATCTCGTATATGACAGACAAGAGAAAGCATTATTTGAATGTACCATATATAATGATGATTTCACCAATAAAAAAGAAGTATCGTTAAAACCGGCACCCGGGCGCACGAACAATCGAGAAATCGCTGCCTGCATAGCTTTAGAAGCGTCCGGTCTTATAGAAGCTTATCAGAAAAATGAACTGAAAGGACATTTAAAAGAAATCGCCTCGACATTAAACGAAGAATCCAATCCCGTCATTATGCTGATGAAATACAGGAAATAAAAATTCTTGGCGATTAGATAATGATACGTTGTAAATAATAAAATATGAATCATAAGTAAAGAATATGAAAGAAGACAATTTAATACAACAGAAATCTTTTGCTTTTGCGCTTCGTATCATTCATTTATATCGAAATCTTACGGAAGAGAAACATGAGTTTGTACTTTCAAAACAAGTGCTACGCTCCGGTACATCGATTGGAGCAAATATTGAAGAAGCAATCGGAGCACAAAGCAATAAGGACTTCTTGTCGAAAATCTCTATTGCATATAAAGAAACGCGGGAGACAAAATACTGGATCAATCTTTTAAAAGCATCACAATATGTCAATGAAACATTAGCCCATTCATTATTAGGAGATATAGAAGAGTTATTAAAAATAATTGGAAGCATTCAAATAAAACTCAAATCTCGAGAAACAGGTTCCCCGTGATTCATAATTATTATGTTGTTTCTCGTAATTCGTAATTTGAAATTCGTAATTCTCACATTGTATATCGTAATTCGTAATTTGAAACTCGTAATTGATATGTCGTAATTCGTAATTAATATGTCGTTCTTCGTAATTCGTAATTTGAAATTCGTAATTAATATGTCGTTCTTCGTAATTCGTAATTTGAAATTCGTAATTGATCTCTCGTAATTTGTAATTGATATGTCGCAATCACTTCCTCCTAACCTCTTTTCTCTATGATCAAATTTCTTCTTCAACGTCCTGTTGCTGTGCTGATGGTTTTCCTCGCTTGTGCGATTATCGGCATCATTACGTACGCCACGTTGCCCGTGTCGCTCTTGCCCGACATTGCCATTCCCGAAATTACCGTGCAGGTAACCGGCGACAATATGTCCGCCCGCGAATTGGAAAACACCGCCGTCAAACCCGTTCGCCGTCAGCTCATGCAGACCGGCAAACTCCGCGATATTCGCAGCGAGACCCGCGACGGATCCGCCATCATTCGCTTAAAGTTCGACTACGGCACCAATACCGACCTCGCCTTTATCGAAGTAAACGAGAAAATCGACGCCGCGATGAACAACCTTCCGCGCGACTTCCGCCGCCCTCGCGTTATCAAAGCCAGTGCCACCGATATTCCCGTCTTCTATCTTAATCTTACGTTGAAGGACGACAAACCTTATACCGTGACCGACGAACAAAAGTTCCTCGATCTTTCCGAGTTCGCCGATAACGTCGTTAAGCGCCGGATTGAGCAGTTATCCGAAGTCGCGATGGCCGATATGACAGGCTTGATGTACCGTCATGTGCAGATTATTCCCGATATCGACAAGTTGAAATCCGCTTCTATCAACTTGAACGATATTGAAAGAACCTTGTCTGCCAATAATATCGAGCCCGGCAGCATGATCGTACGCGATGGTTATTATGAATACAACATTAAATTCTCATCGCTGCTACGCACGCCCGATGATGTCCGCAACATTTATCTGCGTAAGGACGAACGTATTTTTCAACTCAAAGACTTGGCTAAAATTAACGTCGTCCGTCAAGCCGAGACCGGCCTTTCGCTTACGAACGGCAAGCGCGCCGTCACCATCGGCATCATCAAGCAAGCCGACGAGACGATGAAAAATCTTAAGAAGTCCCTCGGCGAAACCATTACCGACCTCGAGCTCAGTTATCCCGACGTAGAATTTACGATAAACCGCAACCAGACCGAATTGCTCGACTATACGATTTCCAACCTCAAGCAAAATCTTTCGCTCGGTTTCCTGCTTGTGTTTATCGTCGCCTTGCTCTTTTTGGGCGATGCCCAGTCGCCCATTGTGATCGGGATCAGCATGGTAACAGCCCTCGTGACCTCGTTTATCTTTTTCTATCTTTTCGGAGAGTCGCTCAACATCATTTCTTTATCCGGACTTATCCTCGCCTTGGGAATGATGATCGACAGCTCCATTATCGTGACCGATATTATCAGCCAGTACCGTATGCAAGGTTGTTCCCTCGAAGACGCTTGTATACGCGGTACGAACGAAGTGATTACCCCTATTCTCAGTTCGACATTCACCACCATCGCCGTATTCGTTCCTCTTGTATTTATGAGCGGCATTGCGGGCGCTATTTTCTTCGCGCAGGCTTTTGCCGTCAGCGTCGGGCTGCTTGTATCGTACTTTACGGGCATTATGCTCTTGCCGGTGCTGTATAAAATCATCTACGGCATACGTTTTCGCAAGTTGTCGGCCGGTAATTTCTTCGTGCGCGTGCAAGAAGGCATCGACCGTTGGGCCTTTCGTTGGTACGACCGGGGGATTGAGTGGATCTTCCGTCATAAGACCGTCACTTTTCTGTTTTTACTGCTCTCCATTCCCTTTTGCGTGCTGATGTTTCGCGTTATGCCAAAGTCGACCATGCCTCATATCGATCATACCGAAACGATGGTCATGGTAGAATGGAACGAAAACATTCACGTAGACGAAAATAACCGGAGGATTTGCGAACTGATGAAGTATGCCGATACGTTAACGACCGAGCATGCCGGTTATGTCGGGCACCGTCAATATCTTCTCGACAAAGAAAACGATTTGTCCCCGTCCGAGTCGCGACTTTACTTCCGCACGGTCAAAGCGTCGGATATCGACAAATTAAAAGGCCACCTCGTCGAATGGATGAAAACGAACTATCCGCAATCTGTCATCACGTTTTCTCCTCCCGAAAACGTCTTCGAGAAAATATTCGACACCTCCGAAGCTGATGTCGTCGCGCAGCTTTATCCTGTCAAGCGCGATCACATTCCCGACGCCGCTGCGATCCGTTATATCGAGCAACGGCTGAAATCGGCCACCGAAGCCGAAGCCGAAAGCATTCCCTTCGAACAACAGTTCACCGTTGCCATCGACAAAGAAAAGTTGCTGCTTTATGGTGTCGATTATAACGAAGTATATCACACGTTGCGCACCGCTTTTCGCGAGAACCGGATCGCTACGCTGCGCTCCTATCAGCAATATCTCCCGATCTCGCTCGCAGGAAAGCAGCAGACCGTCGAAGAAGTCTTGCGTCAGACGCTTGTGCAGACCGTTCCGGCCGCAGGTCGCGCCTCCATGTCTATACCGTTGCAGGCATTGGTAAGTATCAGCCGCGGCGAAGACGTTAAAACTATCGTTGCCGGCAAAAATGGCGAGTACATTCCCATGAATTATTACGATGTGAAAGATCCCGAAGCCCTGATCGAAAAAGCGGACGAGGCGATTCGCGATGACGCCTCGTGGGAAGCTGTTTTCGGAGGAAGCTTTTTCTCCAATCAACAGATGTTGGGCGAATTGGTCGTGATTCTCCTCGTATCGATGCTGCTCATGTACTTTATCCTCTCCTCGCAGTTCGAAAGTTTCCTGCAACCGCTCATCGTACTGGCCGAAATTCCTATCGACATCGGTTTCGCGCTCGCTTTGCTCTGGCTTACCGGTCATACGCTCAACCTGATGAGCGCCATCGGACTGATCGTCACCAGCGGAATCATCATCAACGACAGTATTCTGAAACTTGATATGATGAATGAATTGCGCAAACAAGGCATCCCCCTGATGGAAGCCATTCATACAGCGGGAGTCAAACGTTTGCGCGCCATTATCATGACATCGCTGACGACCATTTTCGCCATGATCCCCCTACTCTTCTCGTTCGATCTGGGTTCTGAATTACAAAAGCCCCTCGCGATCGCCATGATCGGGACAATGGTCATCGGAGTGCTCGTTAGCTTGTTTATTATCCCCTTGGTTTATTGGGCTATCTATCGGAAGGCAGATCATCGGTATCACGAAATCAAAAAATAAAAAACGGATATGAAAACGCTAAAAAAATACGAAGATTTAATCAAAAAGTGCGGCTTTATCACATTCACGGTTCTGCTAAGTGGACTGTGCGGCCTGCGTATATCGGCGCAACAGCCCGGTACGATCACCCTTAACCTCGAAGAAACCGTACGCCTTGCCGGCGATAGCTCCCTGTCCGCTTTTCGTGCCAAGAACATGTACATGGCTAACTATTGGGAATATCGTTCTTTCCGTGCCGATCGCTTACCTTCCCTGACTCTCGGTATGACGCCGCTGAGCTATATACATTCTTTCATGAACCGGTACGATTCGCAGCAGGATATCGATATCTATCGCCGGCAACAAATACTTTCTTCTCGCGGCAATTTATCCGTGATGCAAAATTTTGACCTTACGGGAGGAACATTTTTCATCTATACGGAATTAGGATATATTCAAAACTTCGGTAAGAACGAAAAAAGCCAGTTCAACAGCATTCCTGTCAGTATCGGATATAAACAGGAGCTGATCGGTTACAATCGTTTCCGCTGGGAAAGAAAAATTGCGCCCCTCAAGTTCGAAAAAGCACAGAAAGAATTGATTGCGCAGTTGGAAGAAACGGCCGAAGTCGCCGCAGGTTATTTCTTCGACTTGGCGATGGCGCAAGCTGAGTATGAGCTGGCCAAAGAAAATCGCAGCAATACCGAAAAACTGTACCTTATCGGCGAAGAGAAATACAAAATCGCGTCCATCGGGCAGGCCGAATTGTTTACGTTAAAACTCGATCGCGTAAACGCGCAGAACTCGTTTCAGAATGCCGAAATTCGTCTCAAACGTGCCATGTTCGCGCTCGCAGCTTACCTCAACCTCGACAAAAACACGAAAATTAATCTGCAATTACCCGACTACCCCAAAACATTCGTCATCTCGACAGACGACGCGCTCATGCACGCCCGCCGAAATAACCCCCGCTATCTCGAATCGAAACGCAAACTACTCGAATCGCAACAGCAATTGGACAAAACACGAAAGGAGGCGCTGTTTAATGCGGGCTTCTCGGCTAATATTGGCTTCAACCAAGCTGCCAACACTTTCCACGATGTGTATCGTAATCCTTCGCAGCGGGAATTTGTGGAGCTTACGCTTTCCATTCCTCTCGTCGACTGGGGCGTGCGCAAGGGGCGGTACAACATGGCCAAAAGCAATCTCAATATCGAGCAGCTTACCGCGCAACAAGACGAACTTCGTCTCGAAGAAGATGTCATCATGACCGTTGGCGATTTCATCATGCAACAAAAAATGATCCGTAGCGCCGAAGAAGCCGTCGAATTGGCAAAGGTCGCCTACGAACAGACGCAGGAACGGTTTATCATCGGCAAAGCGGACATCAGCAGTCTCACTCTTTCGACGAACCGTCGGCAGGAAGCACAGCGCAACTATATCGCCGCCCTGAAAAATTATTGGCAAAGCTATTTCAAACTGCGTAAACTCACCCTCTTCGATTTTGAAAAGAACCGCGCCATCGAAATAGACTTTAACGCGATCAGAAAATGAATGGATAATCCGATGTCTGCTAAGAAATCCATATCCGCTTTTACCGTTATCGTAGCGTTTCTGAGTGTGGCGCTCATGGGACTGGCGCTCGTTCCGCTTTTGCCCGTCAAACTCGCTCCTTCACGCACGTTGCCCGGCTTGACGGTCTACTTCTCGATGCCCAATAACTCCGCCCGCGTCATTGAGATGACGGCAACTTCGAAACTCGAAGCGATGCTGGCACGTATCAAAGGCGTCAAGAACATTTATTCCACATCGGGCAACGGATGGGGGCGCGTCACCCTCGAATTGGACAAACATACGCCCATCGATGCCGCCCGCTTTGAAGCATCGACCATCGTGCGACAGACATGGCACGACTTGCCGCGCGAAGTCTCGTACCCCTATATTGCCGTGCGGCGCCCCGACGAAGATGCGTCGCGCCCCTTCATGACCTTTACGGTCAACTCCGCCGCAGTGCCTATCGTCATCCAGCAATATGCCGAAAACCATATCAAACCTCGGCTCAACGACATTGCCGGACTTTACAAGATTGAAGTACACGGCGCCACACCGATGGAATGGCAACTGACATACGACAATGATCGGTTGCAAGCCCTCGGTGTGACCGTCAACGACATCCGTGAAGCCGTTTCGCGCCATTACACGACCGACTTTCTGGGTATGGCCGAGACGCGCAGCGCCGACGGTACCGCGGCATGGATGCGTATCATGCTGATGTCGGGCAGTCAAAATGACGCCTTCGATGCCACCGCCATCACCGTAAAAAACTGCGACGGCGCCCTGATTCGCTTGGATCAGCTCGTCGAAGTAGTTCACACCGAGCAGGAACCGCAAAGCTATTACCGCATCAACGGCTTAAATTCGATTTACATCTCGCTCACGGCCGAAGAAAGCGCCAACCAGCTCCGCCTCAGTGAACGCGTTCAAGAGACCATGGACGAGATCCGTCGCCTGCTTCCGCCCGGATACGAGATACACGCCAGCTACGACGCCACCGAATATATCCATGCCGAGCTGAACAAAATCTACCTGCGCAGCGGCTTGACCGTCCTTATCCTGCTACTTTTCGTCCTTCTGATTACCCGTAACGTGCGCTATCTGTTTCTTATCACCGTAAGCCTGACCATCAATCTGGCTATTGCCGTAATTTTATACTACTTCCTCGGATTGGAGATTCAACTCTATTCGCTGGCCGGAATTACCATCTCATTGAGCCTGATCATCGACAATACGATCATCATGACCGACCATCTCATGCACCACGGCAACCGTAAAGTCTTTATGCCCGTGTTAGCGGCGACGATGACAACCGTAGGAGCCCTCTCGATCATCTTTTTCCTCGACGAAAAGATACGCCTGAACCTGCAAGATTTCGCAGCCGTCGTGATGGTCAACCTATGTGTGTCGCTCGCTGTTGCTTTGTTCTTCGTTCCCGCTATGGCCGAGAAAATCCGTCTGAAAAAACGCACCTCCCGCACGCGTTTTCTACGGAGGTTTCCTCTTCGTCCCAAACGACTGCTCGTATGGTTCAACCGTTTTTACGGTGCGATAATCCGCCTGCTCGCACGCCGCAAATGGATTCCTTTCACCGCCATCGTGCTGACTTTCGGACTGCCCGTGTTCCTGATTCCCGACAAGATTGAAAAAGAAACGAAATTCGCAAAACAATACAATCGAATTTTCGACAACGCCACCTACAAGGAAAAAGTTAAACCTATTGTCGGGAAAGCGTTAGGCGGCACGTTGCGGCTCTTCGTCGACAAAGTGTATCAAGGCAGCTACTTCACCCGTAACGAAGAGCTGATTTTGACCATCACCGCTTCGATGCCGAACGGTACGACACTGGTGCAGATGAACGCGCTCGTCGAGAAAATGGAACATTATCTGAGCAGTTTTTCCGAAATACGACAGTTTCAGACTCATATTCCCGATCCTCGCCGCGCATCGATTCGGGTATTTTTTACCAAAGCAGCCGAACGCGGCGGTTTTCCTTACCTGCTCAAAAGTAACGTCATCACCAAAGCGTTGGAACTGGGCGGAGGCAGTTGGAGCGTCTACGGATTGCAAGATCAGGGCTTCGATAACAGCGTGAGGGAATTTGCGGGCAACTATGGCGTGAAATTCTACGGATATAATTACGATGAGTTGGCGGCATGGGCCGATACGCTCAAAAACAGGCTCCTGCTCAACCGACGCATCAAAGAGGTCACGATCAATTCGGACTTCTCGTGGTACAAAGACGACTACCGCGAGTTCTCTTTCGACCTGAAAAAAGAACGCCTTGCCGCCGACGGCTTTCTTCCGGGCGATCTGTTCGCGTCGCTGCAACCCATATTTGCAAGAGACATGTGGGCGGGGTCGCTGATTATCGAAGGCGAACGCGAAGACATCAAGTTGGCCAGTCATCAGGGGAAGCATTACGACATCTGGGCCTTGCGACACGTCGCTCATCGGATGGGAGGGCGTATGTACAAGCTGGACGAGCTGGCCGATATTTCGCAGGGGCAGGCTCCGCAGGAAGTGGCCAAGGAAAATCAGCAGTACCGTCTCACGTTGCAATACGACTATATCGGCTCGGGAACGCAAGGGAGGAAGATGCTCGAACGTGAAGTGAAGGCGCTCAGTGAACGTCTGCCGATGGGCTACACCGTCGAACAACGAGACACCCAATGGGGATGGGGACACAAAGACAAAAAACAATACGGACTGCTCGGGCTACTAATCATTATCATTTTCTTTACCTCGTCGGTACTGTTCAACTCTATCAGACAGCCGCTGGCCGTCATCTTCGTGATTCCCGTCTCTTTTATCGGGGTATTTCTGACGTTTTACTGGTTTAAACTGAATTTCGATCAGGGAGGGTTCGCATCCTTTGTCCTGCTTTCGGGTATCACCGTCAATGCCAGCATTTACATCCTGAATGAGTACAATCGTGTGCGCAGGCTCCGTCCCCGCCTGACACCGATACGCGCTTATCTCAAGGCATGGAACGCCAAAATCATCCCCATCTTCCTGACTGTCGTTTCTACGATGCTCGGTTTCGTCCCGTTTATGGTAGGAACGGAAAAAGAGGCCTTTTGGTTTCCGTTGGCTGCCGGCACCATCGGCGGATTAGCCATGTCGATTCTCGGTATCTGGATCTTCCTGCCGCTTATGACTATAGGAAAAAAGAAAGCCTCGAAAAACGTATAAAAAATCACTTTTAACCGGGATTCTTTAATAAAAACCCATTGCGACAAACAGAGTCATTTTATCCCCTCGTCGATTATTCGGAGAGTGATAAAATGAACTGTTTATAAAATATTTCTCTCGGATGATCCCGATATGTTGTGAAGCGACTCACTGCAAAGAGGCGACGTGGCCCCAAGTTCCTCCGTTCAGGACGTTGGTGAAGCCGTGACGTTCCAGAATACTCTTGGCCTGACCACTTCTGTTGCCACTTCGACAAAAGACGATGATGGTTTTCTTGTTCTTGAACTCATGAATCCGAGAGGCTATCTCATCCAATGGGATGTTCACAGCTCCGGAAGCGCTTCCGGAAGCAAATTCACCGGCAGTGCGTACATCTACCAGAAAGGCTCCGCCGCGAATGGCCTCTACAAGAGCTTCATCGTCAGGCTTTGAAAAAAGATTTTTAAATAATCCGAACATGATAAATACAATAATTACAGATACGACAAATAATATTACTTTTTTGAAACTTTGCTTTGACATACGAAATCGGTTTTAGGAACATCCGTTTGGGCAATACTTGCGAATCCGCCCTCGATATCCGTGAAATTGCGATAGCCTCGCGCGAGCAGGATGCTGGAAGCAATCATACTGCGGTATCCTCCTGCGCAATGGAGGAAGAAATGCCGATCGCGGGGGAGATCCTGAATCCAGTCATTGATATACGCAAGCGGACGGCTGTAAGCTTCTTTGATATGTTCCGCTGCATATTCACTCTCTTTGCGAACATCGAAGACAAGGCTCTCTTCGGGAGAAAATTGTTGGGTAAACTCGTTGGCCGAGATGCGTTTTACTTCATCCGTCTCTTTGCCGGAGGCTTTCCACGCATCGAAACCGCCATCCAAATAACCCAGGACGTGATCAAATCCCACACGGCTTAACCTCGTAATCGCTTCTTCCTCGCGTCCCGGATCGGTAACGAGCAGCAGAGGCTGTTTCACATCTACGATCATCGTGCCGACCCAAGGTGCGAAATCGCCATCTAAGCCAATATTGATCGATCGAGGGATAAAACCTTGGGCAAATACGCTCGGTGCTCTCGTATCAAGCACCAAGGCATCGGATGTTTCGGCCAGGGCTTCGAAATCTGCAACCGAGAGTGCTGACATTCCCCGCTCCATGACGTGTTCTATGCTGTCGTATCCCAACTTGTTCATGGCAACATTGCCTCCGAAGTAAGCCGGGGGAGGAAGCAATCCTTCCAGTACAGAGGCTACGAAAGCCTCCTTGCTCGGCTGATTAAGAGCATAATTTACCTTTTTTTGATTGCCAAGACTGTCCATCGTCTCTTTCATCATGTTTTTTCCGCAGGCCGATCCCGCGCCATGAGCCGGATATACGATGACGTCGTCCGACAAAGGAAGGATTTTAGTATAGAGACTGTCGTAGAGCAAACCGGCCAACTCTTCTTGAGTCAAATTAGCCGCTTTCTGTGCCAGGTCCGGACGCCCGACATCCCCCAAGAAAAGGGTGTCGCCGCTGAAAAGAGCCGTTTCACGCCCATCTTCGTCGATCAGGAGAAAACACGAACTCTCCATGGTATGTCCCGGTGTATGAAGCACCCGGATTTTAACCCTTCCCAATTCAAAAACCTGATTGTCTTCTGCGACAATGGCATTAAATCCCGGCCGGGCTGTAGGACCGTAAACAATCGGCGCCTCTGTGGCGCGGCTCAAGTCGAGGTGTCCGCTCACGAAATCAGCATGGAAATGAGTCTCCAAAATATATTTAAGCTGTACCCCGTCTCGTTTGAGACGCTTGAGGTAAGGCGTGATCTCACGCAGGGGGTCGATGATGGCGGCCTCACCATGGGAGGTGATATAATATGCGCCTTGAGCTAAACAGCCCGTATAAATCTGTTCTACTTTCATAGTTTATCGAATGTTTTAATGTTTATTTCACGATGCAAAGATGAATGATTTTTTTGCCCTGTACAGCTACTTTAGTCACACAAGGCCTGTTTATGCGAAGATTGTTTCTTTAAGGATGATATATAGCCCCATGATGAAGACGAACCAGCCGAATGCCGGCTTAAGTTTAGCCCCGTCGATATAGCGTGAGAGCCTCATTCCGATAAATATCCCGACGACGGCCAGGCCTGTGACCGAGAGAAGGAGCAGCCAATCGAAAGCCGCCGAATTATGTTCTCCGAGAAAACCCAGAAGCGACTTGGCCGATATGATAACGAGGGAAGTGCCGATCGCCTTTTTCATCGGCAATCCTCCGAGGAGCACCAAAGCCGGAATAATCAAAAAACCTCCGCCCGCACCCACAAGTCCCGTGAGTGTTCCCACCACGATACCCTCAAGGAGAATCAACGGATAAGAAAATTTTCGACCTTCCTTTTCGTTCGTCGATTCATTCCTGTGTTTACCTGTCGGGCGGATCATGCTGACCGATGCTGTAAGCATCAACACGGCGAACAGTACCATCAGGAGCATATTCCGATCGATCACAAAGTCTCCTGAGGAAAATACCTCGGAGGGGATAGCCGGAACGAGGTAAGCTCTGGTCAAGAAAACCGCGACGATGGACGGCAGGCCGAAGACGATCGCCGTGCGCACGTCTACCAACGAACGCCGAAAGTATGAAACACTTCCGACCGCGCTTGTCGCTCCTACGATAAAAAGCGAATAGGCGGTACCCAGAACAGGGTCTACACCGAGCAGATACACGAGTACGGGAACGGTCAGGATACTTCCTCCGCCGCCGATAAGACCCAGTGAAAGACCGATTAAAACAGATGCCAAATAACCGATATACATCATATTTCTACTTTTTTTTATGAGCAGGCAAAGGTCGGCATGGCTGCAAAAACGTACAGCTACTTTGGTCACATAAGCGTGATTTTATTGCGCCCCAGACGCACGACGCCCGATTCTTCGAGCTGTTTGAGTAATCTCGATACCACGGCTCTGGCTGTACCCAGCTCACCGGCAAGCTGTTCGTGTGTGATTTGCAGCGTATGACTTCCGGTCAGTTCGGCTTTTTTGTGAATGAGCGCCAATAAACGTTCGTCTACTTTTTTGAAGGCAAGTGCGTTGACCGTCTCCAGAAGTTCTTCAAACCGTTTATGGTAGGAACGGAAAATGTAATTCAGCCATTCGGGATGCTCTTTGATAAAAAGGTAGACCTTGTCGACCGGCAAGAAAAGGATTTCGGCATCGTCTTCAATCTCGACCTTCACCTTACTTGTCTCGTTGTGCAATCCGCCCAGAAAAGACATGATACAGCTTTCACCTGCTTTGATATAGTAGAGTAAGATTTCTCTGCCGTCTTCTTCGGTACGAATCACTCGCATAATTCCTTTAACCACAATCGGAATAGAGCGAATATAGGCGTTCTCCTGAAGGATGACGCTGCCAGCCTTGTAAATCTTAAGAATACTGTGTTCATACAATTTTTCCACAAGCTTGGGCGAAGAGCGAAATTCGGAGATATCTTCTAAATGCTTCATAAACGCAAACATAGTAAAAATATCCGTTTAATGAAAATATTTCGTTCGCAACTCATTTTTGATGCGAGGCAATCTGTTTTCGTAAGATATAACGGCTTTAAATCAAACCGCTTTGCGTATACAATTTAACCCAAATTACGTGATACACTGTTCGGTGTTTACCATTTTTTAACGTTGGTTATCATACCGGATATATGATTTGGCGTGTACCATGCATAACCATTGACAATTAAATTAATTCAGGCTTTCAGCCCTCCCAATTGGAATACGTCCTTTTTCCCCAACGCTTCGCATTGGGCTGAATTATTACGCCCTTTCAGGGCTCTTTCAGCAATCAGCGGAGCCAACAGATCAACGAATCAACAAATAAACATCTCAACAATTCAACAACTCACCGCCTCTGCGGGGTTTATAAGGGCTGAAAGCCCGAATTATTTCAGCCTCGTCCCGCAAGGGTGGGATACCGAGTGAAGGCCTGAATTAAATTCATTCTTATTTGTTCTATTGCGGAATCTAGGTTCAAAGAATGCGTGTGATTTTTTGCCTAGCTATGCAAAAAAACTTTTTTCATCAACCTCTGCGGTATTTCTGCGCACCTTGCGCCTACCTTTGCATTGAATTTTTAAAAAAAAGAGTGACGAATTTATGTAAATTGAAAATGAATGAATAGAAGCTGAAAAACCGACGCGAAAATGGGAAGAAGGAGTTAAGATAAAGAGAAACAGTCCATGCGAAAAAAGTAGCGGATTTATTTGTCGCGTTAAAATAAAATCATTTACTTTGCGCGAGTGTAAAAAATGATAAAGATGCGATAATAAGACGCTGAAAATACTTTGCAAAACTTGCAGACCGATTATTAGACCCGGTTAAATCTGGAAAATTCAACAAGGGAGTCTGAGAATAATTTGTCGAAGCATGTGATGCACCCTGCATAAGGGGCATGGACTGTGCTTTTACTGATTCAGACTCCAAGGTTTTCCAGAACCGAACCGGGTGAATGGGAAGAGCGAGGAACATGCCTCTTACTTCTTTTTCATTTGGGCACATGTCAGAACAAAACAAACAATATGATGAAGAACGTACGATTTGCCCCGTGGGTAGGCAGCGCATACACGATGGGCATAGAAGGAAAAAGAATGATGGCGCTGGGTGAAAGTCATTACTGCGCCGACCCGTGTGATGCCGAATCCGGCATGACCAACCGTATCATCCGCCTATTGTTCGAGCCTGACCACGAGCACGAAGGGTTTATGAATACTTATACGAAGTTCGAGCGGGCGCTGGCCGGAAAGCCGCTTTCGCTTGCCGAAAAAGAACAATGGTGGAACCGGATTCTCTTTTATAACTACGTGCAAAGCCCGATCTCCGGGCCGCGTAAAGAACCGACACGACAGGAATTTTCCGATTCCGAAGCGGCTTTTTTCGAAGTGCTGGAGATTTATCAACCCGATGGCGTATTGGTATGGGGCAAACGGCTGTATGACAACCTCCCTAAACGTGGCAGACAGCACGACGACTTAATCTTGCCCGACGGCGACAGCATCGAGACATGGGCGTACGACCTCCGCGACGGACATACCGTGCGACTGTTACCCATCACCCATCCTTCAGCCGCATTTACAACCGGATATTGGCATGTAGCCATCTCCACGTTTATCCGCGACATGAAATAACAAACGATTAATATATATATAATGTATGGAAACACAGAATTTTTATTGCGAATATTGCGGAAAGCGGTATCCGAGTGTACAACAACTGACGAACGGACTTTGCCCACGTCATCCGAACGGGGCTAACCGGGGGAAACATAAACTTTACGAAGGAGGTGAAAAGAAAAAATACACCTGCAAGCATTGCGGAAAGGAGTATCCTACCATCGCTGCGATGGTGATCGGTCCCTGTCCCCGCCATCCTAAAGGAAGCAATCATGGCAAACACGCCCCGGCGTTGTGAGAAGGAAGAAATTATTAATTGATTAAATAAAAATATTATGGGAAAAAAATTTGAGAAAATAGGCGAATTTGCGACAAAGGGTTCTGAGTATGCCGAAAAAGGAACGGCGTTATTGCAAGCAGCGGCAGTGGTTACAGCCTTCATAGGCATGCTAGCTAAGATGCTTAGTAAAAAGTAAAAAGAAGTTATATTGATTAGGCTAATGGAATGAGTGTGTAAGAATAAAGTGTTAATTTATAAATAAAAAGTGTTATGGGTAAAAAAATTGAGAAAATGGGACAATTTGCGACAAAAGGTTCTGAGTATGTTGAAAAGGGGGAGAAGTTGTTACAAGCAGCAACAATGCTTTTTTCCGCTGTTGGTGCATTCGCTGAGGCACTTACTAAAAACAAAAAGTAAAAGAAGTTGTATTGGTATTGTTAAGTTACTATAGTTTTTGAGAATATTGAAAATTTTAATACATTTATAATGAATGAGTTGTTGTTTGAATGAAATCAAAACTCTATATTAATTTAACAATGCCGTTGTATTATGTAGAGGGTGTATCAAAGCGTAATGTTTGGGCTGCAATCCTTTGGTTTAAATGAAACGATCAGATAAACGGCTAAAAACTGAAAAGCGTTTACAAGCAGATTCACTCTGGCGCAAAATGCTTTATATCCGGGTAGTTTGGGAAACCAACCGGTAAGATAATCCCGGGCAAAAGAATGGATTTCTTTTATACTGAAATATCTTTGCTCTGCGCCTGTAAAAAGATAAATGGTCATGATTTCTGATCTGTAAATTCGGGATTTGCATTGTTAGAGAATCGCTGACAGGTCTCGAAAGAGTTCTTTTTCATACAAGTCGGACACGAAAAAATAGATGGAGATTAATTTTTGCTCTTTTTCCTTGTAGATCATACTTGGAATAATTAGTGGTATTTTTCTTCTAAGATGATGATTTTTAGGAAAATGAGCAAATGAAAAACAATTATTTTGCTGATTATAAACAAATTAATTTAACATTGAATTGAGAGTTTTCAACTCTGGATTCGCATTAGTATCATATTATCATGGATAAGATTGAACAATTACGAAGCATTGCTGAATTTTTAGGTCTTAGCAATATTGCTAAGGAATTATCATTGATAGAACTGCGCTCAAAGCAGGAGAATGCAAATATCATTCTTCCTTTAGTGGGCGAGTTTAGTTCGGGTAAGACAACGCTTGTCAATGCGTTGACAGATAGTAAAAGTCTGGAAAGTGCAACGAAGCCAACTACTGCAACCATCTATGAAGTACATTTTGGTTGTGACAGTTGTCGTGCAGAGGTGATTGATGCAGATGGCAATCGTATAGAAGTTTCTGAGATAAGTGACTTGAAGAACGATGCGCTGGCAGATGCAAAGGTTGTAACCGTGTTCGATACATCTACACGCGTATCTTCTTTTACTATCATTGTTGACACTCCGGGACTTTCTTCCCCTGATCCTAAGCACAGGCAAACCCTTGTGAATTTTCTTCCTAAGGCTGATGGAATACTGCTCGTTACTGATATTAATCAGCAGATAACTCGTTCTCTGACAGATTTTATTGAGATGATTAAGTTGTCTCAACGACCTATTTATTTGGTGCTTACCAAAAGTGATACCAAATCAGAAGGAGATATCGAGTCAGCTAAGGCACACATTAGCAAGAGCTGTGAGATCCCCTTGAAACAGGTAGCTGTTGTATCTGCTACAAAAAACTCACTTTCAGATTTATATTCTTTACTTGATACTATTCAGCATGAGAAAAAGGATATTTTGAGACGTGTCGATGAGCAACGCCTAAAAGATATTGCGAAGTTCATGGCTGATCGTATTGAGGATTTAATGTCAGCATCTTCTTCTGACAAGAATTTAGATGAAGCTATTCTGCAGAGTCAATCAGAGCTTAAGAGGATTAAGCGCAATATAGAGCGTCTTGTTGAGTCTTTGTCTGATGATATTTCAGAGCAGGAGCGTATTACTACGCGTAAGTTTGAAGATACAGTGTTCAATAAACTCAATACACTTGTAAAGGGTAAGAGTACTGATTTTGATAATGATGCGCTTATGGCAATCAATAGTACAGCATCTTTGTTAATGAATAGTTACAGAAATGGTGTGCAGAATGCTATCCGTGAGAAGGCAAACCGACAGAAAGGAACGGAAAATGAAATATCCTTGAGTTCATTGGAGAATATGGATCTTTCTAATATCCAAATGACTGGTCTGAGTTATAATATGGATTTGAATTCGATGGGACATGAATATGATCGCTGGATTAAGGTTGGTGTCATTGCTGCAGCAGCAATCGGTACTGTTGCTGTAGTTGCCTCAACTAGCGGTGTTGCTACTGTTTCCACAGCTGCAGAGGGTGCACTTGCTGGAAACAAAGCGATTGACGTTGTCGATACAGTGTCGGATGTGGGTAGTATTATTTCTAACAAAAGAACTGTTAACAGAATTGAAAAAGCAGTTGGTTTTGCTTCAAAGGCTGTTGATAAGTACGAGACTATCGAGAATGGAGCTCAAAGGCTGTCTACAAGAGTTGGTAGTGATAAGGGGCTGATAGACTCTATGGTAGGTTTTGTTACAGATAAACTTCTCTCTAAGCCGCAGCGTATCCGTGCAATACGCAATTATATTGATTCGTCCTTGTCACCCGATTTCAAAAACAGACTGTGTGAGATTTCTCAACAACTTGTCAATGCAGTAAGAGAATCTCTGGGCGAGGAGGCTACAGAATTGATTGGTCAGAAGACTGATGCCTTGAATCAGTTGAAGACTGAGCGTAAAGAACAGAAGGAGCAATTTGAGCAGAAAATGAGACAGTTACGTGGGTATAAAACGATGCTATTAACTTTATAAGATTAAATGAAAATGATAGAATTGATTAGTGGGCTTGTCGTTGGTGGTATTGCTGGCGTAGCTCTTAAAGACAAAATTGTAGGTAATTCATCAAAGAATGATGCCAAACAGAGAGAACTGGATACGCTCTATGCTGAGAATGAGAAGTTCCGTAAGCGTAACAAGGATGCCGAGCGGCAAATCGAAGACCTCCTCTCAGAGCTGGAAAAGGTTCGTAGAAAGGCAAAAGAGAATGATGATGAACAAGACGACTTGGAGGATGAACTCAACAAAGCTAAACACGAGTTGAAGTCTCTCCGTCAACAGAATGATGATCTTGCACGTAAGGTCAAGGAATATAAAGATGCCTGTGAAGCCCAGGTTGCACAGATTTCTCTCATGAAGGAAAAGATGGGATAGCATGGATACAACAATGCTCGTATGTGTCATTATAAATATTATTATTGTCATCTTCCTTTGGATTTATTTTTCCAACAAGTCATCCAGCAGTAACACTTCTCAGTTAGAAATTGAAAATGAAGAACTGAAGAAAAAACTTGCAGAAACGGTTAAGAAGGTTCTTGACGACTCTGAATTGGAGGGCAAGATAGAAAAGATAGAGTCCAAATATCAGACTCTATTAAAGGAAGCCAATAACCAATGTGAGCAACTTGATAAGCAGTTACAAAATGCTATTGATGGAAAGTTATATGATACTGTAAAGGAACAGTTAGCTCAGACTGAAAAACTGAAAAAGAAAATCGAGGATCTTGAAAAAGAGATTGAAGACAATGAAGATGACATTTCAAACTTGAAAAAAAAGGTACGTTTGAAGGATGATGACATTGCTGAACTTCAAAATAATCTTAGCAAGGAAAAGAAGAACGCGACAAGCCTGAGAGATGAACTCTCTTCTGTTTGTCAGTCGCTTGATGATAAGGTGGAAGAACTGAAACTCAAGATGGGTTCTTTGGACTTCATTCAGGAAATTCTTTCGGCAAAGGAAATCAGTACGGAGGATACACGGAAACTGTATAAGCGTATTGATGCTTTTGAATCATTTGTGAAAGGTTCATATACAGACTTAAACACCTTCCTCTTCAAGAGTTATGAAATGTCATGGAATGACTATAAAGGAGATAAAGCACTTGATGCAAAGAAGCAGTATATCATGGATAGTTGCGACCAGTGGACAGCTACAAAGCGTAAATGTTGGTTGGATGGTAAAACAACGATTGCCTTCGTGGGTGAGTTCTCTGCCGGTAAGACTTCTATAGTTAATAGAATTCTCTCCCAAGATAATCCGAATATTCCTAAACTGCCAGTAAGTACTAAGGCGACAACAGCCATTCCTACATATATTGCAGGTGGTCTGGCTGTTTCGTATAGTTTTATTTCTGGTGATGGGAAACGTAAGGAGATTTTAGAAGGTACCTTCAAAAAAGTTTCAAAGGAGATTCTTGACCAAGTAAAGGGTGTTTCTTCTCTTATTAAGTACTTCGTGATGACTTATAAGAATCCTAATCTCAAAGGGTTAAGTATACTTGATACGCCAGGTTTTAATTCAAACGACAGTGAGGATCGTGAACGTACTATTGACATCATTAATGAGTGCGATGCGCTTTTCTGGGTGTTCGACGTGAATGCGGGTACAGTAAATCGTAGTTCTATTTCTATCATTAAGGAGAAACTCAATAAGCCGTTATATGTTGTGATTAATAAGGTAGACACTAAGTCTGAATCTGAGATACAGAAAGTGGAGAAACTTATTAAAAAGACCTTGGCAGACGAAGGACTGAAAGTGGAACAGTTTGTCAGATTTTCAGCTAAAACACCTATTGAGGATATTATGAATCCAATTCATAATGTTAAGAAGATTAAGTCTCGTGAGGCATTTATGTCTGATGTTAAAGAGGACTTAGACGAACTGTCAAGTATTTTTATAGGGCTTGTTGACGAGGGACAAAAGAAGTATAATAAATTGTATTATGATGGAGATAATCTTATTGAGGAAATTAATGAGAGTATCAATTTACTCCGCCAAAATTGTGAGCAACTCTGTGATATTCCGAGATGGGAAACCCATCTTTTTGGAAGCGATCGTTTTGAAATGTCAAAAGATGAATATAATGACTTTGTAGGCTTAATTGATCAAATATCAATTGATAGGCTCAATGAAGTTATTCATAAAGTTAGTGACCGTATAGATAAGGCAAGTGATATTCAGCAGGAATGGTCTGATTTGTGTGATATTAAATCAGCATGGCAGAATATCAATGACTGCCTGGAACAATACAAGAAAGTAACAAAAGAATTGTAATATAAAGTAACAAAAGAAATGTAATATATGGAACACAATATGTTTGAGGAGTTGCAAGTTAAGAAACATCAGCTCATTGAATTTGCAACGAAGGCTGTGGAATATGGATGGATTCCTGCAACAAAGGAGGCTACAGCTGGTAAAGGAATTATCTCTTTGGAAGAGATAAAAGAGAAAATAGAGAAGGATATACTGACGATTGGTGTAATCGGTCAGATGAAGTGTGGTAAGTCAACCTTCTTGAATTCCTTCGTCTTTAAGGATGACATTCTCCCTGCAGCTACTACACCTATGACCGCTGCACTTTCGGTTATCACGTATGGAGAGAAAGAGCGCATTGTTGCAGAGTTCTATACCGCAGATGAATGGGCAGAGCAGGAGATGCAAGCCTCTCGAAATGAGAGTGATGCTGTTGATACGCTTGATGCTTCAAAAATAAAGGCAGCAAAGGAATTGGTATCCAAGGCAAGCAAATTGGGCTCATCTCTGAATAGTTATCTCGGTAAAACGAAAGAGGACCGTTTTGACCAACTTATAGAGTATGTTGGCGCTGACGGTAAGTATGTTTCCTTTACGAAATCTGTCACCATTTATTATCCTCATGAATATCTGAAGGGGGTTGAAGTGGTGGATACTCCGGGTTTCAATGATCCTATTGTTTCACGTGAAGAGCGTACCAAGGCTTTTCTTGCAAAGGCGGATGTTGTTATAATGATGCTTTATGCCGGTCGCCCGTTCGATGCCACTGACAGGGATATTATTTTCAAGAATGTACGCCAGTGTGGTATAGGTAAAGTGCTTGTGGGTATCAATAAATATGATATTCCTTACTGTAGTGAGACTAATCCTGAGGATGAAAACCAGATAAAAGATTATGTGAAGCAGGAGATTAGAAAGGCATGTCGCGAATGTAATGACAGTACGCTTGTTGAGATTCTTGATGATATTGAGCCAATCCCATTGTCTGCCGAGATGGCCTTGCTGTCTGAATTGCCGATGAGTAAGATTAGTTCGATGGATAGTTTTGACTTTGCTTGGAAACGTCATTGCTCTAACTTTGGCATCAGTACGCAGGACGAAATGTATAAGTGGAGTCATTTGGATGAGTTTATTAAAGCCGTACGGAATATGATAGACAATGAGAAGGGTAAGATTCTTTTTGCAAAGCCACTGAATGCGATTCTTGCTGCCGGAGACAAATTGAAGTCGGATAATGAGAATGCAATCAATTTGCTGTCTAATGAGATTACACTCCTTTCTGCGCCCGATTCTGAACTTGATGAAAGAGAAGAACAGCTGGCAAAGGCTGATAGAAAAATCTCTAGGAAAATCAATTCTCTGGGAGAGGATCTTGATGCAGAAATTCGTAATCTTGTAAGAAAAGGTGGTAATGAATTGGAGGACCTTGTGGATGCTTCATGTAACCGAATGCTAAATATCGTTCAGAATGAATGGGGACGTTTAAAGAATGTTAAGAGTATACTACCAAGACTTGAAGGGGAATTGCAGAGTCTAACAACAAGGAAACTGAAGCGTGCCACAGAGCAACTTTCCGACGAAGGTGAAAGGAAGTTGAAGCGAAGTGTTGCTGATTTCTTCTCTGATGCAGAAGAAATCTTGTTGAGGTATTTGCCTGATTTCGATTCTCGTTATTTTATAAAGTCCACTCAGAATAGAATGAACATGGAGATGGAAAAGAGTGATTTGTTCTCTTCTGAGTCTGACACAGAAGAAGAAGTTACTTGGGGAGATGTTATTGGCGAAATCTGTGGCGGATTCCTTAATGGAGCAACATTCGGTATTTGGGAAAAAACGATGAACGTTTTCTCTCATGGCGATAATGTAGCTCAGATTTCTGATTATATTAATTCTTTAAGCAGAGATTTTGATCCAGAACCTTATCTTAAGCATGCTTTCAAGAGCAAGGACAAAATTATAGAGTTTGTACGTAGTCGTTTTGTTAAGGAGCTAATCGAACCACTTAGAGAACAACTAACAAGAGTCCGTTCTCAAAAAGAAAATAAGGAAAAACAACTGCATAACGCAGAGGAGAAGCGGAAAAAGCTGGAAGAGAAAAAAGCACTTATCACCGCGCAGGTACAAGAACTTGCTGGGCTGAAATTGACAGTTCTATAATGCTTTATTTACAGAGGTAATAATGTTCTGAAAGCACACACTACTTATTCTACCATACTTCTTTAAAGTTTAATATGTATTGTTAAAGTAGATAATATCGTCAAGCCAGCAGAGAAAATTCATCTGTTTAAGATAGCTCTTAACTTAGGATTTGACAAAGAGATTATTAAAGAAATGCTTGAAAGTTCTGATCATAAGTGATTTGACTAAGGGCATAGAAAAGAAACAATAAAACAGAAATATTGTATTTTAAACGGTTAAATAATTAAGACAGATAAAAAAATGGGAACTGAGAAAATTGATAGCGTTCAAAAGCTATTAGACATTGTAGGCAGACTTGATGTGGAAGAAGATGAAGTTCTTCTTTATCGAGGGAATAATGGAATGAAAAAAAATAAAGAAATATTGCCTTCAATATATTATAGAGGAGAAAACGGAAAGAGTTCTATCGAAAAAGAAGATAAACTTTATTGGGAAATTCTCAGATTATTGCCTGCTGAATTCGGTGATTCTAAATCGACATTCGATAATCTTGTTAAAATGAGACATTATACTCTACCTACAAGATTGTTAGACATAACTTATAATCCACTGGTTTCACTTTATTTTAGCTGTGGAAGAAATAATGAAGGAAATAATGGAGAATTGATTGTCTTTAAAATCAAAAAAAATGACATCAAAAATTACGATAGTGACACAGTTAGTATATTGTCAAATTTATGTAAACGTCCATTTGATTTTACTTTGCCAGAAATATCTTCTTTTTCAGACGCTAATGATCGGAAAAAACAATTTAATGAAGATCATTCCATAGAACTTCTTCTTCATGATATAAGATCAGAGAAGCCTCATTTTAAGGCTCTAATAGAGCCGGAAGACCTTGCTCGAGTTGTTTGTGTAAATCCAAAACTTACGAATGAGAGACTGATCCGTCAAAGCGGAGCATTCTTACTCTTTGGCATAGATAAAAAGAAAGAAGAGCCGGCAAAAATAGATAATAGCTTAGTCGCTGCTAGAATAGAAGTTGAAAAATGTAAAAAAGAAGAGATTTTAAAACAGTTGTCACAAGTAAATATAACCGAAGCGACATTATTTCCAGAATTAGAAAATGTAACCCAATATTTGTTGAAAGAATTTCTTAGATAACAAAGAATCATTCTGCCCCTCTGCGGGTTTTCTGCGTAGCTTATATGTAATTTTGCGGCATCGATAAGGACAAAATATAATAGATAAAAGAATATAGATGACTGAAAAAGAACAAATAGTTACTGCGGAGAGCCGTTCGCTGCATGAGGTCGTGGCGGATTATAGTTATGCGTTGGACCTGTTGGATCAGTACGACTACCGTACAATCGAGGTGGAGGCCGTGAGCGGTCTCCCTCGGTTTCGCGCTACGTACGAGGGGGCGATGGAAGCCATTCGCAGCTTGAAAGAGCGGTTTGGGGGCAGCCCGCTGTTCGGCAACGAGAAAGACGGGTCGTTTCGAAGCTCTATCGGGCAGATTTATCAGACGTTCGACGACCGGGAGCTTTACCCCTCAGCCGAAGAGAAGGCGGCCATGCTGCTCTATCTGGTAGTGAAGAACCATTCGTTCAGCGATGGCAACAAACGCATTGCCGCGATGCTGTTTCTGTGGTTTATGCATCACAACGGCCTGCTCTACCGAACGGATGGCAGGAAGCGTATCGCGGACAATACGTTGGTGGCGCTTACGCTGATGATCGCATGCAGTCCCGCCGAGGAGAAAGACCTGATGGTGCGACTGACGGTCTGCCTGATCAACACAAACAATCAATAATAAGCGATTTATCGATATAACGATCGTTCTATGGCAAAGCATCAATTTCGGAAATACATCTGGATCATCGACCGGCTCTACCGTACGGGAGGTATCACGTACAAAGAGCTGGCGGAGGCGTGGAAAAACTGTTCGCTGAACGACGAAGGCCGGCCGTTGCCCAAGCGTACGTTCGACGATTACAAGCGGGCTATCGAAGAGACATTCGACCTCAATATCATCTGTAATGCGAGCAACGGCTATACCTATCGTATCGAAAATACGGACGACATCAGCAAAGATCATATCAAGAGCTGGTTGTTGAGTTCGTTTGCGGTCAACAACATCATTCAGGAGAGTCGCAAGCTCAAAGCGCGCATCCTGTTTGAGCGTATCCCTTCGGGCAATGAATCGCTGATGACTATCATCGAGGCGATGCAGACCGATAGACGCCTGCAAATGACGTATCAAAGTTTTCATTGTGAGCGTCCCCGAACATTTCTGGCCGATCCGTACTGTGTAAAAGTGAGCCGGCAACGCTGGTATGTCGTGGTATTCGAGCCGGAGAACGGACAAATACGTACATACGCCTTAGACCGGATGAAACGGATAGAACCGACGAGGGAATCGTTCGTCTTCCCCGACACGTTTGATGCGGAGACATATTTTGCCGATGCTTTCGGGGTGATTGTCATCCCCGAAGAGTTGGATGTGGAAACGATCCGTCTGAAAGTTTCCGAAGCGGGTAACAAACGCAAGTATTTCGATTCCTTGCCGCTGCACCCTTCGCAGAGAGAGGTGGAACGTTATCCGGAATATTCCGTCTTCGAATACCGGCTCTATCCGACGTACGACTTCTTTCAGGAAGTCCTCTCGCATGGTGCCGAAGTCGAGCTTCTCTCGCCCGAATGGGTACGAGGCGAGCTCCGTTACATGGTCGAAGAAATGCACGCACTGTACCGGAAGAAGTAGAGTCATATTCTGAGTTCTACGTGTAACAAAAATTTTTTGTTCCCGAATCACGATGTCTATATAAGTGATATTCTTCTAAATTCACCCCACAAACCGATTCGTAAAGCCTCCAAATCAACTAAAGACGTCAATTGGGAGGAAAATCATTTCGCTTTTTCCCTGAGGATGAATCGACTTCAAGCACCGCTATCCGGCTTATTTTATCAATAAGGAAAACAAACCGGCGATCACGCATCCCGATAGTAAGGGCGTCTTCGCAGTCGATTAGGCAAAATTAACAGGAAGAAATTAGGTGTGTTTGCCGAATATTTCCTATCTTAGGAGCCATTAATATGGGGATTATGAAAACAAACGTTTTAATTCGATTTATTTTATGGGTCGCCTTCTTTGTAGCTGGCGAGGTTTCCTTGTTTGCACAGGAACTCGAGAATAATTATATTACAGTAAGCGGCGTAATTAAGGATAAACAAACGAATAAAAAACTGGTATCGGTCAATGTATCGATTCCGCAAACAAGCGTTGGAACAGTCACTAATGCCGATGGCTATTTTTCGATTAAAGTAAAAGATTCGTTACAGGCCAAAAATCTGGAGTTTTCGCATATCGGATATACCAATGTGCTTTACCCTGTTGGTCAGACGGATATAGATAATGCCGAGATATTCTTGCTTCCGAATACCAATATTTTGGCTGAAGTTACGGTGATGGGCGGCGATGCGCGCGGAATCGTGGAGGAGGCAATTGAAAAAATCGCAATGAACTATCCGGCAAAAGAGAATCTACTGACCGGTTTTTATCGCGAAGTGATTCAGAAAAGGAAACGGTATATCAATATTTCGGAGGCGGTTGTCCATATTTTTAAAACGCCTTATACCCGTGGTTTCGAACATGATCGGGTACAGGTCTTTAAAGGTCGGAAACTGCTTAGCCAAAAAGCAGGCGACACACTGGTTGTCAAGCTGGAAGGAGGCCCCAATTTGTCGCATTATATCGATTTGATCAAAAATAAAGAGTTGCTACTCGACAAAACGGAAATGGAAAATTACTCGTTCCGTTTCGGAGAGCCGGTAATGATAGACAACAGGCCTCACCATCAAGTGAACTTTCAGCCACGTTTGTTGTTGCCGTATGCCCTTTACTATGGATCTCTGTATATCGATAAGGAAACGATGACGATTACCCGTGCAGAATTTAACCTCAGCATGGATGACCGCTCCAAAGCCACTCAAGCCATGTTACGCAAGAAGCCTTTCGGCTTACGTTTTAAGCCGGAGCAAATGACCTTTCTCGTCGCCTATAAACGGCATGACGGACGTAGCTATCTGAATTATGTGCGTAACGAAGTGCGCTTCAAATGCGACTGGAAGCGTCGCCTTTTCTCGACATCTTATACCGTTTTTTCCGAAATGGTTGTTACCGAACGGAAAGAGGATGATTTTTCCCGAATTTCATACAAAGATTCCTTTAAGTCCGGCCATTCTTTGTCGGATAAAGTAGGAAATTTTTACGATGAAGATTTCTGGGGAGGATACAATATTATCGAGCCTACCGAATCGCTTGAAAATGCCGTTAACAAGCTAAAGAAGCAGTATAAATAACTTCTTGATCGCAGTCTTATCCTTGTTTCCGAAACAGCGGGTGAGCATAATCTGTTCCGATCAAAATCATCTACTTTCTTTATATCGTCCGCTTATCGAAACATCAAGTGGATTGCATCCAATAATGCTTCAATCGTTTGCGCCTCCGTTGTCCTTCCATCGGGATGATGGATGACAAATCCACGGGATGATTCACCGTCTGTTTGGATATAAGTGTCGCTATCTATATGACGGTTCGCGAGAATGCCGTTGCGTTGCAAGGCTTTGCGAACCATGGCGTATCGGTTCCCATGTCCTTCGAGGCGAATCTGTGCGCGGAATACATTGTCGATACGGAAGAAGCCGGTCTCCGTGTCGTACGTAATCCCTTTGCGCGAAAAGAAACTGCTTAGTTTGCCTTCGAGCGAAAGATCTTCGGGCGTACCGATGACGATGCCGTTGACTTTATCCATTAGCCATATTTTATCGGCGATTTGCAAAGCCAGTTCCAAGTCGTGGGTCGACATGAAAACGGTTTTGTCAATCGTTTGCGTCAAAGTATGAAGTAACTGCATGATTTCTACCTTGCTCGGAAAATCAAGGAAAGCCGTCGGTTCGTCGAGAAAGATCACGGGTGTTTCCTGTGCCAATGCTTTTGCGATCATCACCTTTTGACGCTCTCCGTCACTCAGCGTATGCACCATGCGCCGGGCAAGTGCCTCGATATTCACCAATTCGATGGCTTCCTGTACGGCTTCCTTGTCTTTTTGTTTCAGGGTACCCCAAAAACCGGTGTACGGACTTCGTCCGAGACCGATCAACTCTTCGGCTGTCATGTTGCGGATGTCGCATTTCTCCGTAAGGACGACGCCGATCAACGTCGCCAGCTTTTTATCGTCGTATTGCGAAAGCGGACGACCGAGGATCTCAATATCTCCGCCAAGTGGTGCCTGAAAAGCGGAAAGGGTACGAAGCAGGGTCGATTTTCCGACACCGTTCGTCCCTAAAAGACAGGTTAGTTCGCCACTGCTAATCTGCGCATGAATATGAGATGCCACGCGCTTTGTTCCGTGTTTATCGGGATATCCGATGCTCAGATCCCGGATGTTGATCGTCATTTGTTTCATTCGGTCATTTCGTTTTTACGTTTGCTGAAAAGGACATACACGACGATCGGGGCACCGATAAGCGCCGTGATGGAGTTGACCGGCAACGCGCCTTCAAAGCCGGGCATGCGTGCGATCAAATTGCACAAGAGAGCCAGTGAAGAACCGGTCAATACGGCTGCGGGCATCAATACGCGATGATCGGAGGTACGCAGCAACCCACGGCACAAATGAGGTACAGCGAGGCCAAGAAAAATCACGGGGCCGCAATAAGCCGTCACAATGGCCGTTAGGATTCCCGAACAGGAGATGACATACAACCTTGCCCGCTTGATGTTTAACCCCAAGTTTTTGGCATAGCCGTCGCCGAGGAGCAGTAGATTAAGCGTTTTAATCAGCAGGAACGACAGCGGCAGCAATACGGCCATGATGCAGATGAAAAGCGTCATCTGGTTACCCGAAACACGTGCGAAGCTACCTAACCCCCAGATAACGTATGCGCGGATGTCTTCTTCTACACTAAAATATTTGAATACACCGATAATCGCGTTTGCGACGTAACCGATCATCACTCCGATAATCAGTAAAGTCACACTACCTTTGACTTTCTGCGAGACAAACACGATCAGCGTCATCACCGACAACGCACCTGCCGTAGCCGCGATGGTCAGCGCAATCTCTCCGATGTATCCTAGTTTGCTCAATGCTACGCCGCCGATACTGCCCGAAAGCAGGATCACCGAAGCAACACCGAGACTTGCTCCCGAACTGATTCCCAGCACTGACGGGCCTGCCAACGGGTTACGGAAGACGGTTTGCATCTGCAGGCCGCTTACGGACAGTCCCGCACCGGCCACTAATGCCGTAAGTGACTGGGGAATCCGAGATTTCCAGACAATATTTTGCCATACGACGGGTTCATCGCTCGATCCGCAGATTATGTTCCAAACCGCTCGTAAAGGGATGTGTACCGAACCCAATACGAGGTTGAGGAAGAAAAAGAATATGATCGATACCGTGATGAAGATCAGTACGAGAGCCGTGTATCGCTTCATTTCAGCAATTTATAATATACCGGTTCGTAATCGGGCAGCAGATCGGGGTGGAACACCCGGATCAAGTCGGCCAGTATGACTTCCGGTTGCGAAGGAGCACTTTCGTAAAACGGTTGTTTACGCAAGTTGCAGTAAATAATCCCCTTGTCGCGGAAAGCTTTGAAATCGGTGTATCGATTGTCTTCTTTGCGCAGAGCGTCGTATGAAAATTCGCCGTCGAAACTGTTCACGATACGCCAGTATTGAGCACTTTCGGCTTGACTGTAGACGGACTCGAAGTCGAGGGTAAGTCCTCCGGAATGCGTATCGTCTTTTAGAAAATAATCAGCTCCTGCATCGCGGAACTGTTGTGCGAGAAAACTTTTTCCGCCGACGGCATACCAATTACCTCCCCGCATCTCACCACTGAACACGACGGGACGCTTTCCGACATCGGCGGTCAGCGCTTTCAGTTCGTTGTATTTTCGTTCAATTTCGTCGAAACATTCGTTCGCTTCTTCTTCACAACCGGTCAGCAGTCCGATCAATCTGATCCATTCGGCCTGTCCGAGGGGAGTCAACTCTTTGTAGCCCAGATGAGGGATTAGGGGGACGCCTGTTTCTTTCAAGGCTTCATATCCTCCCCGTTTAAACGGCGATATGAGGATAATCTCCGGATCCATCCCGATAATGATTTCGGTATCGAAATTCCCTTCAATTCCTATTTTCCGCGTTTGACCTGTTTTCAGCTGTTCGTTCATCTTCCGGTCGAAGAGGTGGCGTGTACTGGTAATGCCCGCTACCAAATGCTGTCTGTCGAGCTTGATAAAATTCGATAGTTGCAACGAAGTCATGCAAACGACCTTCTTTACAGGGATGGGGATGGGTTCGTAACCGTCCGGAGCCGATAATCCCTCCTCGTCTTTGGGGACGAGGGCATAATGGTACGAAGCGCCTTCTTCCTTCTGTGGGTCTTGAATATCGACGAGCCATATTTTGCCGGAAGAAGTGATGCGGAAACCTTGTGCGTGACGAGCTCGCATCACCTCCGTCCGCTCCTTATCGGCGGCATTTCCGGTACTTTGCTCTTCCTGCCGTTTACCTGTCTGCTGACACGATGCGCCAAACATGATCATGATGCAGACGATGATTTTTTTCTTCATTTTTATTGATGTATCCATTATTGCTCTTTCACCCGAAAGCGGTCTGTCCCGTAATGCAAAAGGCAGGTCTTCTGACTTGTTCCGGCAGGCACGCCTTCCCGGTTTTTTTAGACCAGTGGCGGAGGTTGTGCCTCTCATCGATGGAACTTACAGCTACGGGGATAGTTCCCGATTTTCACGGGATTCCCTTTTCATTTCGCTTCGTGCATGACGAACCGAAAAACCTTTGCGGAAGCAAAGATAATGCAAGCAAGGGCAACCGCAAAAAAAATTGGCTTCTTTTCCGAAAATGTCTACCTTTGAAACCTATTAATAAAGACGAATAAAAATGAAGCAGATGATAATGAAGGTGCTGTTGTCAGCATGCGCGATGAACCTCGGAGCACAGGATATGGGCGAACTGTTTGTGAAGATGCCGGACGAGTATATCGTAGAACTGGAAGATGCGTGGCGGAAAGATCTGGTGGATCTCTACCAAGCAGGAAAAGATGCCAAGCTGCAAAACAAGATGCAAGGCACATCGCAGTTGATGAAACTTACGCCCGATTATCTGAAAATACAGACGACCGCGCGGAGTACGGTTGAACTGAGACGCCTCCCACTGATCAATGACACGTATATTATCTGTATGGTTACCACTGTCTCGGCTCCGGTACCGGACAGCCGTGTGGACTTTTTTACAACCGACTGGAAGCAACTTCCTGCTATCGATTTGTATACTCCCGCATCGGTCGAACAATTTGTTCGTACCGAAGTTGATACGGCCCATGTCGTTTTTCTCGATACGATGGCCGCGCTCGATATGGACTTATTTGTTTACCGTTTGAGCGAAGAGGCACAGACGTTGACGGTCGAATACACGACTCCGCAGTATCTTGACGAAGCGATGCGTGAAAAAGCCAAACGATTTTTCAAAACGGAACCCATCATCTTTACCTGGGATAAAAGACGGTTTATCAAATGAAAAAAAACATTTCTTTCCTTTCTATTGTTCTTCTGACGTTGCTCTCTTCCTGTAATTTGCAGCAAAAAAATACAAGAGAACAGATTTACGCGCAGATTGAACAGGGGAATCATACCCTCGCAAGAGAACTGATTGATCATGTCATGCGAAACGAATCACTTACCGAAAAAGAGCGAAAGGCTTACTTGTTTACCCGCGACTCGTTACATAGAGTGGAGCTGGATTTCCGCAAGACAAAGGCCGAGGTGGTCGATTGGATTGAAAAGAATTGCGGATTCATTCCTTCGGACTCGCTTTTGGACGCATGGGAACAATCGAACGTGTTGGAGTATCGGACGATTGACGGAGAAAAGCGTTATTTCCGCAATGCCGCGCCCAATATTTTCAGAGTAGATCCCGCCGCGCGGGCACTCTCGAAGAATGCCGCACCCCGATCCGATACGCCTCGCGATTCGCTTCTGATCGATGCTTTTACAAACAAAACGGCAACCGATACGAAAGGAAAGTACCTGCTTCCGAAGAGAACTATTCGTCTGCGTTACACTCTCACGGTCGAACCGAACGCGGTGCACGACGGTGAAACGCTGAAAGTATGGCTTCCGTTTCCCCGAAAAGATATCGAACGGCAGACAGAGGTAACCTTGTTGTCGACGACGCAGGGAGCATACACCTTATCGGACGACCGTACCGTTCATACCAGTCTGTATATGGAACAACAGCCAGAGAAAGACCAACCGACCGTCTTTGGTTTCGAGGCCGAAGTGACGTCGCGGGGAGAATGGTTCGATCTGTCGGAAATCACGGTGAAACCCTATCACGAAAATGAGGAACTGTTCAAGACTTATACGGCCGAACGGATTCCGCATATCCGTTTTTCGGCGGATATTCGCCGATTAACCGACAGCATCACACGCGATGCCCGTACGCCCGTCGAGACGTTACAGGCCGTTTACGCTTACATCACGGCTCATTATCCGTGGGCGAGCGCGCTGGAATATTCGACGATTGCCGATATACCCGCCTATGTGATCAAGAATCGTAAGGGCGATTGCGGACAGGTCGCCTTGCTGCTGATCACCATGTTGCGTTATAAAGGCATTCCGGCTCGCTGGCAGAGCGGCTGGATGACACATCCGGGAGAAGTGAATCTGCACGACTGGGCGGAAGTCTATTTCGAAGGTACGGGATGGGTACCGGTCGATGTGTCGTTCGGACGTGGCAGGCCTGTGGCGATCGCTCCCGGACGATTCTTTTTTATGAGTGGTATCGACTCGTATCGGCTGTATGTCAATTCGGACTATTCGGGTGCGTTCTATCCCCCGAAACAGTTTCCGCGAAGCGAAACGGTCGATTTTCAACGAGGCGAAGTGGAATCCCGCCACGGAAATCTTTATTTCGACCGATGGGAGTATGATATGGAAATCACGTATCGGTAGCTAAAAAAACGTATCTTTGCGATGTGGAATTAAAAAACAACAGGAACCATGAATAAAATCGACAGAAGAACAGCCATCAAGACAGTATTGGCAGGCGGCGCGGCCCTTGCGGCCGGCGGTGTGGAAACAATGGCGCAGACAAAGCGGAAAGATCGGACAGCGGCAAAAAAAGAACCCCTCAAAGGAAATATCCGTCACTCCGTAAGCAAATGGTGTTTCGGCGATTATCCGCTCGACGAGTTTTGCGTGATATGTAAAGACCTCGGCATCGAATCCATCGAGTTGTTAGACCCGAAGGACTGGCCGGTCGTTCAACGTCACGGTCTGACCGTAGCCATGGCGCAGGGAGCGGGATTAGGAATCGACCGAGGATTTAATGATCCGTCGTTGCACGACGAACTTGTGGCGAGCTACGAGAAAGTCATCCCGATGGTAGCCGACGCGGGACTGAAAAACCTGATCTGTTTCTCCGGACGGCGCAACGGCGCGACCGATCTGCAAGGATGGGAAAACTGCGCCAAAGGACTACGGCGCATCATGCCGACAGCCGAAAAGTACGGTGTGACCGTCTCGATGGAATTGCTTAACAGTGTAGGCCATAAAGATTATTTGTGCGACCATACGGTTTGGGGCGTGGAACTGTGCCGGCGTGTCGGATCGCCCAATTTCAAACTGCTTTACGATATTTATCACATGCAGATTATGGAAGGCAATATCATCGACAACATCCGCAAGTATCACGAATATATCTCCCATTTCCATACGGGAGGTAATCCGGGACGTGCCGAAATCGACGAAACGCAGGAACTTTACTATCCGGCCATTATGCGGGCGTTGTTGGAGATCGGGTACAAAGGTTTTGTCGGACAGGAGTTCGTGCCTAAACAACCGGACAAAATCGCTTCGCTCAAAAAATGTATCCGCATTTGTGATGTGTAAAAAAATAGAACGTTGCGTGTATCTCCGTGCGCCGATATAAATGAAATATACGATTTATAAACGAATGTAGCATGAACTATTTTTCAATCATCGTGTCGGGCTGTTTGTTGTGGATGATGACGGCCTGCACATCGTCGCCGAAGAGCGGCGTACTGTTCGACGGTAAGGATGCCGGAGCGTGGGAGACTTCGGGCGATGTTTCCGTCGAAGAAGGAATCCTTACGTTGCGGGGTGATCAGGCGCGGGCCGTACTGAAAAACGGCCGTTATCGTGACTTCGATCTTTCGATCGAAATGCGTACCCTCTCCGGCGGTAAGGGATGGGTGAGATTTCATACGGCTTCCGATGCCCGGAAAGGGTATGCCGTAGCGATTCATAACGACCGTAACGACAAAGTCTGGTGGCGTATGACGGGGAGCCTCATGAGCGTCCGTAACCTTACGAAAAGTTTTGTAAAAGATGACGAATGGTTTAAGATGAACATCCGCGTGCAGGGACAATTCGTTCAGGTACGGATTAACGATGAGCCGGTAGTCGAGTACGTGGAACCGGCCATGCCTTACCGTGTGGCACCGAACGAGGAAGCGTTACTTTCGGAAGGAACATTCGCAATCGTGGGTAACGGGAGTGGCGAGATACAGATCCGCCATATCGCGGTAGACCTGACGGAAGCAGACCCACGCGTTTTAGAAGCGCAGGCCGCCGCCACGCTCGACGAGCAGAGCGATGAAATTATCCGCCTGCATCAGGAAGATTTTCCGGTGCTTGACTATCACGTGCATCTGAAAGGCGGTCTGACTAAAGAAGCCGCCGCGGCACAGTCGCGCCGGCTGGGGATCAATTACGCCATCGCCCCGAACTGCGGTATCGGATTTCCGGTCAGTACGAACGAACAGATCTTTGCTTTTATCGACACGATGCGCGCTCAGCCGTTTATCCTCGCCATGCAAGCCGAAGGACGCGAATGGCAAACGACGTTCTCGCAAGAGGCACGGGATCGGTTCGATTACGTCTTTACCGATGCGATGACGTTTACCGATGATCAGGGACGTCGGACACGCAGCTGGATCAAGGAAGAAGTCTTTATCAACGACGAAGAAAAATACATGGATATGATGCTCGACCGCATGTGTGCCGTACTGGAGGAGCCGGTCGATGTTTATGTCAACCCCTGTTACCTGCCCGATCGGATGAGCGACCGGTACGATATGTTTTGGACCGAAGAGCGCATGAACCGTTTTGTCGAAGCATTGGCAAAGAGCGGAAAAGCGCTTGAAATTAATGAGCTTTACCGGATTCCGAACAAGGCCATACTGATGAAGGCCAAGGCCGCGGGTGTGAAATTCACGTTCGGAAGTAATAACGTAACCCCCGATGTGAGTAAACTTTCTTATAGCCTGCAAATGAAAAAAGAATTGCAGCTAAGACCCGAAGACATGTATAAACCCCGAATTAAACAATAAAAAAACGAATGAAACCGATTACTTTATTTTATCTGGCGAACTGCCCGTTCTGCAAAAAAGCGGACGCGGCGATCAGTGAACTTCAAAAGCAAGACCGATACAAAAACATTGAAATCAACCGGATCGAAGAATCCGTACATCCCGAAATCGCCGACAAGTACGATTATTACTACGTCCCGACATTTTACATCGACGGGAAGAAAGTGCACGAAGGCGGTATTTTTCCCGATGAGGTGAAGGCGATTTTAGAAAAAGCGTTGGAGGCGTAACCGCCTCCGATTTCGGGAGATGCTAACGCACCGCGCCAAGCTCTCTCGGCGCGACGGAAGATTGCAAAACATCGCGCCAAGTTCTCTCGGCGCGACGGGAGATTAGTCAATCACATAAAAAAACAAACGCGCTTAGACATGATTACTCTGCAAGTATATTGAATATGCGTTTGCTTCTATCGAAAAAACACCTACCTTTGTGAGGTCGGGTCAAAGCATCTGTGCCCGTTAATTTTTTAAGTAATCAACAAAAAACTATTCGATGAAAACAAGAACATTACTTCTATGCGCAACGATGGCTCTCACAAGCCTGACGCACGCACCGGCACAGCCCGGCTACATTCCTTCGGCAGACAATCTGAAAGCCCGGGAAACCTTTCAGGACGATAAGTTCGGCATCTTTATCCATTGGGGCATTTATAGCATGCTGGCCGATGGCGAATGGGTCATGCACAACAAGAACCTGAATTGGGAAGAATATGCCAAACTGGCTTCGGGTTTCTATCCGGCCAAGTTTAATGCGGCAGAATGGGTGGCTGCCATCAAGGCTTCGGGAGCGAAGTACATCACGATCACCTCGCGTCATCACGACGGTTTTTCCATGTATGCTACCCAACAATCCGATTATAATATTGTGGATGCAACACCGTTTAAGCGTGACGTGATTCACGAATTAGCCGATGAATGCCGTAAGCAGGGCATCCGCCTGCATCTTTATTATTCCCATCTGGACTGGCGACGCGACGATTATTACCCCTTGGGACGCACAGGAAAAGGAACCGGTCGTACCACACATGGCAAATGGGAAGATTATTGTACATTCATGAACAATCAACTGACGGAATTGCTTACGAACTACGGCCCTATCGGTGCGATATGGTTCGACGGAATGTGGGACAAAGACATCTATCCCGATGGTATGACAGCCAAAACATGGAATCTCGATGAACAATATACGCTGATACATCGTTTGCAACCGGCTTGTTTGATCGGAAATAATCATCATATCACCCCGTTCATAGGCGAAGATATTCAAATCTTCGAACGCGACCTGCCGGGTGAAAACAAAGCCGGATTGTCGGGACAGGACATCAGTCGACTGCCGCTCGAAACATGCGAAACAATGAACGGAATGTGGGGCTACAAAATTACCGACCAAAATTATAAATCGACGAAAACATTGATTCAATACCTTGTCAAAGCCGCCGGAAAAAATGCCAACCTGCTGATGAATGTAGGCCCTCAGCCCGATGGTCTGTTACCGGCCGTGGCCGTAGAGCGCCTTCGCGAAATGGGAGAATGGATGAAAATCTATGCCCCGACAGTGCAAGGTACACGAGGCGGAGTCGTCACACCGCGTGACTGGGGCGTAACGACTCAAAAAGGAAAAACACTCTATGTGCATGTGCTGAATCTCGACGACAAAGCCCTGTTCCTTCCTTATGCGGGCAACAAACTGAAAAGCGCGGTAGAGTTTGAAAGCCGTCAATCCGTTCGATTTATACAAGATAAAGACGGCATTCTGCTCAAATTTACAGACAAACCCCAGTCGCCCGACTATGTACTGGAACTGACATTTACCCATGAATTGCCTCTAAACTAACAGAAATATCTTTATGAAACATCCGGTCGACCGGATGTTTCATAAAGATCAATATACCGACCTGAATCTACCTTATGAGTTGAGATAAATACGAGTAATTCCTAAGAAGTAAGGGATACCGTAACCGAAAACCGAGTGCAGATCATCTTCTATTCTTCTCCTCCTGTAAAAAAATAACACGAAAAATTGCTCATCCGAATGAAATTTGATATATTCGGCCCGTTTTTACCTGAAAAATATAGATCGATATGTTGGACTTTAATAACACGAAAATTGCTTTTGAAGCAAAAACAGACGCGGAATTGAGAAACGCGTACATATTATTTAATACCATTAAGCATCCCTTTCTCGTCAAACTTGCGAAATGGGGGACCAACCTTGCACTGAAAATACATTTCCCTTTAGGATGGATCGTGAAGCCTACATTATATAAACAGTTTGTAGGGGGAGAAACATTGCAAGACTGCGAAAAAACAATCCATCTGTTGAAGCGTTTCGGAGTCAAATCCACACTTGATTTTTCGGCCGAGGGCGAGCAGAGCTCCGAAGGCATCAAGGCAACAATGGAAGAAACCTTACGCTCGATCGATAACGCAAAAGATAATCCGAACATCGCTTATGCCGTATTCAAACCTTCAACCATCACGACCGACGCACTGCTGTCGAAAGCATCCGAACATCCGGATCAGCTGACAGATGCGGAAAAGAGCGATTATGACGTCTTTCAACAACGCTTTATGACGTTGTGTCGAAAAGCGTATGAGAATGAAGTACGCATTCTGGTGGATGCCGAAGATTATTGCTTTCAGGATGCGATAGACTCCCTGACCGACGAAGCGATGCGACTCTTCAATAAAGAACGTACAACCGTATTCGCTACGCTTCAGATGTATCGTCATGACCGTCTTCCCTATCTGTATCGAATTCTTGCCGATGCCAAAGAGAAAGGATACATTGCCGGAATAAAATTTGTACGGGGAGCTTATATGGAAAGCGAGCGTGCCCGTGCCGCGGCCATGGGATACCCTGATCCGATTTTCAAAACGAAGCAGGAAACAGACAACAATTTTGATGCCGGTGTAAAGTATGTCATGGATAATCTCGAACATTTCGAGCTTTTTATGGGAACACATAACGAGAAAAGTAACTATCGGCTGGCTGAGCTGATTGAGGAAAAGGGCTTAAAGCATGACGATCAACGCATCTTTTTCGCACAATTATTGGGCATGAGCGACAATATCTCGTTTAATCTGGCTCACGAAGGATATAATGTAACCAAATATGTACCCTACGCGAGCGTCAGAGATGTAATCCCTTATCTTATTCGCCGGGCCGAAGAAAACACTTCCGTTGTCGGACAGACCACACGTGAATTGAATATGCTTCATCTCGAAATGAAACGTCGCCATAAGAAGTAAGATGGAGCAGGCGATAGAAATTCATCCTTTGCCTCCTTTTGCTCCCGAAGGCGCAAAGATGTTGATGCTTGGCAGTTTTCCACCTCCCAGAACACGCTGGAAGATGGATTTCTTCTACCCGAATTTTCAGAATGATATGTGGCGGATATTCGGGATCGTATTTTTTAAGGACAAACATTATTTCCTGACGGAAGACCAAAAATCTTTTCACGAAGCGAAAATTCGCAGATTCCTGACCGAAAAAAAGATTGCGCTCTGGGATACGGCAATGGAGGTCAATCGACAAAAAGGAAATGCCTCGGATAAGTATCTCGAGGTACTTCGTCCGATTGATTTGGAACAAATCTTGTCGCAATTGCCGGACTGCCGAACAATCGTGGCAACCGGTCAGAAAGCATTGGATATCTTATTAATGCTGACAGGTGCTAACGAACCGAAAGTCGGTTCTTCGACCGAAACCGTCTTTTGTTCCCGTCACCTGCGAATATACCGAATGCCTTCTTCGTCAAGAGCCTATCCGAAACCTTTGGATGAGAAAGCCGTCGTATATAAGAACATGTTTGAAGAGATTGGCATCACAACATAAGCGCATTAAAATAGTGGTATAAGATCCGTTTCCTGTTTTTTTGATATAGCAAACCGTATGAAACATAAGCCCCTGCAATGCCGAATAAAAAACCAGATGATTTTCATCTAAATATTCGTAAAAGAAACGGATATGACGTTCCTCAAGTTTTTCCAGAGCACTTAATGATAACTCCGGATCAAATATCGATTGAACTTTGGGCGTAAAACGTTTTTAAGCCAACATAAAAATTTGCGGATTCAAAAAAATGACCTATCTTTGCAACGCTTTTTCAGAAAGTGCTGTTCAAAAGCATATCTGAAGGAAGGATGGGTGAGTGGCTGAAACCAACAGTTTGCTAAACTGTCGTACGGGTAACCGTACCGGGGGTTCGAATCCCCCTCCTTCCGCCGAAATATAAGGACTTATAAAAGTCAATCGTGGAAAAATCCTGTAAAATATTGATTTTACGGGATTTTTTTATCTCCTGAAGGAATCATAATCCTCGCCCCCATACATAGATAACTTGCCAGGACAATAACGAGAATATCACTTAACTTATGCTTGCAACGACCCACCACACGTGGATCTTCTACCCTAGAAAAATAATCTTGTACAGACCTAACTATTGTAATGCGGTTTCCCTGAATATATCCCCCACCCTGCTCTTTTTTTCTATACATTATAAATATATATCGCCGAAAAGGTGTCGGAATCTTCCGAAAGCATAAAAAAGCACTTGGGCAAGGTGTCGGAACTTTCCGAAAGTATGCCAAAGTACTTAGGGAAGGTGTCGCGAGGTTGCGAAAGCGTAAAAAAAGTACTTGGACAAGGTGTCGGAACTTTCCGAAAGTATGCAGAAGCACTTGGGGAAGGTGTCGGAATCTTCCGAAAGCATAAAAAAGTATCCGGACAAGGTGTCGCAACATTGCGAAAGTATAAAAAAGTACTTGGGCAAAGTGTCGCAACCTTGCGAAAGCATAAAAAAGTACTTGGGCAAAGTGTCGCAACCTTGCGAAAGCATAAAAAAGTACTCGGACAAGGTGTCGCAACCTTGCGAAAGTGCAAAAAAGTACTCGGACAAGGTGTCGCAACCTTGCGAAAGTGCAAAAAAGTACTCGGATAAGGTATCGCAACCTTGCGAAAGCACAAAAAAGTACTCGGACAAGGTGTCGCAACATTGCGAAAGCATAAAAAAGTACTTGGGCAGGGTGTCGCGAGGTTGCGAAAGGCTCAACCAACTTCACCCGGAAGGTTTCGGCATGGCATATATGGCAGAGACGTCCAAATTGGACGTCTCTGCCATCTTATACAATACAATTATTGGGTATCGTTATTGCGGGCGAACCCACGGGTTCGCACCTACGCTCCTACCCCATGCTTGATGGCCCGATTGACATCCGTCTGTCATCTCAACGCTCTCTCTTCATCAGATCATACGCCAGCGCTGCGGTGCGCTCCATGATCTCGTCTTCGCCCGGCACTTTTTTGTCGCGCATCACGATGCGTCCGTCACAGATCACCGTATCGACGCAACTGCCGTTGGCGGCATAGACGAGGTTCGACACGAAATGATGATTCGGCGAAAAGGCAGGCTGACGCAGGTCGATCAGGCACAAGTCGGCCAGACAACCTTCGGCGATGCGTCCGGCATCGATCCCGAGGATCGCCGCGCCGGCTTCGGTAGCGGCATACAGCATCCGGTCACATCGCATCGCTTCCGGATCGCCGCGCCACACTTTACCCAGCAACGAGGCCAGCTTCATCGCCTCGATCATATCCAGATTGTTCGACGACGAACAGCCGTCCGTACCCAACCCGACCGTCACGCCGGCGGCGCACATCTCTTCGTATTTGAACCGGTAGCCCGAAGCCAGTTTCATGTTCGAGGCCGGGTTATGTACCACTTTCACGCCGTGGTCGGCCAGCATTCGAATCTCCTCGTCGTCGACATACAATCCGTGCGCCATGACCAGACGCGGCGAGAGCAGCCCCAGTTTGTGCATATAACGCACCGGCGTCAGTCCGAAACGTTGGAGGCACTGCTGCGTCTCATATTCCGTTTCGGCCAGATGCGTATGGATGAGCAGGCCATGATCGGCCGCAAACGCGTCGGCCCATTGCAGCAGCTCGCCCGAAACGGTATAGATGGCATGCGGTCCGAGGGCGTAACGTACGCGGTCGCCGTAAGGCGAGGGCGATGAGAAACGGCGCGTGATGGTCTGTTTGTTTCGCTCGGCAACGGCCGGTTTGAAATAATCGAAGCACGCTTCGGATAGAACGGCACGCAGCCCCATCTCTTCGACGGCGCGCGCCGTGGCGTCGAGTTTGTGATACATGTCGAGAAACGCCGTCGTGCCGCTGCGCAGCATCTCCACACACGCCAACTTGGCGCCCCAATATACATCTTCCTCGGTCAGCTTGGCCTCGTTCGGCCAGATCACTTGCTCGAGCCACGGCATCAGCGGCATATCGTCGCCGTAGCCGCGAAAGAGCGTCATCGCCGCATGCGTATGCGCATTGATCAGTCCCGGGATAACGGCCTTGCCTCGCCCGTCGATCACCGTATCGGCCCTTCGGTCGATGACGGGTGCCACCTGCGCAATCGTCTGTCCCTCGATCAGCATATCCGTCGGACGGCCGTTCCATTCGACGGACTGAATCAGGATGCTCATGGACGATAGTGGTTATAAAACTCCGCCACCGCCTCGATACCGGTATAAAACATATCCAGCCCGAAGCTCTCGTTAGGCGAATGGATGGCGTTACGTTCCAGTCCGAAGCCCATCAGTACGGATTTCATGCCGAGGATTTTCTCGAAGGCGGGGATAATCGGGATGCTTCCGCCGCGACGCACCGCCAACGGCTGCTTGCCGAAGGCGATCGTAAAGCCTTTCTCGGCGGCTTTGTAGGCCGGCAGATCGATCGGACAAACGTACGCGTCGCCGTCGTGCTTATGAACGACTTTGATCTTCACGTAGCGGGGAGCGACGGACTCCAGATAATCGATCATCAGCCGCGTAATCTTGTCGGGCTGCTGGTTCGGGACGAGACGGCACGACAACTTGGCGTACGCCTTCGACGGCAGAACGGTTTTCGCACCTTCGCCCGTGTAGCCTCCCCAGATACCGCACACATCGAACGACGGACGGCAACTGTTGCGCTCAAGCGTCGAATACCCTTTCTCGCCGAACAGTTCGTCCACGTCGATGGCCTGCTTATACTTCGCTTCGCTGAACGGCACCTGCGCGAGCATGGCTTTCTCCGTGTCCGAGAGTTCTTCCACATCGTCGTAGAAGCCGGGGATCGTAATGCGTCCGTCGGCATCCGTAATATCGGCAATCAGTTTGCAGAGCACATTGATCGGGTTAGCCACCGCTCCGCCGAAATGTCCCGAGTGCAGGTCGCGGTTAGGTCCCGTCACCTCCACCTCCCAATAGGACAGTCCGCGCAAGCCGGTCGTCAGGGAAGGTGTTTCCTCGCTCACCATACTCGTATCCGAAACGAGAATCACATCGGCGGCGAGCAGTTCTTTGTGAGCCGCACAGAAATCGCCGAGGCTGATCGAGCCGATCTCCTCCTCTCCTTCGAGGATGAATTTAACGTTGCAGTTCAAAATCCCCGTCTGCAAGGCCGTCTCAAACCCTTTGACCTGAATCATAGCCTGACCTTTATCGTCGTCGGCGCCGCGCGCGTAAACTCGTCCGTCGCGTATTTCCGGTTCGAACGGATTGCTCTTCCACAGCTCCAGCGGCTCGGGCGGCATCACATCGTAATGTCCGTACACGAGCACCGTCGGGGCCGAAGCCGAAACGATGCGCTCGGCATACACCACCGGATTGCCGGCTGTCGGCATCACTTCCGCCCGCGTCGCCCCCGAGGCGAGCAACAACTCTTTCCATCGTTCGGCACACTTCACCATGTCCGCCTTGTGCTCGCTCTGAGAACTGACCGACGGAATACGCAACAAACTGAACCACTCATCACGAAAGCGGTCCTTGTGTTCTTCGATATACGCTTTTATTTCCATAACATTTTTTTGATTTCAAGCCGTAAAAATACAACTATTTCACGAATCACGAAATCGCGCCGGAGAAAAAGAATCGCGCGGAATTTTCACCTGCCGAATAAACCTTCGACTGCCGAGCACGTCTTAATGGCAACATGAATTTATTTTTTTTGACGATATGAAAATGAACGTATTTTATGTAGCCGCGATGAGCCTTTTGTTATGCGGCTCACAAACCTTTGCGCAAGTCAACGCCATGCACGGCGAAAAACGCTGCCCGGCCAACACGGGCGAACGTATCCAAATGAAAGCCGAACGAGTGGCCGACCGGCTCATGCTCGACGACCAGACGGCAGCCCGGTTCAAACCGATGTACGAGTCTTACCTCAAAGAGTTGCAGGAATGCCGAACGGAATGCCCAAGGATGAAGCAGGACGGCGGAGACGTTAACCGGCCTTCGGACAAAGATCTTGAGAAGAAATTCAAAGAACATCTGAAAAACGAGCGCAAAAGACTCGACATCCGCGAAAATTACTACGCCAAGTTCTCCAAGATACTCACCCAAAAGCAGGTGATGACGATACTCTATCCGAAAGGGCACGGTCGTAAGCATAGTCATGCGACCGTGAAACAGGAGGATGACCACCGACTGATCCGGGATTTTGTCAACGAACGCCGGGAAATTCGCGAACATCACCGGATGCGCTTCGAAGCAGACGGTAAACAGGGAAAGTAAAAACGGTCATCAGAGCGCCGCAATCATAAAATCATCTATCTTTGCGGCGTTTTTATGATGACTCCCTGACGATGTCCAATCCATATTTCCGTTTTAAACAGTTTACCGTATGGCACGACCGTTGCGCCATGAAAGTCGGCACCGACGGCACCCTGCTCGGAGCATGGGCTGATGTACACGACCGGATGCGGATCCTCGATGTCGGGACGGGAACGGGACTGATCGCGCTGATGCTGGCGCAACGCAATGCCGAAGCACAAATCGACGGCATCGATCTCGATGCTGATGCTTGCCTGCAAGCGCAGGAGAATGTACGGCAGTCGCCTTTCGGCACACGCATCCGGATTGCTCATACACCGTTTCAGGCTTTCGCATCGACAGTTACCGAGCCGTACGATCTGATCGTTTCCAACCCTCCCTATTTCAAGGAGTCGATGAAATGTCCCGAAGGCAAACGCCGACTGGCCCGGCACGACGACACCTTAACACTCACCGATCTGCTTCATACCGGAAAATCGCTCCTTACTCCCGACGGACGAATCGCCCTGATCCTGCCTTTCGCTCAACGTGACGACCTGCTACGCACCGCCGAAAACGAAGCGTTACATACCATACGGGAGACCCGCGTCATCTCGGTCGAAGGCTCTTCCCCGAAACGCCTGCTTATAGAGCTATCTCCTCTCAATACCGAATCGATCATAACCGACGAGTTGACTCTCGAAGACCGGATGCACCAACGCACAACCGCCTACCGGCAACTGACACAGGCCTTCTACCTGTTTTAAAACAGCGCATCGGAAGAGAGAAGTCGCGGCTGACAATCGCCCGTTCGGGACAGAGACACGCCGTTCAATATTTTAAGTTCAATTGTATATATCTCGATTTTTTACTACTTTTGCCGCTGATTTTTTTACAAAAGATAAAGGTAAACCTCGATAATATATGAACTTATTAAGAGAAAAACTAGCGAAATACGACGCTCCGCAACGGGCTAAGGCTGCCGGTATCTATCCCTATTTCCGCGAAATCCAAAGTGATCAGGATACAGAAGTTTTGATCAGCGGAAAGAAAGTCCTGATGTTCGGCTCCAACTCCTATCTGGGACTGACGAATCACCCGAAAGTCAAAGAAGCGTCTATAGAAGCGGTCCGAAAATACGGTACCGGATGCGCGGGTTCGCGTTTCCTCAACGGTACACTTGATATACACGTACAGTTGGAGGAACGGCTGGCCAAGTTCGTCGGTAAAGAAGATGCTATTTCTTTCTCGACGGGCTTTCAGGTAAACGAAGGAGTGATCTCATGCATCACCGGACGCGAAGACTATCTGATCTGGGATGAGTTGAATCATGCTTCCATCATTGAAGGGATTCGTCTTTCGTTCTCGAATAAGCTCAAATACAAACACAACGACATGGAGTCGTTGGAAAAACAGCTCCGTAAATGCGAACCGGACAAGGTGAAACTGATCGTCACCGACGGTGTCTTCAGTATGGAAGGCGATGTGGCCAATATCACCGAAATCGTACGGCTGGCCAAACAATACAATGCCAACATCATGGTCGATGAAGCCCATGGAATCGGTGTACTCGGTAATCACGGACGCGGTACATGCGACCACTTCGGGGTCTCGAAAGATGTCGACTTGATCATGGGCACCTTCAGTAAATCATTCGCTTCCTTAGGAGGATTTATTGCAGGAGATAAAGATACGATCAACTATCTTCGTCATAACTCACGTACATATATCTTTAGCGCAAGTTGTACACCGGCCTCGGTAGCTGCTGCCAACGCCTCGTTGGACATCATGCTGAACGAACCGGAGCACATGGAGAATCTGTGGAAATTGACGCACTATGCATTGGACGGCTTCCGTCAGATGGGGTGCGAAATCGGACATACTTCGACCCCGATTATCCCGCTCTTCATCCGAGATAACGACTTGACATTCCTCATCGTGAAGGAACTCTTCGAAGAGGGAATCTTTGTCAATCCGGTCGTTTCGCCGGCTGTTGCTTCGCAAGATACGTTGATCCGGTTCTCCCTGATGGCTACACATACGCAAGCCCAACTCGACTATGCCCTTGAAGCGATAAGGAAAATATTCAAGAAACACAACCTGATTCCCTGATAGCGCACGATGGACTTCGTACAAAATATGGGAAACAGCGCGATGGGACCCAGAGGATGTTGTAAGCATTCGAAAGGTAAACTTTCTACTTGCAACTGGCTCTGTGATATTCCCGAAGCAGAACATGCCACGGATTATGTCGAAGTGCAATTTAAAAACACCCGTAAAGGGTATTATCTGAACGAAACGAAAATCCCGCTCAACAAAGGTGATATCGTTGCCGTAGAAGCAAATCCGGGACATGATATCGGCACGGTTACGCTCACCGGTAAACTGGTTTTGCTCCAGATGCGGAAAAACAATGTCCGTCAAGACAACACGACCGCCAAAAAGATTTATCGCATCGCCAAACCCGGCGATCTGGACCGTTACGAAGAGGCGAAAGCTAAAGAGCATGAAACCATGATCCGCTCGCGGCAAATTGCTGCCGATCTCGGTTTGTCGATGAAGATTGGCGATGTCGAATATCAGGGCGACGGGAACAAGGCGATCTTTTATTACATCGCCGAAGGACGAGTGGATTTCCGGCAACTGATTAAGGTACTGGCCGAAAACTTCCATGTGCGCATCGAAATGAAGCAGATCGGCGCACGACAGGAAGCCGGACGTATCGGCGGAATCGGGCCGTGCGGGCGAGAACTTTGCTGTGCTTCGTGGATGACGAACTTCGTATCCGTTGCCACAGAGGCCGCACGCTTCCAAGACATTTCGATGAATCCGCAAAAACTGGCCGGACAATGTGCGAAACTCAAATGCTGTATCAACTACGAAGTGGATACTTATGCCGAAGTACACAAGCAATTGCCTTCACGAAAGATCGTCCTGGAAACAAAAGATCATACATATTACCATTTCAAAACCGATATCTTCAAGAAAGAACTCACCTACTCAACCGACAAGGTCATCGCAGCCAATATCGTGACCATCTCGTCAGACCGAGTCTTTGAAATTATCAATCTGAATCGAAAAGGAATTAAACCCGATACGCTGGAACCGGCACACGTTGCAGGGCCCCATACGAAGCAACTCGACACACATGATATTTTGGATGACAGTGTCAGTCGCTTCGACTCGGTGAAAAAGAAAAAGAAAAAACGGTCGGGAGGTAGTAGCAGAAATACCCCCGATACCAAAAAGGCCGGAGCAAGCAACAAGCCCGGCAACGAGAATCAGCGCGCGCGGGTGTCAGCAGAAAATCGTCCCGAAACAAAAGGCGGAAACGCTCCTCGTCGAAAAAACGGTAGAGAAAACTCTCCGAGAAATAACGACAATACGCCGCCTCCAAAGAAAAACAAGGGTAGTGCGCCAAAGAACGACCGCTCTGCCCCGGCAAGAAATACGTCTCAAAAAAGGCCATCGGATGAATAAGAGTCGATTTCGACTGCTACCGGCATTATGGATATTGGGACTTCTTCTATCTTGTACCAATATTCCACATTACAACTTGTATCAAAAGATAGAGCAGCCGTGGCAGAAAGACAAGGAGTATTATTTCACGTATGAGATCGAAGACCATACTGTCCCTTATAATATCTCGTTAGAGATTCGAAACAACAATTTCTATCCATACCAAAATCTCTGGTTACTTTGCGCCGAAGAACGGCCTCTCGGCCCAATGGTCCGCGATACCATCGAATGTATCCTTGCCGACGATTACGGAAAATGGAAAGGCCGCGGAATCTCGATTTATCATCATACGATTCCCGTTCGTAAGCACTATTTATATCCGCACAAAGGACAATACACGTTCTGTATCCGGCAGGGAATGCGTGATGAGCAACTAAAAGGTATTGAAGCAATCGGACTGCGTATCGAAAAAGCGCAATGATAACGGGTCGACCACGCTATGTCTTCCGTTGAAACATCTCCTCAAAGAGATTGGCCAAACGTTGTTTTGCTACGTTAAAATCCGGAACACTTTCGCATTCTGCGGCTAACGAAGTTACCCCTTTATCTACAAACCCACATGGATGAATCAGGGAAAAATAAGACAAATCGGTTAAAATATTCAGGGCAAACCCGTGCATGGTCACAAAACGGCTGCTTCTGACTCCTACGGCACAAATCTTGCGGGCTTTGGGTGTATCAGCATCAAGCCACACTCCGGAAGCACCGGCCACACGCTCGCCTGTCAGTCCGTAGAGTGATAAAAAACGAATGATCGTTTCCTCCAAACGATCGATATAGGCTTTCAGTCCCAAACCGAATTGCTCCAGATCGAACACCGGATATCCGGTGATCTGCCCCGGTCCATGATACGTGATATCCCCTCCCCGATTCGTATGATAAAAGGAAATACCTCGTTGCTCGAGTCGTTCTTGAGACAGCAGCAAATTCGCTTCCCGACCATGCTTCCCGAGCGTGAACACCGGCTCGTGCTCGCAGAAAAAGAGCGTATTCTCGCCGATGCTTCCCTGCGCTTTTTTCGCAATTAAGCAATTGAAAGCATCGGTCTGGATGGCCAATGCTTCTTCGTATACGATGCGGCCTAAATCGTAAAAAGTAAACGATGGAGGGTGGTTCATTCGGTTAATGGTCGGGGTGACCCTGCGGACAAGGTGTCTGCAGGTTGTACGACATGTTTCTCTTCATCTCCGACAGCTACTTCATCGGACGATGACGATTGTTCCTGTATCTGTTCGGTTCTTGTTCCGTCTGGTTTCTGCGCTTCGGCTTTTATCGGGCGTCGATATCCCAACGGAACATTCTCGACTTTGCGCATCAACGACAAAATTTCGCTTTGCCGCTGTAACATATAACTAGACGGACTGCCCGGATTCCGTTTGCGCGGATTAGGCAACGAGGCGGCAATCAATGCGGCCTCAGCGCGTGTCAGTTCGATCGCCGATTTGGAGAAATATGTTCTCGAAGCCGCTTCGACTCCATAAATTCCTTTCCCCATTTCAATCGAGTTGAGATAGACCTCCATGATGCGCTCTTTTCCCCATATCAGCTCGATCAGTACCGTAAAATACGCTTCAAGCCCCTTCCGAAAATAGGTCCTGCCCGGCCACAGAAAGACATTCTTGGCGGTTTGTTGCGAAATCGTACTCGCTCCTCGCCGACGACGTCCTTTCTCGGCTTCGTCCATAGCCTTGCGGATTTGCTCCCTGTCAAAGCCATGATGCGTCATAAAAAGGTTATCCTCGGAAGCTACCACAGCCAATGGCATGGCTTGCGAAATTTTTTCGATCGGTACCCACTGATGTTTACGCGTGGAAACCGCCTGTTCACTCGAACGAATAAACATCAGCGGCGTATAATAAACCGGCATCCATTTGTAGAGAACGACAATGAGGATGCTAAATAAGAACAAGAACAACAGCGCATTCCTGCCCCAAACCAGCAGGCGTTTGACAGCCTTCATCGCAGAAAGACGCTTACCGTAACCGATCGAGCGAACGTACCAATGCTTCGTCGGCCCCGATTTCGCGAATAGCTAAATAATTCAGAATTAAACTTACTAAAGGAAAAGCAACAGCAATCCGCATGCTGAAATGAAAAGGTTCCGATACATCTGCGATCTTCCAAAGAGAAAAAGCAAACAGCGCGTAAAAACCAATAATCAGCAAGGTATTGAAAACACAAAGACGGATTTGCAATATCCGTTTCTTATAAAGAAATACCGTGACCAATGCAAGCAAAGAGATGATGGCCGACAACGCCATTAAGGCCCATATCGGATAAACAAGCTCCTGAGGGACCTCGGTCGTACTCATCCCCGAAGCATCGAAAGAGTAGAAAGCCTCTCCGGATTGAATAACGGCCAACGGCAAAAAGACGACAGCCAGATTCAAAGCAGAGACAATCAGTAGATAGACGGTTTGAATACGCTGAATCATCAGAAATTATTTTTTTCCTTTGCCGGATTCCTGTGATATACTTTATCTTCGGTATATTCCTGAGTCGCGATAAGCGTAGGTTTCGGCAATTTTTCGTAGTAACGGGAGATTTCGATCTGCTCGCGATTTTCGAATACTTCTTCCAGATTGTCGTTGAACGATGCGAACTCCTGAAGCTTTTTTTCTAAGTCCTGCTTCATTTCGGCTGCAATCTGGTTCGAACGTTTTGCGATAACCATAACAGTTTCGTACACATTGTCTTCATTTCCGTGACATAATTTAATCATGTCGCGAGTGACGGTTGTCGTCGGAGCGTTTGTTTTGCGATAATCCATAATTATTTAATCGTATGAAAATCTATTTAAATTAATAACTTGTCGTAATTTGAGAATTAGCATTATCGAAATACTTCTGTACCTGCTTCATATACTTTCCTTCCGGAAACTCATTCTTGTAATTGTAGTATTCGTCGACCACATCGCGGTAACGGCCTTGCAGACGGTCTTCGACACTGACAACGGCCAATTCGTACTTCGATTTGATTTTAAGGAATATCAAATCCTCCCGATATTTGGAAAAAGGATAGTCACGTAAGGCATTATCGGCGGTAATCACACATGCACGATAGTTGTTCCCCATGTATGTTCCGAGATCGTAATACAACTGTGCAGCAAGCAACTCTTTATAAGCCAGTTTTTCTTGCAACTCGAACAGAATCTCCTGCGCCTGTTTGGCACGTTCGCTCTGCGGGTAATATTCCATGTAGAGCTGTAACTGTGAGATTGCTTCATACGTCTGCGACTGATCGAGGCGCGGATCGGGAGAGTCGAGATACAAGCCATAGCCTGAATAGAAGCGCGCTAATTCTGCAAACTCACCTTTCGGATATGTGTTGTAATACGTCTTGAAATATTCGGAAGCCGTCTGATAATCTTTCTGTCCGTAGTACGTCTGTGCCAGAAGATATAACGATTCTTCAGCATAAGTCGATCCTTTAAATATCGGAACGACTTCCTCAAGTAGCGTTGCAGCCTTGGCGTATTTTTTTTCATTGAAGTATTTCTTGGCATACGAATACTTCAACTCATAGTCCGTACTTTTCAGCAGTTTATTGTACTCTCCGCACGAAGCGCACAACAAACCTGTTATCATTAGATAGATAATCTTTTTCATCTTCCTGCATTTAGCCTGCAAAGATAATGCATCTTCCCGAAACTCTCCTCTTTTCGAACGTTAATATTTACAACTCGTATAAGTCGCTGACAGACGTCAGTTGCGATTTGTGTGCCATTAAGACCTCGGCACATTCTTCAAGATTATCCGGACGAATGATCACATATCCTGAAGGACCTTCCGAAAAAGCATACATGTATTCGATAAAAACTCCCGCCTGCGTAATGACATCCATCAGACGTCCGAGCGCACCCGGTTGATTCGGACAACGAAGTCGAAGAACATCCACCTCCGTAACCGCATACTTATGATGGCGAAGTATATCAAGCGCCCGATCCGTTTCATCGACGACCAGACGCAAAATACCGAAGTCCGCATTCTCGGAAACGGAAAATGCCGTCATATTAATTCCTTCCTGCCCCAATAATTTGGCGACTTGCGTAAAACGCCCCTGTTTATTTTCCAAAAAAACAGATAACTGTCTGATTAACATAATAAAATATATTTTGGTTCGACTATCATTCGTTTCATTCTCAGAAAAAATCATTCATCAAAAATTTCCGGACAAAAAAATCTCAATCCCTTTCCGTATGGATTCCAATCCGAAATCACTTGCCTTCAAATCATTTCGTGGTATCCAAAGTAACTCCGATGCATCATCGCGTGCAATCGCCACAGACGAAGAGGGCACCTCACAACGGAAGAACAGATCGGTAGTATGTACCCAAAAACCCGAATAGAGATAACGGTTGGGTAATGAAAATAAATAAGTAGTACGCATTACATGCAACCCTGTTTCTTCACGTACCTCACGGACAACGCCTCCTTCAGCGGTCTCGGAACAGTCACAAAACCCTCCTGGAAGATCGAGAGTACCGCGTGCCGGATCTTGCGCACGCCGACAAACCAACAACTCATCACGCTCATTCAGGATGATGGCCGCCGTCGATGCCGCGGAATTATAATAATACACAAAACCACAGCCTTCACAACACTTCGACTTACCATCGTGCACAACGAAGTCTGATGTCCCACATTGGGGGCAATATCGAAAATCTTCCAATGGATGAACACTCATTTCCGTCATTTTTGTCACAAACTTACGGAAATTTTCTCTCACCCGATAATTTTTACAAAGAATACAACTATGAAATTTATAAAACAAATATATATTCCCATCCTGACATCTTCTTCAACACGGTCTTCCTCAATCACACCTCCGACACAATCACATAATAACTAAAAACTTACAAACACACAATCATCCTCAAATCCTCCAATATGTTATTTTAAGATTCTAAAAAAACGAAGCGGACGTTTATTTGAACCTAAAAAACAAACCACTCTTCTTTATGTCAATAAAGATATTAAGATTGCATAAAATTACAGATTAATACAAGACAAATTATTCCTCTCCATTCATTGCATTATTCTAAAATTCCAAAACAAAACAACACACATTACAAACATTATAATCAATTAATTAAAATAAAAATCATACTACAATGAGGGTAATTACAAGACAAAAAACACCCTTAATGCACATAGAAAAATAAAAAAATCAAAAAAACAAAACAAGAATCAGAAGCAATCAAAACACAAAATAAAGTTAAACAATAGGTGATACAAGCAGAATTCATAAAACAAATATTAAAAAACAAGGTAGAGAGCCGTTTTTCACGTCTTTTATTTGGCAGTACCAAGGAATCTTCCTGACATTTACGAAAACTTTTTATAAAAACATGCGATCTAATCCACCACAAGAAAGCACTATATACACGCTTTTTATAGATAGAAGGCGTGCGGGTTTAGTAGGCTTATATTCGCGCCCCTACTCTTATGTATTAATCAATGATCTATTATAAAAAATATAAATCTAAAACCGACTAGACCAATGAGAAAGTATGTATCTATCATTTGCTTTTTGTTGTGCTTTTGCCATATCAAAGCACAGGAAACAGAGAAAGACTCCAAATTCAAACTGTCTTTTTCCGGACGTGTCCGTCTGACAACCATTGACAAAGCCATTACATTGGACAAGGACAAAGATGTCTTAACATTCACACGATGGAGGACTTACCTGGGTGCAGAATACACTCCTAATACGCATTTGGGAATGAAACTTGAATTGGGCAATGAGGCCCGTATCTGGATGTCTCCTTCATCTAAGAAGACAACGCTGGACGAAATCTTTATCAACCAATTGTATGTTAATTATCAAAACGTAGCCAACTTACCGCTTGATATTCGCCTCGGAAGGCAGAACATCGTATTGGACGAAGGCTTTATCTGCTTCGACGGTAACCCGTTGGTTGGTTCACGTTCAAATTATTTTAATGCACTGAAAACAGTCTATCGCTTCAATGAGCGGAATAGACTCACTGCATTTTTCACCTATAACACCAGAAAAGAAGAATTTCTTCCTATTCTTCACGAGAAAGATCCGTATCAACTTCTGGAAGAACAAACAAACAGCGGATTAGGAGTACACCACTATTCGAAAATCAAGCAACTTGACTGGTCGACTTATTATTTCTATAAAAACTATCTCAAGTACGATGCGCTGCCAGAAGCTCATACTCATACGGTCGGTACCAGATTATCTTTGCCATTTCTGAATGGCTTCTCTTTCACCACAGAATTTGCTTACCAATTAGGGAAAGTTGATGGATTCAACAGACAGTCTTACGGAGGATATTCCCGTCTGGATTATCAATTCGGAGAATCTATTCCTCTGCTTGACTGTATATCGGCTGGTGCATTCTATCTGAGTGGAGACGACCCCAAAACAGAGAAAATAGAAGGATGGGATCCCCTCTGGAGCCGTTGGCCGAAATGGAGTGAATCGTACGTGTATACGCTGATCACTGAAAATAAAGGAAAGGTAGCTTATTGGTCGAATATCAACGCGATCAATCTCGGCTTTTGCGCTACGCTCGCCCCGAATGTAAAGTTTAACGCCGACTATTTGCATTTATCAGCACCCAAACCTAACGAGACAGCTTTTTGTTCGGGCGGAGGAAAAACACGAGGCAATTTATTCATCATGAAACTCAGTTACCAGATTCATAAGAATTGGACGGGACATTTCCTTTTCGAACACTTTACTCCCGGAAGTTTTTATTTCAAGGGTGCCGACCCTTATAATTGGGCGCGTTTTGAGTTGAAGTACACATTATAATTCAATTATTTATTTCGATAACTAAAAAAATTACGTGGTTATGAAAGTAGGATTATTTATTCCCTGTTATGTCAATGCCGTCTATCCGCACGTCGGTATTGCGTGTTACAAACTGCTTACAAGTCTTGGGATAGACGTCGATTATCCTCTCGGACAAACTTGCTGCGGACAGCCGATGGCTAACGCCGGATTCGAAGGAGATTCATTAACAATCGTCAAACGCTTCGAGCAATTGTTTAAAGACTACACCTATGTCGTAGGTCCTTCGGCCAGTTGTGTGGCTTTCGTGAAAGAAAACCACCCCCGCATTCTGTCCGAGCACGGTGAGCACGTCTGCGAAACGAGCAAACATATCTACGATATCACGGAATTTCTCCACGATGTCGTGAAACCGGAGCGCTTCGCTTCCCATTTTCCGCATAAGGTGAGTCTGCACAACAGTTGTCATGGCGTACGAGAGCTTCATCTCTCTTCCGCTTCGGAGCTGACCGTTCCCTATTATAATAAGATTCGCTCTCTACTCGAAAGAGTGCCGGGCATTACAGTCGTAGAACCCGAACGCGTAGACGAATGTTGTGGTTTCGGCGGGATGTTCGCAGCCGAAGAACCCGAGGTATCGGCCTGTATGGGACGCGACAAAGTAAAAGATCACATGGCTACCGGAGCCGAATACATCACCGGCGCCGACAGTTCCTGCCTGATGCACATGAATGGCGTCATCGAACGCGAGCACTACCCGATCCGCACGATCCATTATTTAGAAATTTTATCCGCACAGCTATGAGTACTACACATTCCAAGGCAGCCAAAGCCTTTTTATCCGACAAAGTGAATGCCGAATGGCACGACAAAACATTATACATGGTGCGTACGAAACGCGACCGCCTCTCTCATGCTATCCCCGAATGGGAAGATCTCAGACATGCCGTACGCGACATGAAGTTGTACAGTAATTCTCATCTGCCGGAACTGATCGAAGAATTCGAAAAAAACGCAACCGCCAACGGATGTCACGTACATTACGCTAAAGATGCCGAAGAGTATCGCTCAATCATCGAGGGAATTCTGCGTGATCATGGTGCACACAAGCTGGTGAAAAGTAAATCGATGCTTTCGGAAGAATGTCATCTGAACCCATACCTGATCGAAAAAGGATACGAAGTCATCGAAAGCGATTTGGGAGAACGGATTCTTCAGCTTCTGGATGCCAACCCGAGTCATATCGTCATGCCGGCCATCCACCTGAAACGCGAAATCGTCGGTAAATTGTTTGAAGAAAAATTAGGTAGCGAAAAAGGAAATTTCGATCCCACCTATCTGACGCATCAGGCGCGTAAAGCACTTCGTCAAGACTTCCTGAATGCCGATGCCGGTATGACGGGGGGCAATTTTGCCGTGGCCTCGACAGGTGAAGTGATCGTTTGTACGAACGAAGGAAACGCCGACATGGGCATGTCGTGTCAAAAGCTCAATATCTGTGCTTTCGGGATTGACAAGATCATCCCCGACCTCGAATCGCTGGGTATCTTCACACGCCTGCTTGCGCGCTCCGCAACGGGACAGCCCATTACGACGTACACTTCACATTTCGGACGTCCTCATACGGGAGGTGAACAGCATTTTATCATTGTAGATAACGGACGTAGCAAGATTCTGGGGATGCCTCAACATCGCAAGAGCATGAATTGCATCCGTTGCGGGGCGTGTATGAACACTTGTCCCGTGTACCGTCGGAGCGGTGGATATTCCTATTCCTACTTTATCCCCGGCCCTATCGGGATCAATCTCGGCATGCTTCATGACCCGCAGAAACATAGCGGAAACGTCTCTGCCTGCTCGCTTTGCCTTTCATGTTCATACGTTTGCCCGGCTATGGTAGACCTCGGCGAACAGATTTATGTATGGCGTCAGAAGCTGGATGGATTCGGACAAGCCAATTCACAAAAGAAAATGATGAGCAAAGGGATGCAATTTCTGATGGAACGGCCGTCTTTGTTCCACTCGGCCTTGAAAATGGCACCCATCGCCAACAAAATGCCACGCTTCGCCGTGTACAACGGATTGAATGCTTGGGGAAAAGAAAGAGAAATGCCACGTTTTGCCAAGCAGTCGTTCGAAGCGTGGTGGAAACAGAATCATCAAAAGAAAAACACTAAACAAGAATCGAAATGAACAGCAAAGATTTTATCATTCATAGTTTGAGGGAAAATATTAAGGAGCGTTTTCCGCGTCCCGAAGTAAAAATCCCACACGTTGTTTACCCCGATAAACTCAAACAGTTTATCGAAATATCGGCCGGAGTAGGCGGCCGTGCGGAAGTGCTCAACGAAGGCGAATCGATCGATGATGCCGTACGGCGTCTGTTCCCTGATGCAGTACGCATCGCATGCAATCTTCCGGAAGTCACCTGCGCCACGTACAACCCCGACGATATCGACACGCCGGCCGAGTTGAACGGAACTGACCTCGTAATCTGCCGCGGAATTTTCGGGGTGTGTGAAAATGCAGCCGTATATTTTGAACAGGAATACTTGCAACGCGGTATCTATTTCATTTCCGAATCCTTGCTGATGCTTCTTCCGAAAGATCAACTGGTCGATACCATGCACGATGCCTACCAACGTGTGCCGAACGAACATCCCGGAGAATTCAGAGGCTTTATGTCCGGCCCCTCGAAAACGGCCGACATCGAACAGTCGCTCGTTATGGGAGCACACGGACCGCGTCAGGTTACCGTATTACTTATTTAATTCGCTCATTTATAAACTCAATTAAATAAATATGTCATGAACATTTTATTATCTGTTTTCCCGATTCTGCTCTTGTTCGTACTGATGCTCGGCGTGAAGATGGCCGGACACAAGAGCGCATTCCTTACCCTTGTCGCCACCTTGCTGATTGCATGGCTGGCCGCTCCCGCGCTCGGATTCGCTCCGGAAAATTATACTCAGGGCGGGGTGTTGTGGGCTTTTGTAGAAGGCATTCTGAAAGCGACTTTCCCGATCTTGATCATCATCCTGATGGCGATTTACAGCTACAACACGCTGCTCGAAAGCGGAGAGATCGAGGTCATCAAAAAACAGTTCACCTCACTCACGAACGATCGCGGAATCATCGTACTTCTGCTCGTATGGGGCTTCGGAGGGCTTTTGGAAGGAATGGCCGGATTCGGAACAGCCGTTGCAATCCCCGCTGCCATCCTGATCGGTCTGGGATTCAAACCGGGATTCAGCGCATTGGTATCGCTGATTGCCAACAGTGTGCCGACGGGGTTCGGCGCCGTAGGTGTGCCGGTGATTACGTTGGCCAACGAAGTGGCTCCTTCGGGCAGTGCTACGCCGGAAGCTATTTGCGACATTGCCTCGAAAGTGGTTATACAATTATCGCCTTTGATGATTCTTATTCCGTTCGTGATCCTCACGCTCACCGACAGTTCGCCCAAGAAGATTCTCAAACACATCCTGCTTTCCGTATGGGTGGGCGGTATTTCGCTGGTAGTGCAATATATCTGCGCACGATATTTAGGCGCTGAGACGCCGGCCATCCTCGGAAGTGTGGCAGCTATTTTAGCGATTGTCATTTATGCGCGCCTTTTTTCCGGAGGAGAAAAAGCAGCCGAATCTTTGGTCGACGAGAAGCCTATTACCTTGTCGAGGGCTTTACGGGCATGGAGCGTTTACGGTTTCATTCTGTTCTTTATTGTCATCAGCGGACCTTTGGTGAAGCCGATCAATGAGTTTCTCCGTACACACCTTGTAAGTCATGTACATCTGCCCATCTATGCCGAAGGTAAATATTTTTCGTTCGGATGGATATCGAACGCAGGATTGATGCTTTTCCTCGGTACGTTTATCGGGGGAATGATACAAGGGGTTTCGGTAAAGAAATTGTTTGTCGTGTTAGCGCGCACCGTAAAAAACTTGAATAAGACGGTAATTACGATTATGAGCCTCGTTTCCATCGCATCGGTGATGAACTATGCGGGCATGATCGGAGTAATTGCTTCGGCGCTTGTCTCCGCTACGGGCGCTTACTATCCACTGTTCGTTCCGTTGATTGGAGCCATCGGTACGTTTGTTACGGGTAGCGACACATCGTCCAACATTCTGTTCGGCAAATTGCAAGCGAACGTAGCCTCTCAACTGTCGTATCCCGATCCCAACTGGTTAGTCAGCGCCAATACGGCAGGAGCAACAGGTGGAAAGATTATTTCGCCGCAAAGTATTGCTATCGCAACGGCTTCGTGCAATATGCCGGGACGCGACGGTGAAATCCTCCGCAGCGCACTTCCGTATGCCATCGGCTATATTATTCTGGCCGGACTGATGGTTTATTTTGCCTGCTGAACAAAAGAATTTCTCTTATTAAAGAAATTTTTCTCTAATTAGACCGTATATGTTCGAAAAAAAGTATTTACTTTGCAGCAGTATGATATGTAATATTTAATAGACTGAATAAAAAAGATTTAATAAACAATAAAAAAGAATTGGTTTTCGTTGCTTTTCATTCGAGAATGCAGCGAAAACCAATCAAATAATAAGATAAAAGAGCAAACCAATTATAAAAACGAATCTCATTCAAAAAAACCGATTAATCATGAAGCAGAAACTTTTAATCAGAGACTTAACATTAAGAGACGGACAACAGTCGGCTTTTGCAACACGCATGAATCAGTCGCAGGTCGACAGAGTATTGCCTTACTACAAAGATGCCAACTTCTACGCCATGGAAGTATGGGGAGGAGCCGTGCCCGACTCTGTCATGCGATATTTGGGCGAGAACCCGTGGGAAAGACTTGAAAAAATCAAAGCTTCTGTTGGTAACGCCTCGAAGCTGACGGCCTTGTCGCGGGGACGTAACCTTTACGGCTATGCACCCTATCCCGACGAAATCATCGACGGATTCTTCCGCAACGCGGTTGCTTCCGGGTTGGACGTGATGCGTATCTTCGACGCACTGAACGACGTGGACAATGTAAAGTCGAGTGTTAAATCCATTAAAAAATATGGCGGCATGGCCGATTGCGCCGTTTGCTATACCGTAGACCCCAAGTATGACGATGAGCCGAAGGCCGAAGCAAAAAAAGGAGGCTTCTTCAGCGGTCTGTTCGGGAAGAAAGAGGAGGAAGCTCCGAAGCGTGAGTTGGTGTTCACCGATACATACTTTGTGAACAAAGCGAAAGAGATGCTCGCCCTCGGCGCCGATATGATTACGATCAAGGATATGAGCGGTCTGATCCCGCCTTCGCGCGTAGCTACGCTGATCCCGCTGTTCAAACAGCACCTGAACGTTCCGATCGATTTCCATACGCACTGTACACCCGGATTTGGCTTAGGCGCGGTTCTGACGGCGATCTATCACGGAGTCGATATTGTGGATACGAATATCTGGAATTTTGCAGGTGGACCGGCTGCTCCCGCTATCGAGTTGATCTACATCTTCTGTAAGAAACTCGACGTCGAACTCGATGTAAACATGGAAGCCGTGGCAAAGATCAATCAGGAATTGCTGGGTATCCGCAAGGAACTCGATGCGTTCGATGCCGTAAAACAATTCCCGAAACCGTTCAACCCGCTGACCGATACGCTTCCGGCAGAAATCGACCGTGAGTTCGACAAAGCCATCGAAGCTGTGCGTCGCAACGACGAGCCGGCCTTGCTGGCAGCTTGTCATGCCATCGAGGCTTACTTCAACTTCCCGAAACCAAATAATTTGGTGAAGGATGCCGAAATCCCCGGCGGAATGTATACGAACATGGTGGCACAGCTCAAACAGTTCAACTCGCTCGACCTGCTCGAAGATGCGATGAAGCTGATTCCGAGCGTACGCCTCGACGCGGGTCTGCCGCCGCTCGTTACCCCCACCAGCCAGATCGTGGGCGCACAAGCCGTCGTATCGGCCTTGAACATCAAGAACGGTCGGCCGAAATATGCCAACCCGTCCAACCAGTTCATTGCGCTGGTGAAAGGCGAATACGGAAAAACGCCCGTTCCGGTCGATCCCGCATTCCGCGAACAAATCACCGGCTCTCCGGTAGAAACGCCGTACGATACGTCGAACTATAAACGTCAGGACAATCCCGTTCTCGAAGAATTCGGAGGTGTGCAATTGGCCAAAGACGAAAAAGACAGTCTGTTGATGGAACTGTTCCCGGCCGTAGCCAGCGGATTCCTCCGCAAAAAACGTGAAGAAGAATTCAATGCTCAGGCCAAACAGGCTGCTCCTGCCGAAGAAGCGAAGTGCGAGACCAAGCAAGAAGCGGCCGCTCCTGCAGCCGAAAAAACGGTCAAAGGCCACATCATGGAATGCCCGATGCCGGGAAGCATCATGCGAATCATGGTCAAAGAAGGAGACGTGGTGAAAAAGAACGACAGTCTGCTTGTCCTCGAATCGATGAAGATGGAGAACGATATCACTTCGGACTATAACGGAACGGTACTTCGTATCTACGTCAAAGCGGGTGACGCCATACAGGCCGGCGCCCCCATGATCGAAATCGGATAATAGAAGCAAACGTCTGCATATTATTTATCGATTCAATGCAAAAAGCGGGAGAGCCAATGAAATGGCTTATCCCGCTTTTTTTTCAAAAACGTTGCAGTCTGCCCCTTGGAAGAGGGGAAAGAGGAAACGGGAAGAATACAAGCCTGTTTGAAAATCACTGAAATCTTTTTCTCAAACAGCTTCCGTATCAGTCGGATTATCTTTTTCTTTGAGAAGGCTCTGCCGAAACGATGAACGAACTTTCGACTCGGCAGAAGAAAGGGCTAAATTGGATACTATAAGGTTATTATCGAGGAAAATGCAAACAAACTTTCACTCCACACAAAAAAATATTCAAAAACAGTTGTTTTTCGCTTTTTTATTCCTTATATTTGGCTGCATCATCGGTCCATAAACTCTTATACTGGTTACACAATGAAACGCGTTACGATCAAATACATTCCACTCAAATGGCCCCAGCCCGCCTTTGCCGGCCGGCGTATCGGGTCGGCAAAGGCTTACGGCAAACATCTCTGAACGATTCTGAGAAAACAACCGTCGGCGATACGCAACCCTAACAGAAGAAATATCGAATTGGTTAAATTAAAATCCAGATAATCATGTCACAAGAAAGTAAAATTTCGATCTCGATCGACGATGCACGGCTCAAATCCGTGCGTGAAAAATTAAGACTGATTCGTGAAGAATTGTCCGATGTGCTGATCATCAACCTGACGAACGAAGAAAGAAAAAACATGCTGAAAATGGGCGATAAAACGCTGGCTTTTGTAGGCAAGGCAATCGAATTTGCCGAACAGAATCCTTCACTCACCCCGGCCTATATGGACTTGTTCGAAGCCAAAAAGGATTACGAACTGGCCCGCAAGCTCAACGAGTTGCTGAAAGACGTAACCACGTTGCAACGCGGACTGGAAGACACGATGATGGTGGCCGGTAGCGAATCGTACGATGCAGCGCTGATTTTCTACGGCTCGGTCAAGGGAGCCAGCCGCACGAATGTATCCGGAGCACAAGCCGTTTACGACGAACTGCGCGAACGCTTTCCCGGTCGGCCGAAAAAATCGTCGGCCGAAAAGTCATAAAGAATCGTTTAATCGTTGACCGATGTTCCGGGGAAGCAGCCTTTTGCCGTTTCCCCGGATTGTTTTTATCCGCGAAGCACCCAAATCGAACCTCTGAAGAACAAATTGGTACTTCCGAAGGGCAAATTAGTACCTCCGAAGTACAAATTAGTACCTCCGAAGTAGAAATTAGTACTTCCGAAGTACAAATTAGTACCTCCGAAGTAGAAATTAGTACTTCCGAAGTACAAATTAGTACCTCCGAAGAGCAAATTAGTACCTCCGAAGTAGAAATTAGTACCTCCGAAGAGCAACGTCAGTCTGAAATATTCGTTTTAGCTTTCACTCCCCTTTCGGATAGTCCGGGTAGAGGAGGTATTTGGCGCGGGTCTGTTTGTATTCGTCGAGATCGGATTGCCATGTGGCACGGATTTCGGCTTCGGGTACTCCGGCAAGGATTTGTTTGCGCAGCGCATCCGTTCCGGCCAGCAGGTCGAACCAGCGCGGCCGGTTGAAAAACATCTTTTCGTTTCGGCCGGTACGCGTAAAGAAGTCGATCACGAACTGGAGCGAAAGCCCTCCTTCGAACGGGTAATAACGCAGGTCGTCGCCGTAGCAGGTTTTGTCTTTATAAAGCGGTGCCGTATCCATGCCCGGAATAGCCGTGGGGACGAAGGTGAACGAGCCGGTCTGCGGCAGCGTATATCCGACGATCTGGAACGGGAAATGCGTTCCCCGCCCGACACTCATGCACGTCCCTTCGAAGAAACAGAGCGAAGGATAGAGGCGAATAGCCTGATCGTTCGGGAGATTCGGAGAAGGTCGGACGGTCGGCTGGTAAGCGTCGCCATGTTGCCAGTTCAACATCTTGATAACAGTCAGTTTGCAGGTTGCGGCCGCGGGCAGCCACCCTTCGCCGTTAATCATTTGCGCCAGTTCGCCGACGGTCAGTCCGTGCAAAACAGGGATGGGATGGACACCGACAAACGACTCGAATCCCGGCCGGCGAACCGGACCGTCCACATAGTCGTTCGGGTTCGGACGGTCTAACACCATCAACTCCTTACCATGTTCCGCGCAAGCCTCCATCAGGTAGTGCATCGTACTGATGTAGGTAAAGAAACGCGCGCCCACGTCTTGAATGTCGAAGACAACGACATCGACGTCGGCCAGTTGTTCGGCGCTCGGTTTTTTGTTTTTTCCGTAAACCGAAACGATGGGAACCCCTGTTTTCGGATCGCGACTGTCGTGAACGGTCGCACCGGCATCGGCCGTCCCGCGAAAGCCGTGCTCGGGAGCAAACACCTTCTTGATGTCGATCCGGCGCGCGAGCAACGTATCCAATAAATGCGTATGGTCGGTTTCGAGGATCGAAGTATGATTCACAGCCAGCGCTACCCGTTTATCTTTCAGCCGGACGCTAATGCTATCCATCCGTTCGTTACCCAATACGACACGCTTGTTCCGCTGTTGCGCGAAAACAGTCCCTGTTGCTGAAAACCAAAGCATCAGGAGCAGAAATAATGACAGTATGTTTCGTTTCATTGCAAGTAATATGTTTCTTTTTCGAGGCGTAAAAGTAGTTGAAAAAGGGGAGAAATCCGACAATTTATGCGTATTTTTGCCTGCGATTATTCTTTGACGAAGTATATGAATCCATTGGAAATTATTCAGACCTATTACCTTCCGGAGTCGCGGGCCTACGAGATTCTGATCACCCACAGCCGCAGTGTGGCCGATAAGGCCGTAGCCATCGCCGAGACACATCCGGAAATGCAACTGGACATTCCTTTCATCCGCGAAGCCGCCCTGCTGCACGACCTCGGCATCTTCCTCTGCCATGCGCCGGAAATCGACTGTCATGGCCAAGCGCCCTATATCTGCCACGGTTATCTGGGTGCCGACCTGCTGCGAAAAGAAGGCTATCCGCGTCACGCGCTGGTCTGCGAGCGTCATACGGGTACGGGACTGTCGGCCGAACTGATCCGGCAACGCAACCTGCCGGTTCCTCCCCGCGAGATGCGCCCCCAGTCGCTCGAAGAACAACTGATCTGTTTTGCCGATAAATTTTTCAGTAAAACGAAGCTCGACCGTGAGAAACCGATCGAGAAAATCCGCAAAGGACTGGCCGCATACGGAGACGATGACGTGGCGCGTTTCGACGGCTGGTGTAAACTCTTTTTAGGAAAATAAGGGCCACATCCTCGTTAAATTGTGCTATTTTTGCGCCCGAATACATACGGGACGAAGCATGTTTCTAAAGCAAATGATAGGATGGATCGCCTGCGTATGCGCTCTTTGCACAAACGGACGGGTGCAGGCGCAGGAGTCTGTGACAGCCGTCGGGTCGTTAAACGATTCGATAGCCGTTCCCCTACCGGACAGCTTGTTACACATCACGTCCGACACCACGTTACGAATCGACACGGTCGCCGTCGATACCACCGCCCGTAAAAAAAGCATGCTCGAAGCGCCCGTCACGTATCAGGCGAGCGACTCCATCGTCCTGACCGGCACAAACATGGCCTTCCTCTACGGAGAGAGCAACGTTAAATACCAAAACATCGAATTGCAGGCCGAGCGAATCGAGATGAGCATGGACAGCAGCATCGTCTACGCCACGTTCGCCCTCGACTCTGTCGGTGCGGAATACGGCTATCCGCTCTTCGTCGAAGGAGAACAGCAGATCGAGGCAAAGAATATGCGTTACAATTTCAGGTCGCGCAAAGCGTATGCCAACGAAGTGCTGACTCAACAGGGCGAAGGCTTCCTGACGGCCGGCGTGACGAAAAAGATGCCCGACGACGCGATGAATATGATCAACGGGCGCTACACGACATGCGACGAGCATGACCATCCGCACTTCTACATCAAAATGACGAAAGCCAAAGTCCGGCCCGGGAAAGACATCGTCACCGGCCCGGCTTATTTGGTGATCGAAGATGTGCCGCTCTTCCCCATCGGGCTGCCGTTCGCGTTCTTCCCGTTTTCGAGCACGTACTCGTCGGGGATCATCATGCCTACGTATGGCGACGAAATGGCGCGCGGCTTCAACCTCCGTAACGGCGGATATTATTTTGCCATCAGCGATTACGTTGATCTGGCGCTTACGGGCGAGATTTACACGAAAGGGTCGTGGGGCTTGGCCGCCCGCTCGTCGTACCGGAAACGGTATAAATATTCGGGCGCCTTCGATGCGTCCTATCTGGTTACAAAAACGGGCGACAAAGGGTTGCCGGATTACAGCGTCTCGAAAGATTTCAGAATCGCGTGGACGCATTCGCAGGATATGAAGGCCAATCCTTACCGTACTTTCTCGGCCAGTGTCAATTTCGCGACCAGCAGCTACAGTCGCAATCAGCTCAATATGCTCTACACGCCGGATGCGACGAACAACAACAAAGGTTCGAGTATCAGTATCTCGCAACGTTTCCCCAACAGTCCGATCAATATCTCGGCCACGATGAACATCAATCAGCGCTCGCAAGACTCGTCGCTGAGCGTGACCCTGCCCGATATGAACATCTCGATGAGCAGTATTTATCCGCTCAAACGCAAACATATCGTCGGAAAAGAACGCTGGTACGAAAAAATCTCCATCTCCTACTCCGGTTATTTCAGAAATACGATCCATACGAAAGAGAATGAGTTTTTCAGAAAGAACCTCATCAAAGACTGGAAGCACGGCATGCAGCATTCGATCCCGATCAGCGCGACGTACAACTTCGGTTTCCTCAACATATCGCCCTCCGTGAATTATACGGAACGGTGGCTGACGGACAAAGTCTATCACGCCTACGATACGGTACGTAACACACTCATGCCCGTCGATACGGTCTACGGCTTCTATCGGGTCTATAACTACAATGCAGCCATCTCAGCCTCCACAACCTTGTACGGCTTCTTCAAGCCGTGGGCAATTTTCGGAGACAAGGTCAAGATGATCCGTCACCGCATGGAGCCATCCGTTTCGTTCAGCATGTCGCCCGACTTCGGCAGCCGCAAATACGGATACTACGAAGATTATTCGTACGTGAATCGTCGGGGAGAGACCGTGACCGGTGTCTACTCGCCGTTCAAAGACGCGATGTTCGGCCCGCCGGGAAGAGGCAAGCAGGGAGCGCTCAATTTTGCGGTCGAAAATAATGTGGAGATGAAGATACGCTCGGACGCCGACTCGACGGGAGAGCGAAAAATCAGTCTGATTGAAAAACTGAATCTTAACATCAGCTACAATCTGGCGGCCGATTCGTTCAAATGGAGCGACCTGAATGTGGGGCTAAACCTGCGGCTGAGTAAAAGTTACTCCTTGATACTAAGTGGTGTTTTCGACGTCTATACGTATGGTTACGACGCGAAAAACCAACGGGCTTATCCCGTCAACAAAACGCGCTGGCAGGCGGGAAAAGGCTTTCCGAGACTGCGGTCGACAGGCACGAGTATTTCCTATACCTTTAATAACGACACGTTCAAGAAATGGTTCGGCGGGAAAGGAAGCCGGAAAGACGAAGACGCGTCGACAAACGAAGAAGGTAACGAGACTACTCCCGACGGCAAACAGGACGAACCCGGCCAGACCAAGGGAGGCCGTCTGCGGAAAGCGAAAAAAACAAACGCAGGCGAATACGACGAAGACGGTTACTACAACGCAACGGTACCGTGGAATTTCTCGTTCAATTATAACATGGGGTTAGGCTACGGCAACTTTAATCCTCAGAAGATGGAATATAATTACCGGCTGACTCACACGCTAAGTTTCAACGGCAGCATTCAGCCGACGAAGAATTGGCGCATCAGCATGCACGGCTCTTTCGATATTGAACACCGGAAACTCCACAGCCTCACTTGCAGCATTTCGCGCGACCTGCATTGCTTCCAGATGTCGGCCAACGTAATCCCCATCGGGCCCTATAAATCGTATTCGTTTTCGATTGCCGTCAATTCGTCGCTGCTCAAAGACCTGAAATATAATCAAAGCAATACGAACCGCGACCGGCAAAGCTGGTATTGATCTACCAGTCGACAGGCTCCTGCCCCGAAGCGATCAAATAGTCGTTCGCACGGCTGAAATGTCGATTCCCGAAGAATCCGCGATGAGCCGACAAGGGCGATGGGTGCGGCGATTTCAACACTAAATTGGCCGACGCATCGATCCGTTCGCCTTTTTTCTGCGCGTACGATCCCCACAGCATATAAACGATGTGTTTGCGTTCGGCATTCAACTGACGGATGACGGCATCGGTAAACGTCTCCCACCCCTTGCCCTGATGCGATCCGGCGGCATGAGCGCGCACCGTCAGCGTGGCGTTGAGCAGCAACACCCCCTGATCGGCCCAGCGGGTCAGGTCACCGCTTCGAGGCATCGGTTTACCGAGATCGTTCGCGATCTCCTTGAAAATATTCACGAGCGACGGCGGGAAAGGCGTCCCGTCCTGTACCGAGAAACACAGTCCGTGGGCCTGCCCCGGCTCATGATACGGGTCTTGCCCGATCAGTACGACTTTCACCCGCTCGAACGGGCAATGCGCAAACGCATTGAAGATATGCCCTCCGGCGGGATAGACCTTTGTGCGCTGATATTCTTCGCGCACAAAATTCGTCAGCGTTTTGAAATACTCCTTCTCAAATTCGTCGGACAACCGCTCCTTCCAGCTCTGTTCTATTTTTACATCCATAACTTCTTGGGCATTGACGATGCGATAGTTCACGATCCGCATCCAGCATACGGCAGACAAAGGTAATGGAATAATCCGAAAAATTGTAGGCCGATGGTTGTCATCTGTCAATTATTTTTATATCTTTGCGGCGTTTTTGGCCCCGTAGCTTAGTTGAATAGAGCGTCAGATTCCGGTTCTGAAGGTCGTGCGTTTGAGTCGCACCGGGGTCACTTCCCTATTTTTCCCGATTTCTTTTCCCCATTTGATGACAGCAGTGACCTTTTTGGTAACACGAGTAACCTTTTTGGTAACACGAATAACCTTTTTGGTAACACGAGTGACCTTTTTGGTGACATGAGTGACCTTTTTGGTAACACGAGTAACCTTTTAGGTAACACGAGTGACCTTTTTGGTGACAGCACTAAGAAAAACTATTGCAAATCTCGTTTCAATAAAACGATTTCAGGATTCATGCTTTTTTGTTCAGCAGGGTCATAAAATACGCGTCGGCGAAGCCATGATTCGTATGCAGCCAGTCCTTTAAAATGCCGCACGAGGTGAATCCGCTGTCCAGAAACAAGTTTCGGCTGGGCTCGTTCGATACGGGTACAAAGACATAGAGCTGGTGTATGTTCAGCAACCCGAAAGCATAAGTCGTCAGCAGCGACAGGGCCTCCTTCCCGATGCCTTTCCGCTGATGCGCCGGATCGACCAGAATACCTACTCCGGCACGCCGATGACGAGGGTCGAAATCGAAGAGATCGACCGTTCCGACCGTCTCGCCCGAAGCTTTCAGTACCATCATCAGCCGCAGCTGCTTCTGTGCATATATATCGGCGTCGGCATGCTCCAAATAGGCTTTCAACACGTAGCGCGAATACGGTACAAGCGTGCTGCCAAACTCCCACAGAGACGTATCATTCTCCCACGCGTAAAGCAGATCAAGATCTTCCGGTTCCAACGCCCGCAGGCGCATCATGTCATTCTCCAGCCATTTCATCGCTTACGCCTCCGTTTTTTTATCTGCCCGGCGAAATCAACTGTCCGCTGTCGGGATAATACATATGATACACACACGATTTATCGGTGTTTCTGTCCATAAAAAGCAACATCTGGTCGAACGTCATGTCCGGATAGCAAAAGACCATATCCGTATATTCGTTCATCCGCACCCGACGCGAGAGCGCATCTATCGCCCGGCGCTCATCCAAATCCCACTGACGGAAAATGACAGCCTCCGGCAGCTGCTCAGCCACCCGGTCTTTGGCCGTCTTGAGCGCCTCCGCACGGCAGAAAATCAACACACTGCGACGCTTCGGCTTCGGCGTTTTCGGCTTCTTCCACCCGAACAGGCGCGCGATTCCTTTCCTTAGACCAACCGAAGCACCAATCAGCCCCGACATCCATCGCCCCGATTGCGGATAATGCTTCCGATAGAAAATAAGCATCGCATCGTAAAAAGCATTCAGGTACTTTTTGTCGGCATAGGCCGTGCTTTCGCCTTTGTAATGCAAGATACGCTCGGGAATATAATAATTTTTGTAACCGCCGAGTACGATCCGATACGACAGATCAATGTCTTCACCGTACATAAAAAACGACTCGTCGAACAGTCCGACCCGATCGAGCGCCTCATGGCGCAGCAACATGAACGCCCCCGACAGCACTTCGACCTCATGCTGCTTGTCGGGACTGAGATACGGCAAACTGTAAGCCGCATACCGTCGGGAACGCGGAAAAAGTTTTGAAAGACCGAACAACTTGCAGAACGCCACCCACGGCGACGGAAAGCTGCGCTTACTCTCGGGCAGAAAAGCCCCTCGACCATCGATCATCTTCACCCCGATCGCCCCTGCGTCGGAACATCCGTCCATAAAATAACACAACGTGCGCAGGCTGTCGCCTACGATCGTATCGGGGTTGAGCAGCAATACATATTCGCCCCGGCAAATACGAAGCGCCTGATTATTCGCGCGGGCAAAACCGGGATTATCCGTATTTTCGATAAACCGCACATCGGGGAAACGAGGACGCAGGTATTCGATCGAACCGTCGGTCGAAGCATTGTCTACGACCCATATCTCGGCATCGAAACCGTTCGTCGCCGCCTGCACCGAACGCAGGCATTGCTCAAGCAAATACTTTACATTATAATTTACGATGACGACAGACAGCTTCGTTTCGTACATGACGTTATAATTTGATCGATTCGTTAAAATCCACCCGGTTCAGGATCGAACGTCCCAACGTCACCTCGTCGGCGTATTCAATCTCGTCTCCCACCGAAATGCCGCGGGCGATGACCGTCACTTTCACCGGATAAGCGGACAGTTTACGGTAGATAAAAAAGTTCGTCGTATCGCCTTCCATCGTGGTGCTGAGGGCAAACATGACTTCTTTCACCTCGCCCGAAGCCACACGCTCCACCAAACTGTCGATTTCGAGATCGGCCGGCCCGATCCCGTCGATCGGCGAGATGATTCCGCCCAACACATGATAAAGACCGTGAAACTGCGACGTGTTCTCTATCGTCATCACGTCTTTGACATTCTCCACCACGCACACCGTCGAACGGTCGCGCAACGGATCGGCGCAGATCGCGCAGTACTCCGAATCGCAGATATTATGACACACCTTGCAGTACTTCACGTTACGGCGTAAAGCGAGCAGCGCCGTCGAAAAACGCTCCGTATAGTCCGGCTCCCGACGCAGCATATACAAGGCCAGCCGCAGAGCCGTCTTCCGCCCGATTCCCGGCAGCGTAGCCAACTCATTGACGGCATTTTCCAATAAAGCCGAAGGATATTGCTGATTCATCACGTTATTTCAGCTCCCGTCCGGCATACATCTGCTCGTAATACCTCACATAATCGCCTTGGGTGATTTCTTCGATCCAGTCCTGATGCTCCAGATTCCAGCGCACGGTCTTCACGATACCGGCATCGAAACTCGTCTCGGGGCTCCAGCCCAACTCGCGGGTGATTTTCGACGGATCGATCGCATAACGCTGATCGTGTCCGAGACGATCTTTGACGAACGTAATCAAGTCGTCGTTGATCCAGTCGACCGACCATTGTCCGTCGGGGCCCATCTCTTTTTTCTTGAGCGCCTCACGATATTCGGGATGCTCGGTCATCTGTTCATGAACCGTCCGAATAATCGTCCGCACAATGTCGATGTTTTTCCGCTCGTTATGTCCGCCGACATTGTACACCTCTCCCGCGCGACCACGATGTATCACCGCATCAATCGCCTTGCAATGGTCGGTGACGTAAAGCCAGTCGCGCACGTTCGATCCGTCGCCGTAGACAGGCAGTTTCTTTCCTTCCAGAATATTCTTGATGATGAGCGGAATCAGTTTTTCGGGGAAATGATACGGCCCGTAATTGTTCGAACAGCGTGTGATGCTGACAGGCATCTTATATGTGTCGTGATAAGCCGTGACGAAATGATCGGCGCTTGTTTTCGAGGCACTGTACGGGCTGCGTGGCGAAAGCGGCGTTTCTTCGGTGAAATACCCTGTTTCACCGAGGCTGCCGTAAACCTCGTCGGTCGAAACCTGATGGAAGCGTACGCCGGGCATCCACACGGGATAGCCGGACTCGTCTTTGCCCGTCACCCACGCTTTCCGCGCGGCATCGAGCAGGTTCTGCGTCCCGAGAATATTTGTCACGAGAAACAGTTGCGGATCTTCGATGCTTCGGTCCACATGGCTCTCGGCCGCGAAATTGACGACGTAGCGTATCGGATATTTCTCGAACAATCCTTCAACTAAGGCGCGGTCGCCGATATCGCCTTTCACAAAATGGCAGCGACGGCCGTCGATATCGTCCTTGATCGTTCCCAAATTGCCCGCGTAGGTCAGCCAGTCGAGGACGATAATCTGCGCCTCGGGATACGTGGCGAGCATATATTTCACAAAGTTTGCTCCGATAAAACCGGCACCTCCGGTCACTAAATACGTTTCCATCAATCGTTATGTTTTAATTCTTCAAAATTTATTTCGGCCTCTTTCAGGAAAGGCAATAAGCGGTCTTTCTCCGAGGTAACGACCGGATCGCTCTCTGCCGCGCCCCACGCAATGCCGATCTGCGGATCATCGTATCGTACCCCTCGCTCATGGCTCGGCATGTATGGGTTATCTACCTTATACGTAAATACGGCGGTCTCGCTTTTTACATAAAAGCCATGTGCAAATCCCTGTGGAATATATAACTGACGCTTATTCTCGGCCGACAATTCCACAGCTACATGTCGCCCGAACGTCGGAGAGCCGCGACGAAGATCGACCGCCACATCGACGACCGTACCCACGATCACGCGCACCAGCTTGGCCTGCGCGTAAGGCGCCAGCTGATAATGCAGTCCGCGCAGCACCCCCCGCGACGAGCGAGATTCGTTCTCCTGTATAAAATTTACTTTGCCGATATATCGTTCGAATTCCTGTTGTTTGTAGGCTTCCATGAAGTATCCTCGTGCGTCGGTAAATACCTGAGGTTCTATCATCCACACGCCGGGAATATCCGTTTCTATGAAATTCATCTCTTCTTTTCTCGATTTTTTTTCGAAAAACAAAGATACGGACTTTTCCGGCAATCGGGCAAAAGAAATTTCAAAAGATTTTTGTATATCCGAAAAATGCCGTATCTTTGCACCGTGAAATTTGGTTCCTTGGCCGAGTGGTTAGGCACCGGTCTGCAAAACCGTTTACGGCAGTTCGATTCTGCCAGGAACCTCACCAACGTCACATCGTGATGATGACAGTAAAAAAATTGCCCGCCGGAGCATCGCTTCAAGGCGGGCAATTTTTTATAACAGGCCATGCGGCTCCTTTGCCGTTCCGGTCGGTTTTTACTATCTTCGCACTCTCAAAAAAAAGAAGCAATTATGATTACAATTAGCGGTTTGGACATCCAGTTCGGGAAACGAACGCTGTTTCAGGATGTCAATCTCAAGTTTTTGCCGGGCAATTGTTACGGCATCATCGGAGCGAACGGCGCCGGCAAATCGACCTTTCTGCGTGCCATCAGCGGCGACCTCGACCCTACACGCGGAACTATTTCACTCGGGCCGGGCGAACGACTGTCCGTCCTTGCGCAGGATCACTTCGCGTTCGATGAGTACACCGTGCTCGACACCGTACTGACGGGACATACCACGCTCTGGGCCATCATGAGCGAAAAGAACGCGATTTACGCCAAAGAAGATTTTTCGGACGAAGACGGTCTCCGCGCCTCGGAGCTGGAAGAAAAGTTCGCCGAGATGGAAGGCTGGAATGCCGAAAGCGATGCGGCGGCGTTGCTTAGTGGACTGGGGATCGAAGAATCGCTCCACACTAAGATGATGAAAGATCTGAGCGGTAAACAAAAGGTACGTGTCCTGCTGGCGCGCGCCCTGTTCGGCAAGCCCGACAACCTGCTGCTCGACGAGCCGACGAACGACCTCGACCTCGAAACAGTGGCATGGCTTGAAAACTACCTCTCCAACTTCGAACATACGGTGCTCGTTGTCAGCCACGACCGCCACTTCCTCGATTCCGTCTGCACCCATACGGTCGATATCGATTTCGGTAAACTCAAACTTTTTGCCGGTAATTACAGTTTCTGGTACGAATCGAGCCAGCTTGCTCTGCGTCAGCAGCAGCAACAGAACAAGAAGGCGGAGGAAAAGAAGAAAGAGCTGGAAGAGTTTATTCGCCGTTTCAGTGCGAACGTAGCGAAATCGAAACAGACCACAAGCCGCAAGAAGATGCTTGAGAAGCTGAATATCGAAGAGATTCAACCCTCATCGCGGCGTTATCCGGGTATCATTTTCACTCCCTCGCGCGAGCCGGGCAACCAGATTCTCGAAGTCAGCGGCCTGACGAAAACACTCGACGGTAAGGTGCTGTTCAAAGATTTGAATTTTAATGTCGAAAAAGACGATAAAGTCGTTTTCATCAGTCGTGACCCGCGCGCCATGACGGCTCTGTTCCAAATCATCAATGGCGAAGAAGAACCCGACGCGGGTACATTCAAATGGGGACAGACCATCACGACGGCTTACCTGCCGCTCGACAATGCGAAATATTTCAATTCAGATTACAATCTGCTCGAATGGCTCGGACAGTTTGCCAAAGATACGAACGAAGTTTTTCTGAAAGGCTTTTTGGGACGTATGCTTTTCTCGGGCGAAGAACTGATGAAGAAAGTGAGTGTGCTTTCGGGAGGTGAGAAGATGCGCTGTATGATCTCGCGTATGATGCTCAAAGATGCCAATACGCTCATTCTCGATACGCCGACGAACCACCTTGATCTCGAGTCGATTCAGGCATTTAATAATACGCTGATCAACTTCAAGGGCAATGTGCTTTTCGCCAGTCACGACCACGAATTTATTCAGACTGTGGCTAACCGCGTTATCGAACTTACGCCCAATGGAAACATCGACAAGATGATCGAGTACGACGATTACATCTCCGATCCGAAGATTGCCGAGATGCGTGCGAAGTTATATGAGGGGAGCTAAACAGCCCCCTCATTCATATGAAGAGCAGCCATAAACCGTTCGATTACTTCCGGACGCCCCGTGTATTTTCCTTTGTCTTCGCTGATCTTACACGTTTCGTTGTAAAAATCCCACGATTCGGTGATCTTAACCGCGACCAGCTTGATGACAATATTCATCGGCTTTATACCGGGGAAATCGTTCGTGAAATGCGTGCCGATGCCAAATGACGGCTGACATTTATCTGCCGCATAGCGATGGATGGCTATGGCCCGATCTACATCAAGAGCATTGCTGAATGTCACTTGTTTAGTGCGCGAATCAATGCCGAGAGACTGATATTTCTCGACAATCTTATCGAGCTGTTCAAAATTATCACCGCTATCGACACGAAGGCCTTTGAAGAGATTCGCAAAATCTTCCGAGAAATTGAGACTGAAGATGTCCCACCCGAAGCTGTCATACAGATAAGTCCCCAAGGCGCCTCTAAACGTATGTCTCCAAGCTTCCATCGCCATAAAATTTGCCATCTGCGGGCCATACATTCCTCCGATAGCGCAAACGAATTCATGTGCCATCGTACCGACAGGTAAAAGATCGTATTTCATCGCAAGATATACATTGCTCGTACCGACAAATTTACCGGGGTAACGATGCGCCTGCCGGCAATCTTTCATCGCCCGAACAACGACATCTTCAGCCTCGAACGAAGCCCGCCTTCTCGTTCCGAAATCACTGTAAACGCACCCTGCCGACAAGAGCTTCTCGGCCTTCGCATAACTTTTCGCATAATACGCTTCGTAATCGAGCGTCTCAGCCTGTCCGGTAAATAAATAATACAATTCGGAGATGATAGCGAGAAGTTTAACCTCGAGCAAAATCGTATCCGACCAATACCCTTCGATCTCGATATGCAGATGCCCTTCGTCATCCTGCCATGCTTTCACCCACTCGCGGTTGAAACGGAATCCCCGAAGATAACGGTAGAACCAGTCCGGGATGTAGTAGCATTTACGTTTCATAAACGCCACTTCCTCGTCTGTAATCACTACGCTCTCCAACAAGGCGATCTGACGGTTCACTTCGTCGGCAAAGCCTTCGGGGTAGACAGTTTGATTCCGGTCGACAAATACATATTTGACCTGTGCCCTCGGATAATTATCGATTACAGCACAGCACATCGTCATTTTGTAGAGATCGTCATCTGTAAAGTGATTGATTATTTGTTTCATCCTGTTGGTTGAATATATAAATTAATCGTGTTTTGCAAGAAGGAATCAAATTCAAAAAAAGCACCTCCGAAGGCCGTAAAAACGTCCCTTCGGAGGTATCAATTACCTTTTTAAAAAGAACCCGTATGTTTATTTTGCGTAGCTGACGGCACGCGTTTCGCGAATCACGGTAATCTTCACCTGACCGGGATACGTCATCTCGTCTTGAATCTTCTTGGCGATCTCGGTCGACAGGCTTTCGGTATCTTTATCCGTAATCTTATCAGCACCGACAATCACCCGCAACTCACGACCAGCCTGAATAGCGTATGTTTTCACTACTCCCGGATACGAAAGGGCCAGCTGCTCCAGATCGTTGAGACGTTTGATGTATGCTTCCACAATCTCGCGACGTGCGCCCGGACGCGCTCCCGAAATAGCGTCACACACCTGCACGATCGGTGCCAGCAAAGTCTGCATCTCCATCTCGTCGTGATGGGCACCTACCGCGTTGCAGATATCCGGTTTTTCCTTAAACTTTTCACACAACTTCGCACCGTAGAGAGCGTGCGGCAATTCCGGCTCATCATCAGGTACTTTTCCTATATCATGTAACAATCCGGCACGACGCGCTTTCTTCGGATTCAGTCCCAGTTCGGCCGCCATGACGGCACACAAGTTCGCTGTCTCGCGCGCATGTTGCAGCAGGTTCTGTCCGTACGACGAACGATACTTCATCTTTCCAATCATCCGTATCAGTTCAGGATGCAAGCCGTGAATACCAAGGTCGATCGCTGTTCGCTTTCCGGTTTCCACCACTTCTTCTTCTACTTGTTTGCGCACCTTGTTCACAACCTCTTCAATACGTGCCGGATGAATACGTCCGTCCTGTACCAACTGATGCAAAGCCAGACGAGCCACTTCACGACGCACCGGATCAAAGCCGGAAAGCACGATGGCCTCCGGAGTATCGTCTACGATGATTTCAATGCCGGTAGCCGCTTCGAGGGCACGGATGTTACGGCCTTCGCGTCCAATGATTCGTCCTTTGATTTCGTCCGAGTCGATGTGGAAGACCGTCACCGAGTTTTCAATCGCCGTTTCGGTCGCTACGCGCTGTATCGTACGGATAACGATTTTCTTGGCCTCCATATTGGCCGTCATCTTGGCTTCTTCCATGATCTCGTTCACATATGAGGCCGCATCTGTTTTGGCCACGTCTTTGAGCGATTCGATCAGGCGTTCTTTGGCCTCATCGGCCGAAAGGCCGGAGATCGTTTCCAGATGGGCAATTTCCTGCTGGTGCAGTTTCTCCATGTCCTGCTTTCTCTTTTCAATGATTTGCAGCTGGTTGTTCAAGTTTTCCTTGACGATATCGACTTCCGACATCTTCCGCTGCAATTCCTCCTGACGCTGGGTGAGCGCCATTTCGCGCTGTTTCAGTTTCGACTCCCCCGATTGTATTTTGGCATTGCGTGCCGTGACCTGTTTCTCCAGATCTGTTTTCAATTGCAGGAATTTCTCTTTTACTTCCAGCATTTTATTTTTCTTCATGACCTCCGCTTCCTTCTCCATCTCTTGGAGGAGCGCTGTGCGGCGGGATTTCGCAAGGAATGTCATTACGACCCAGGCCAACATCCCTCCCACGAAAAAAGCAATCATCATCAACATCCAGCTCATTCTATCCACTGTTAAATTGTTATAAAAAAAGCACATTTCTGACATGTCTCTCCATGCCAAAACCCTGTGCATAGACTTTTATATTCTCGTTTCGAATAACATAGAAGTGAAAAGTTATCTCTCTCTTAGATAATGTTCCAATCTCTCCGTCCATTGTTGTATCTTGTCCGCGAAAGGTTGTATATCGTTCTTTTCTTCCAGCGGAATCATATCCATCGCCAACTGCACGGCAACCATCGCTAAGAGGTCTTTATCCTCCAATGATTGAGAGAAGTAGCTTTTGCGTTGCAGATACATCTGCTGCACCCGTTTGGCTGCCTCACGTGCCCGTTGTTCAGTCAGTTCATCTCCTCTCCTGATCGTTACCGGATATTTCTTTCCCGCAATCTCCAGATGTATGATAAACTCGTTTCCTTTCACCGTTATCCGTTTAGTAGTGCCAAGCACTTATCTACTTCACGGACTAAGCCCGACAAGCGTCGCTTTGCCTCTTTTCTCTCTCCGGCATCGGCAAAAGCAATACTGGTAGCCGTTAGCATGTCCGTGTATTTGGTATTCAATATCCGGTATTCTTCTTCCATCTGCCGTATGGTTTGGGTCAGGTCTTTGATTTTCCGATCCTGTTCATCGCACAATGCGAGCAAATCCTGCAACCTGACATCAAATACAGCGAACAAATCTTGATTATTCCCGGCCATCTCGCTCCAAAATTGCAGACAAAAGTACAAAGAAGTATTGAAAGATACAACTTTCTGTCATTTTTTTTACTCTCAGAAAAAAAGGGGCTACCTGATTTTCTGTCAGGCAGCCCCTTTTCTTCCATCTCATAACGGAGTTACGACAACCAGAAGTAAATTTCAGAATCCTTCTCTTCCGATTCGAGTTTTTCTTCCTTGGCTAACCAGCCAATTGCTGCAAACAATTCTTTATCCGTTCTCAATTTCGTCTCTTTTTTGAGCTCTTTCACACTCATCCGGCCCGCCTTGCTCAAGGCTCTCCATACAAGACCGGCATTTGTTCCAATTAACTTAACCATAGCTGTTTTTTCTATATCTTTTTTAATGGGCACAAAAATACAATAAAAAGAAGTAATAGAATGATACGACACACTAAAACAAAGCTTTTTAACACTATCATCCCAAAAACCTTTTATTTTTTTATATTTTTAGACAATTGGCTGTTTTTTTAAACAAGGAATGTAAGCCCTTTTCGGTATTTCGGTTACTCTTCTTCGTGTTGCAAACGAAACGCCTTTCCTAACATCCGGATGATATCGGAAGCGATCAGACTTTCGTCCGATAATCGGGCTACCGCCAAGTCTCCAGCCATTCCATGCAGAAAGACCCCGACAACAGCAGCTGTTTCGGGCTCGTATCCCTGAGCCATCAGACCGGCAATCACCCCCGTCAGCACATCCCCGCTGCCGGCGGTTGCCATACCGGGATTGCCGGTGGTATTGATGTAAATATTCCCCTGCGGCGTGCAGACTGCCGTATAAGCACCTTTAAGAACTATACATTGCGTATGTTTCACAGCCATTTCGGCAGCTTTATGCAACCGGTCATATCCGTTGATGCTTTCCCCAAGCAGCCGATCCAATTCCTTCGGATGAGGCGTCAAGACCGTATGCGGAGGCAACAGAGAAAGCAGTTCTTTATTTTGTGCCAAGATATTCAACGCATCGGCATCGAGCAACAAGGGTTTTCGGGAAGTCTTCAGCAGTTGTTCCAGCATCTGCAGCGTCTGCTTTTCTGTGCCCAATCCCGGTCCGATGGCGATGGCGTCATACCCTTCCGTGTCAGGGAGCGTCGATACGTAGTCTGTATTTGCGTCGAGGCTAAGCATAGCTTCGGGAAGAGCCGTCTGAAGCGCCGTTTCACCCCGTTGAGGGAGATGAACCGTCAATCTTCCCACTCCGCTGCGCATGCAAGCTCCGGCAGCCAGCAGGGCCGCCCCCATCTTGCCCTTGCTCCCGGCAATCAGCAAGGCATGCCCGAAGTCTCCCTTGTGAGCAAACACATTACGCGTACGAAGAATGCCAGCCATATCTTCATCGTTAATCAGGATATAAGGCGTTTTTGTCCGTTCCATAATATCCGGATGCAATCCGATGGGCAACACTTTCCATCGACCGACATAAGCTCCATTTTCCGGTAGCACCATAGCGAGCTTCGGAAATTCGAACGTGAATGTCATATCGGCCTGAATAATACTATTCGGATCATTCTCCCGATTATCTTCCCCAAAAAGTCCTGATGGGATATCAATCGAAACGACCGTTGCTTCGGACTGGTTAATGTAAGCGACGACAGCCGCATACCCGCCGCTCAGCGGCCGGTTCAACCCCGATCCGAACAGCCCGTCGATCACCACATCATGTTCGGAAAGTGTGGGTGGCGTAAAATCTTCGATCACTTCGTTCAAAGGCACTTTCCCATCCTCAAGCAAACGTTGCTTATTAGCCTCGCAATCGGGCGAAAGATGGCGTCCGGGATTAAAAAGATAAACTTCGACCCGATAATCGTCTTCGGCCAGCAAACGGGCGATAGCCAGAGCATCCGCTCCGTTGTTTCCCTGTCCGGCAAAGACAATGACCCGTGACTGTTTGGAGTAAAGACGCCCGAACTCATTGACGAAAGCTGTGGCGGCACGCTCTACTAAGTCGATCGAAGCGATCGGTTCGTGATCGACCGTATATTGATCAAGTTCCTTTATTTTCGAAGTTTCAAATATTTTTATCATATCGGTTTTAAACTTTTGAGCATCCAAAGATACGGTATTTTTTTCTTCTGTAAGGACGATGAAGCAATGATTCCCCCGAAACGACAGATCAAAAGAAACATACTGTTCTTTTCAGCCCAAAGTGGAAAACAAAAAAAAGAAAACAGAAGAAGCTGTATATACAAGAATAGGGTAGGTCTCAAATTCCTCATCAAATCCAGACTATAAAAAACAAGGTCGAAAGTATGTACCCCATATTCTTGTATGATGCACGAAGTCGGAATCACTTTTAACTATTTTTGTGAGTAAACTAATTTATATTTGTCGGGTCTAAGACAACAAGAAAACCGCAGTTTTCTTTAGAAGAACAGGAATATGAATTATTTTAAAAGACAAAACGTCATGAAAAAGTTAATCATTATGGTAGGCTTGGGATGGATGCTCGGATTGTTGAATGTACATACGGCAGACGCTCAGCACGTAACGACAGTCATTCATATCAATGTAGACCGTCAGCCGGCATGGGGACCTGTTGGTTACGATTATGTAGAGTATTATTATATCCCAGAGTTGAATATCTATTTCGATGTAGAGAACGAACTGTTCTATTATCAGCGGGGCAGGCGATGGATCGAAAGCCCTTATTTACCGGCACGCTATGCGAGATACGACTTTTATTCACTATATAAAGTAGTATTGAACGATGTCCTCTATCCGTGGAGATACAATCGGCATCATCGCCGTCGATACGCGCGATACCGTTACAACTACGCACAGATTCCGATCTTTTACGTGGACGACTACCGCTACGAATATGCGCGATACAATGCTTGCGCATGGGTAGAGCCTCGTTACATGGAGAATCGTTCGTATTACGAAAACGTAGAGTTACGGAGCAACCGGAGCACCGAATCGCGTATATCGTCCGGCGAGAGAAGCAGTCGCAGCGAAAGCAGTCGGATATCGAGTCATCGCAATTCCGATACGGAACGTTATGAAGAACGAAGCTCTTTGGGATCAAATCGGAGTATGCGCAGTTCGAGAGAAATCTCATCGAGTAGCGATCGGGGCCGTTCGTCGGGTGTTTCGTCAGAAGGACGTCGTCGTTCCGAGAGCGATTTTTCGACCAATACACGCAGCCGGAGCGAACGCAGTTCGGCAACGAACTCGAGTCGTAGGGATCGATCGACCGATTGGTCGACCGTGAATGACCGGCGTCGTTCGTCGGAAGCATCGTCCGAGAATCGCAGAAGTCGTTCCAGTGATGATGCATCTTCTTCTACACGCGCCAGCAGTAGCCGTAGCAGCAGCGATTCATCGTTAGACAGCCGCAGAAGCCGCTCCAGAGATGATTCGTCAAGTTCCATGCGCAGCAGCAGAAGTGAGTCATCCGTGAGCAGTCGAAGCGACGAGGGTAGCCGTAGCCGTTCATCCGAAAGTCGATCGTCCGAAAACCGTTCGGAGCGATCCGGTTCGAGCGGAAGAAGATAAATTGTTTCTCCCAATAAAGAAGAGAGGGATTCCTCAACGCTGATCCATATCCGTTGGGGAACCCTCTCTTTTTTATTCTTCCTCCCGCTCAGTCCGTCTGAAACTTACGCATAGCGCGCAACAGATGACGCAAGATGCTGACCAACTCCTGCGACTCCTGTAACATATTCAAATAAACGAGCGATACATTCAGCCCGCACTCATTTTCCTGCATACGTCCGATCTGATTATGTCGCAGGCGAGAGAACTCTTCCGTGATATGATTACTGGTAAAAAACAGCTGTTCATAATCGGAATAATCATTGTTTTCGATCGACGTGCGGATGCGGAACATCAATGTTTTCAGCAACTCGGCCACCGGCATAAATTCGTCCCTGCAACCCTCGGGCAAAGGATGAAAATGATTGTCCACATGTTCGCGGCACGGTTCATTCATTCGGCGCAAGCTGTAAATCATTTGCTGGGCACTGTTACTGGCCAGATGGAACCATGTATTTTTTTCCAGCGCAATATTCCGATCTACTCTCTGTAGAATCACCATCTCGCGACGACGGTTCTTCTTCAACTCATCTTTCTTTTGATTCAGTTCCGAACGTACTTTACGCAAGGTGTTCAGGTCTTCGTGAATAAATGCATCGACCGAGTCGGTATACATTCCTGCGGCAAAGCGTACCGTCTCTGAAAACGTCTGTTGCAGATGGCTGCGAAGCAACTTCCAGACCTCCGTCGCATTTTTGGAGGTCATCATGGCGTCGAACGTTTCGTCCGAATGCTCACGGTTCCGCTTCTTCCGGTATAGAATATTACTGCGAACAAGCAGAAATACGGCGAAACCGATCATGATAACCATCGCAACGATGCCGCCGAAATGCAGCAGCAGCGCGACACAGAAGCTAAGCACAAAGGCTGCTCCGGCCGTCACGAACCATCCGCCGATGACCGAAAGTGTCCCGGTGATACGGAACACGGCACTCTCCCGCCCCCATGCACGGTCGGCGAGCGATGTCCCCATGGCAACCATAAACGTGACGTACGTTGTCGAGAGCGGCAACTTCCACGACGTCCCTACGGCAATCAGCAGTCCGGCTAATACAAGATTTATCGCGGCACGTACGAGATCGAACGACGCCCCCTTTTCGATCATGACATTTTCCCGGTTGAAGCGTCCGTCAACCCATCGGCTCAGCCTCACGGGTACAACGCGAGACAACACAGTCGATACCGTCATCGTCTTTCGTACCAGACTTCGCGCCAAAGCAGACGACCCGAACATCTCATTTCCTTCATCCTGTCGTGAAAGTCCAAGCTCCGTTTTAACTACATTCTGCGCTTTTTTCGACATCACAAGCGAGAAAACCATGATCACGCCGGCAGCAAACAAGAATACAAAAGGCGTCTTGGCCGGTTCTCTGAGAGCCTCCATCAGATAGTGTTCCGCCCCAACGGATAAGCCGTTGGCGGCATAGTCGGAATACGCTGAAAGTCCAGCCAGCGGAACTCCGATAAAATTCACCAAGTCATTTCCAGCAAAAGCCATTGCGAGCGCAAAAGTTCCCATCAGCACGACAACTTTAAGCACATTCACGCGCAGAAAATGCAGGATCTGCATCAGCAGCGAGAAGAAGAGAAAGCATCCCAAAACGATCTGCCCCGTATTTGCTTTGATATACGCCTTCACCTCTGGCGTCATAAACGACGCATCTTTCGAACCTTTGATCAACATAAAATAAACGATCGAAGTGGCAGCGAGTCCTCCGAAAACGCCTACGATATATTTCAACCTTTTCCGGTAGTCGAACGTAAAAACAAGGCGTGTGAGGTACTGCACGAGCGTCCCGAAAAAGAATGCAATCGCAACGGAAAGGAAAATTCCCGTAACAACGGAGAAAGCCTTCTCGGTATTTAACAGATCACCGAAGGTCAGTAGGCCGGTATCGTCAGCTAAGATTTTCACCAATGACAGAGCAAAAGTGGCTCCCAACAATTCAAAAACCATCGAGACGGTGGTCGACGTCGGCATCCCCAGAGAGTTGAAAACATCGAGCAACACCACATCAACAATCATCACCGCCAGAAAAATAGATAGCAGGTCGATAAAGAAAAATTGCTCGGGACGAAAAATTCCTTGTCTCGTAATTTCCATCATGCCGTTGCTCATCGTAGCTCCGCAAAAGATCCCAATGGCCGCGATGGCAATAATTATTTTAAAAGGAGCAGCCTTGGATCCAATGGCGGAATTCAGGAAGTTCACCGCATCGTTGCTCACACCTACGATCAGGTCGAAGAAAGCAAGCAAAAATAAGAAAATAATCAGTCCGAAATAAATTGTTTCCATAAATATAAATAATGTAGTGTAATTATCTTGTTTTCGCACCGCAAAGTTGCAGGAAGCATATTACGCAAAAATGAAAGACACGTTACATTTGGGTTACAATAAAACAAGAGTTGAAAAAAGTCGTATATAAAACAAGCCTGCTCTTTTCCGACATCGTAACAGAAACGTCACATCGATTCCGTACCTTTGCCACGTAAAACAAATGAATGAATATGGAAAAGATGCGTATTTTAGTCGTCGACGACGAAGAAAGTCTGTGCGAAATCTTGAAATTCAACCTTGAAAAAGCGGGTTATGCCGTAGATACGGTACTCTCGGCCGAGGAAGCATTAACGATGAACCTCACAGATTACCATCTGATACTCCTCGACGTGATGATGGGTGAAATTTCAGGATTTCAGATGGCTGATATTCTGAAAAAGAAGAAAGAGACGGCGCACATTCCGATCATCTTCTGTACCGCGAAAGATACGGAGGACGACACCGTGTACGGTCTTCAACTCGGCGCCGACGATTACATCTCAAAACCATTCTCGATCCGTGAAGTGCTGGCACGTGTCGAAACCGTACTGCGTCGCAACACACGTTCACTCTCCGAGCCGCCTGCCGAAAACATCCGACAATACGAAAACCTGAGGCTGGATACGGCCTCAAAAAGAGCAAGCCTTGGCGGCTGGGATGTCTCACTGACCAAAACGGAATTCGAAATCTTGTGGCTCCTACTGCAAAATCCGGGACGTGTCTATTCGCGCGACAGTCTCTTGCGTACGGTCTGGCCGGACGATGTGCTCGTGACCGACCGCACCGTCGACGTGCACATCGCCCGCATGCGCAAAAAAATCGCGCCGTACGACAAGCACATCGTCACCCGACTGGGATACGGGTATTGTTTCGAAGGGTAAAAAATTTGCCCTATGAGTTTCTCAAGCCAAACGTATGCACGGTTTCACCTCCGGCTTTTCTGGTCAGTCATTGCCGTATTTCTACTCACCGGACTCTGCTTTCTCGGATTCCAGTACACACGCGAGAAGCAATATAAAATCGGACTACTAAACAGCCGGCTAACAAATTACAACGATTACATCGACAGAGAATTACGGCAAGGTCGAACCATTTCTTCAACCGATGCGGACGACACTCCACGCGTCTCGGTAATCGATTTCTCGGGAACGATTCTCTTCGACACGAACGTGGCAAATATCGGACGAGCAGGTAACCACGCGGCACGTCACGAGGTGCAACAAGCCATGAACAATGGCCAAGGCTATGACGTCAGGCGGCGCTCGAAGCTGACGGGCGACATTTATTTCTATTCAGCCAAAAAATACGACCACTACATCATACGCTCCGCACTTCCTTACGACTCCGATCTGGCCAAAAAGCTGACGATCGATTATACTTATATCTTCGTGACAGTTGCTATTCTGCTCGTTTTCGTCGTGGTTTTCTACAACATGACGCGTCATTTGGGGCAGAATATCAACCGGTTGAGCGATTTCGCCACCAAGGCGGAGCAGGATGAGATCGATGAATATCCTGCCCGGTTTCCCAACGACGAAGTCGGCGACATTGCACGGAAGATTGTTCGGATTTATAATCGTTTACAAAAGACCCAAAAAGCACTTGTAGCCGAACAACAACGCGTAATCGAACAGCAACAAGAGCAGGCGCGCATCAAACGTGAGCTGACACAGAACGTGGCGCATGAACTGAAGACACCTGTCAGCAGTATTCAGGGATACCTCGAAACGATCATTAACAATACCGATTTGCCTCCGGCTACACTACGTAGCTTCCTCGAAAAATCGTATCAACAAAGCACGCGGCTTGCGGCGCTGCTACGCGACATGGCCAACCTTACACGGATCGACGAGGCCTCGGCGCTCATCACCCGCGAGAGGGTCGATCTCTCGGCACTTATTGCCGGTGTCTTGGCCGACGTCGCACCAGCCTTAAAAGAAAAGCACATCCGCGTTGTGAATACCACGGAAACACTCTCGCTCACCTGCGACGGTAACCATTCACTCCTCTACTCCATCTTCCGCAATCTTGTCGACAATACGATCGCTTACGCCGGTACACACATTGACCTCCACGTGGATTGCAACACCGAAGAACCCGACTTTTATTATTTTTCGTATAGCGACAGCGGCACCGGCATCGAACAGGAACACCTCGGACGCATCTTCGAACGCTTCTATCGAGTCGACAAAGGACGCTCGCGCAAGGCCGGAGGCACGGGTCTCGGGTTAGCAGTCGTCAAAAATGCGGTGCTGTTTCACGGTGGCACCATCTCCGCCCGGCAACGTCCCGGCGGAGGGCTGGAGTTCCTGTTCTCAATCAAACGCTCATAAGAAGCGCAGACATATTTCATTTTTCGTGAGGTAGCGCATCCGTAAATTGGTTTTTTCGTTTATTTTTGCATTTCCGAAAAACAGAATAATAAATATGCATCTACCTACATTAATATCCGATCTTGTCGTCATCATTATTGCGGCTGGTCTGATGACCCTGCTTTTCAAGCGCCTCAAACAACCTGTGGTATTGGGCTATATCCTTGCAGGCGTATTGGCAGGTCCGTCCATTCAGTTCATTCCCACCGTATCGGACACGGTCAACATCAACACATGGGGAGAGATCGGAGTCATCTTTCTACTGTTCAACCTTGGCCTCGATTTCAGCATCAAGAAACTGATGAAAGTAGGGGGTACGGCTATCGTGGGGGCTATGACGGTGTTAATCGGAATGATGACGACGGGATATCTGGTGGGGACAGCCCTCGGGTTAGACCGAATGAACTGTATCTTCCTCGGGGCGATGCTCTCGATGTCGTCCACCACGATTATTTTCAAGGCTTTCGACGAAATGGGACTACGCAACAAACAATTTGCGGGCGTGGTGTTCGGCATCCTGATTGTCGAAGATATTTTCGCGGTGCTGATGCTCGTGTTACTCTCCACATTGGCCGTAAGCCAGACCTTTGAAGGACAAGAGCTATTGCTGAGCATGACGAAACTGGCGCTTTTCCTCGTTGGATGCTTCGTTTTCGGAATCTACTTCATTCCTTCGATACTGAAAGCACTGAAAAAATTCCTCAACGACGAGATGTTGCTCATCATCAGCATCGGGCTTTGTTTGGGGCTGGTCTACGTGGCGGACTGGATCGGCTTTTCATCGGCATTAGGCGCATTCATGATGGGGGCTATTTTGGCCGAAACAATCGAAGCCGAGCATATCGAAAGTCTCGTCAAACCGGTTAAAGATCTGTTTGCGGCCGTCTTTTTCGTATCCGTCGGGATGTTGATCGACCTGAATGTTTTGTGGGAATACAAGTGGCATGTAGCTGTGCTTACTTTCGTAGTGATGATCGGACAGTTATTCTTCGGCAGCTTCGGCGTGTTGCTTTCGGGCAAGCCGATCAAGACAGCCATACAGAGTGGTTTCTCGCTCACGCAAATCGGCGAGTTCGCTTTTATCATCGCTTCGCAAGGCATCGCACTCAAGGTCATGGAACCACATCTCTATCCCTTGATCGTGGCCGTTTCGGTAGTAACCACTTTCTTCACGCCTTACATGATTCGACTGGCCGAACCTGCATATAAAGGCATTGATCGATCGTTACCGCCGTCATGGAAACAATTTTTGGAGCAATACACCTCCGGTTCAAACACCATCCGCCACCAGAGCGAATGGAGAAAATACCTGCGCTCCATGAGCCGTATCGTAGGGATTTATCTGGCCGTAACACTCGTTCTGATTTTTGTCTGGCTGCAATTTGTCGCACCACTCATCCGGCAGTTCCTGCCGGGACGAAACGGAAACCTCCTCTCCCTCGTCCTGCTCATCGCTTTGATGGCTCCCCTCCTACGCGCTATCATGATGAAGAAAAACCGCTCGAAGGCTTTCCGCCATCTCTGGAACGACAGCAAATACAACCGCGGCCCTCTGGTCTCACTCATCGTGTTGCGTATCATCGTATGTATCGGTCTCGTGGCCATCCCCACCTCTACTTTACTCAGTACTAAATGGGGGATTGTGCTCGTTGCTTCACTAATCGTCATCGCCATCATGCTCTTCTCTAAACGCGTCAAGAAACATTCTATCCGCATGGAACGTCACTTTGTCAGCAACCTTTCGGCACGCGAGGCAGAAAGCGAACGGCGTGCTCCTATCCGGCGAGATTTCGCCAATCACTTGCTGGAACGCGACCTGCACCTGACCGATATCGAAGTGCGTCCTCATTCACCCAGCATTGGCAAAACGCTCAAAGAACTGAACTTCCGACAGAAATGTAACGTCAACATCGTTACGATCATACGTGGCGAACGGCGCATCAACATCCCCGGTGGAGACGAACGCCTCTATCCGCTCGACAAACTCATCGTGGTAGGGTCGGACGATGACATCCAGCACTTCCACGATTACATTGCCGAGCGCTATCAACAAGCCGACCGGAAACGACGCGAAGAAGAAGCCGACGAGATGAATATCGAACAATTCACCATTGCCGAAGGATCGCGCCTCATCGGCCTGTCCATCCGCGAATCGGGTATCCGTGACAAGGCACAATGCCTCGTCATCGGTATTGAGCGCGGTAAAACGTCGATCAAAAACCCGCCGCCTTCAACCGTCTTCGAAGAAGGAGATATCGTATGGATCGTCGGCGAGCACCGCAAAGTCATTCGTCTGAGTGAAGGTGAACCTCTCTGAACACAATAAATCCTCGTGTTGAAAAATAATTTCGGCAACACGGGACGGATAAGAAAAAATATTTGTTTAGCTTTGTCAGCCAAAAAGGGACTGACAGGTCGGAGAGGCCGCTCGAAAACGGCGACAGACCGAAGATTCCCCGCAAGGTAGTCGGATACGACCGACTCTCCTTCATTATACATTGTAGAAATTACGTCTGATTATTAATGCAATATGATGATATCGTATAGAGAAAGTCTGCGCCGGCTGCGCAATCCGTCTTTCGAGAAAATATGGGCGATCGCCCGAAACTTTATCCCTGCTGCGGATAAAGACGACGCCATTTCCGCTTCTTCCTCTCTCCCCGACCGCGACCAACACATGCTCACAGACCTCTACGATAACGGCCCTTTACGCAAAACAAAAATCGATAAAACACTCGAAACCATCCCTCGCAAAATTTTTCAGGACGACGTATTCGAAATCATCGACTGGCAATGCGGACAAGGGCTCCATACGGTTTGTTTCTTCGACTTCCTTAAAAAGAACGGTATCGAAAACCGAGTGCGCAAAATCACCCTCATCGATTCCTCGCGCGAAGCCCTCGAACGTGCTGTTTGGCACATTAGTCCTTACATGGACGACCCTGACCGGATCTGCTGCGTCTGTAAACCGGTAAGCGAAGTCCGAAAAAAAGAAATCGAAACCCGACAACCGATTACGTTTCATTTCTTTACCGACGTACTCGAACAGCCGGCACTCGATCTCAAGCGCATCGCCGAGCTCGTCGGGTACGGCATACACGGCAAACATTATTTCTTCTGTACAGGCAACCTCATGCATAACAACCGACGAATCGATGCGTTCTACCATTACTTCGACTCGCCCGAAACTTTAGCCGACGAGGAACTGTATCCGAATGCCCGGCAGCCACACGGCATTAAAATCAAAGCCTTCAAGCTCGAAAACAGCAATTTCAACCTCAAATACGTCAATTACTATCCGGCCGTGCAATACCATGCCGCCTACCGGCTGGACGCCGTGAAAAGAACGCTTCAAACTGCCGATACGGAAAAAACCGAAGCACTCTACCGAAGCCTCGCACGCTTCGAAGTATCGGCTCATTCCGACCTCGGAGGATGTACGCGCGAAAATGTGCATCCCCTGTTCGCCATACTGAATAACATCGTGACCCGCGGACGGCCGGCACAGGCCAGCCCGTTTCTCGAAGAAGCTTTTGCCAAGCTGGGCAACCGCCCCATCGACCTTGACGGAGACATTCGTTACGATGCACGCGGGCTGCATGCCGAAGACGTATTCGACGCCTTGCATATCATCGATCCTCGCCTGAATCTGGACGAGTCGAATTACAATAACAAGCTGCTCGAAAGCGATGTCGAAAAGACGTTTATCACCCGGATGGCACCCCAACCGTTACGTCAGCTGTTGCAACCGCAGCGCAACCTTTATTCACTGACTAAACAAAAGGCATCCCATACGCAGCGAGTCGATTTCGCATGCGAGTTCCCCTACCCTACCAAAGACGAAAAAGATTTTTGGCATAACGGATGCGTCATCGAAATCCATGAGACGCTCTATCACTCCGACATGGAGCAGAAACGTGCCGATAAACAGCGTGCCGACGATCTCTCGGCTATTCATTGGTACTGCCGTCAAGTACCGGAAGAAGAAATGGACGATTCGCATTTCCGGTTTCTCGGAAGCGAATACGTAGAAACCGTCTTCAAGGTCTTTGATCGACGCTTCGATGACGACTGGGTGCGGACACTGCAATATGTCCTCTCACCGATCGCCGTCGCACGCTTCCAAAAAGTAGTGCTCGAAGCCATGATCTCCCGACGACTCGACATCGCACGCAACACGTGGTCGGTACTCGTCATCGAGCGTGATGTGCCTTGTGCTGCTCTCGCTCTGGCTGAATTGAAAGAGCTTTTCAATCACCTCACAGCGATGAGTACGGAATACACTGGGTTGAAGTTCCCCGATGTGGAACTGACGGTCGTCAGTACGCCCGAGTTTATCGACTCGCCCCTGCATGGAGAAACTTTACGTCTCGCCGAGGTTACAGATGAACTGCGCCGGAAAACGTATGATCTGATCATCGATATATCCATGTTGCGACGGACTGACATCGAGAAGGTTTCGTTCGCCGGTTTTACGGAATGCCGTAACAAATGTTTCTTTCACATACGCTCATCGCATTACGAACGCAGCACACGACGCATGTATACCACCGGACGTATCACTTACCGTCCACTAACGGTCAAAAACATACAGCAACAATACGAAACATTACCGGATACTTCACAGCACTTGCGGTACTTCCTGCAATTGCTCTTCCGAAAAAACGATTTCATACCGGGGATGTTGCCCGTGTTAAGCCGGATTCTTCAAAACCGTTGCACCGTCGGCCTCGTGCCGGCCAATGGCAGCAAAACCCTGATCCGGAAACTGACCGCCATGATGCAGCCCGGTATCACGGTGATCGCCGTGCCCGACACGGATGCTGTACAGGCGCTACACCACGAATGGCTCGATGCGGGCATCGATTGTGTGACAGCGCTCCATGCCGACTTGGACCGTACGGAGCGTGAACGACGCGAGCGACTGGCTGAATCGTCCGAAGCGTCGATTATTGTGCTCTCCTACGACCAACTCGGCCGACTTCCGCTCTTGCAACGTTTCGGTTATATGCGGCAGACGGGCGTATACTTCGCTACGGGTATCCTCGATGAGGCGCAGAGCCTCTCGGAATGGAGCCCCGATTTTCTGCCGGCAGCGATACTCGCAGGTCAAACGCTTTACCGGCACACCTTACCTCAACAAGGTGAGATAACTCTTTTGGGACTGACCGAACAGGCGTCGTTCGATACACTCTTCGATATCGAACAGGCGCTCTCGCCCCGTGATACCGGCCAGACTGACCGAGACCGGCTCGTGTTATGCAAAAGCGCGGGACTTCCCGAATCAGCCTTTCGGAAAGAACGCTACCTGCGTTACTTCTGCGGCCTCGAAGCGGAAAACGAATGTATGGAACACCTGATCGGTTTTGCCCCCATCGCGTGCCTCGAAGGAAATCATACGGTACCGGCCAAAGGATGCTATTTTCCGCTCACATTTGAAAATCTGCCGGACGAACGTATCCTTTTCTTACCGTATCCTGTCACGAAACATGATGCCCCAATAGACAACAGTTCCCCAAAAAATCTACCCGTGCTCTACGCCAAAGCGCTCTACCGCATGAGCGCTTTGGGACTGATCGACGAGATCACCCGCGACGACGCGCAACAACGATACCGTATCATCCTCCGGAAAAGACCAACCGGAGGCTATTACCGACAGTTACGTAAGTATTTTCTCCGTTACTATACGCAGAAACGCGCGGAACAGGAAATGGTCAGGGCTGAAAATCTTTCGCTGAAAACAGCGTTCCACGATGCTCTTCGTGAAGAATTATGCCGTTGCCTTCTTTACATGAACGAGTTCGTTTACCGGTGTATCGCAGCACAGCGACAGGAAACTACCGAAATGATCCCCGGCAACGGTCATCCTCTCACATACGATTTGGCCAAAGATACGCAGAATGGCCGGGAATCTTCCCCGGAAATTCTATTCCGTTATATGCATCGGATCAAAGACGGGGAGACGGAGCGAAACGGATCGCCCAACAGTCGTGCCAAAGAATTGCACGAGGCCGTATGTACACTGCGCCGCTCATTCGACGGAAGCAACCCTACTCTTTCGCTGCTCAACGCATTTTGTCTGTTCTATACGGGCACGAATGGAGCGGAAATGCTCGAATGCGATTTGCGTGAAAGTTATGAAAACGGTATGGTCGGATTTTACCGTTCGATGCCGAATATCGCCGATTTCCGCGAACTCTTTGATGCCTATAATTGTTATATACGAGGCGAGACCGACTATTTCGCCACGACCGGAGACTGGACGGAAGAAGTGCGTATGCGGATCGATGTTATGCGCGCTGCCGACATCCTCAACCTCCATCTGGCACAAACGAAGATGATACAACATAAATATCTGGAAGAATGGAAGCAATAGAAAATATCCATAAGGCGTTGCTGCAACTCCGCGACAGCTTGACCCACCTCAATTCCGCCCGCGAGCAAGTGTCGCAAGTGACGGCAGAAAGTAAAGAAGTCGTCGACGCGACAGCCCGTCTGGCCGATGACGTCAGACAGTTGGCCGAAAAAATCAGCGAAGAGACACAGACCGTCATCACCCGGTTTGAGGATCGGCTTAACGAGTCGCAGGCGGGACTGACCCACGTGATCAGCGAAGGGAAAGAGTTGTTTGCGGCCGAGGTCGCTCAATCACAGCAAGCCACGACGCAGTTGAAGACTGAGGTGGAGAAGACCTTGCAGCTGGCGTTGGAAGCAACGGTACGAACATTGGACGAGGTCAACGCCTCGGCACGAAAGACCATGGAGGAAGTGACCGCTGCTTCGACCGCCTCCCTTCAGGAATTAACGACCGTCTCGACCGATGCCATCGAGGTGCAGCAGGCGGAGATATCCGATGCCCTCGAATCCATGACGGAATATTGCAACCGTATTCAAACTCTCATCGATAAGTTATCGGAACTGGATTTGTCCAGTCAGGTACTGTCGATCGAAAAGCAAATCGAACGAATAGAACAGCAACAAGATACACAGCGCCAAGAACTCCGCACCGAAATGGACAAGATCAGAAAGAACCAGCTCATTACGTGGGTACTCCTCCTGATTGCCATCTTCCTGATGTTCGTTCTCAAATAACTTGTATTCAAAAATGAAACTCAAATAAAATAACTATTTATGTCAAAGAATAACATCAACAAAGTACTCGTGTTAGGCTCCGGAGCCCTCAAAATCGGGCAAGCCGGCGAATTTGATTATTCCGGCTCGCAGGCGCTGAAAGCTTTACGCCAGGACGGCATCCGATCGGTGCTGATCAACCCGAATATCGCTACGATCCAAACGTCGGAAGGCATCGCGGACAAGGTTTATTTCTTACCCGTGACACCTTTTTTCGTCGAGGAAGTAATCAAGAAAGAACAGCCCGACGGGATTCTGCTGGCTTTCGGAGGACAAACGGCGCTGAACTGCGGTACGCAACTGTATAATGACGGTACGCTCGGCAAATACGGTGTAAAAGTGCTGGGTACATCGGTCGAAGCGATCATGGACACGGAAGACCGCGACCTGTTCGTCAAGAAACTGGATGAGGCCAACCTGAAAACCCCCGTCAGTCAAGCCGTGGAAACGATGGCCGATGCGATCCGAGCGGCCGAAGAGATCGGCTATCCGGTAATGATCCGTGCGGCCTACACATTGGGCGGTCAAGGAAGCGGTATTTGCCAGACGGAGAGCGAACTGCGAACACTGGCCGAAAGTGCTTTTACGTTTGCTTCGCAGATTCTCGTCGAAGAATCGCTGAAAGGCTGGAAAGAGATCGAGTTTGAGGTGATTCGCGACAAAAACGACCATTGCTTCACCGTCGTAAGCATGGAGAACGTCGATCCGCTGGGAGTACATACCGGCGAGAGCATCGTGGTGGCACCGACTTGTTCGCTGCGTGACGACGAGGTGAAGATGTTGCAGGAAATTTCGGTCAAGGCCGTCCGTCATCTGAACATCGTGGGCGAATGTAACATTCAGTATGCCTATAGTTCCGACACGGGCGACTATCGAATCATCGAAGTGAATGCGCGTCTGAGCCGCTCGTCGGCTCTGGCTTCGAAAGCGAGCGGTTACCCGCTGGCATTTGTGGCAGCCAAATTGGCGCTCGGCTACTCGCTCGACCAAATTGGCGAGATGGGTACGCTCAACTCGGCCTACAAAGCCCCCGAAGTCGATTATCTGATCGCCAAGATCCCACGGTGGGACTTGACGAAATTTGCGGGTGTGAGCCGCCAGATCGGCTCAAGCATGAAATCGGTCGGCGAAATCATGTCGATTGGCAAATCGTTCGAAGAGATTATGCAGAAAGGTCTGCGTATGATCGGACAAGGGATGCACGGATTCGTAGGCAACAACAACCTCACGTTCGAGAACCTCGACGACGAGCTGGAAAACCCCACGGATCTGCGTATCTTTGCCGTAGCGCAGGCATTGGAAGAAGGATATACGATCGAGCGCATCCACGAACTGACCAAAATCAATCCGTGGTTTCTGAACAAACTGAAAAATATCGTAGATTACAGCCGTGTCCTGAAGCAATACGACCGCATCGAAGATTTGCCGGCCGAAGTGCTGCGCGAAGCCAAACGGCTCGGATTCTCGGATTTCCAGATTGCCCGCTTCGTTGAGCAATCGGACGACAACATGGAAAAAAGCAACCTCCGCGTACGGGCATGGCGTAAGAAACTCGGCATCCAGCCCAGCGTGAAACGCATCCATACGGTCGCCTCGGAACATCCCGAACTGACGAACTACCTCTATCTGACGTACGACGGTACGGAGCACGATATTCCTTATTATAAGCATGACAAGAGCGTGATCATCCTCGGATCGGGCGCGTACCGCATCGGCTCGTCCGTCGAGTTCGACTGGTGCTCGGTCAATGCGGCGCAGACAGCGCGTAGTCTCGGATATAAATCGATCATGATCAATTATAACCCCGAAACGGTTTCGACGGACTATGACATGTGCGACCGGCTGTATTTCGACGAGTTGTCGCTCGAGCGCGTACTCGACGTGGTCGATCTGGAGCAGCCCCGAGGCGTGATCGTATCGGTGGGTGGACAGATCCCGAACAACCTGGCCATGAAGCTGTACCGGCAGCAGGTACCTATCCTCGGTACTTCGCCCGTATCGATCGACCGTGCCGAGAACCGACACAAATTCTCGGCCATGCTCGACACGCTCGGCATCGATCAGCCGCGCTGGGCAGAGCTGACCAGCATGGACGAAATCGACGCATTCATTCGCGAAGTAGGCTTCCCTATTCTGATTCGTCCCTCGTATGTGCTGAGTGGTGCGGCCATGAACGTCTGCCACACGAAAGAGCAGATGATCGAATTTCTGAACATCGCGGCTCAGGTATCGAAAGAGTACCCCGTAGTCGTATCGGAATTTTTGCAGGATGCCAAAGAAATTGAGTTCGACGCGGTGGCACAGAACGGCGAAATCGTAGAGTACGCCATTTCAGAGCATATCGAATTCGCCGGTGTCCACTCGGGCGATGCCACACTCGTATTCCCTGCACAGAAAATCTACTTCGAAACGGCACGACGCATCAAAAAAATCAGTCGCAAGATAGCCAAAGAGCTCAATATCAGCGGCCCGTTCAACATTCAGTATCTGGCCAAGAACAACGACGTGAAGGTAATCGAGTGTAATCTCCGGGCTTCACGCAGCTTCCCGTTCGTATCGAAAGTGCTGAAGCAAAACTTTATCGACACGGCAACCCGCATCATGCTCGACGCGCCCTTTAACCGCCCCGACAAGACGGAATTCGACATCGACTGGATCGGGGTCAAGGCTTCGCAGTTCTCGTTCGGCCGACTCTCGAAGGCCGATCCCGTACTGGGCGTAGACATGAGTTCGACGGGCGAAGTAGGTTGTATCGGCGACGACTTCGACGAGGCGCTACTCTCGGCCATGATCGCCGTGGGCAATACGATTCCGCAAAAGAACGTCATGGTTTCTTCGGGAGGAGCCAAGAGCAAAGTCGATCTGCTGGAGCCCTGCCTCTTGCTCGAGACGAAAGGATATACCATCTACGCTACGCAAGGAACTGCCCGTTTCCTGAACGACAACGGCATTCAAGCTACACCGGTTTGCTGGCCTGACGAAGACGGCGGTGAACTGAACATCATCGAAATGTTCAGCCGTCACGCGTTCGATTTGGTCATCAATATCCCGAAAAATCACACGAGACGAGAGCTGACCAATGGCTACAAAATACGTCGCGCGGCCATCGATCACAATATTCCGCTGATTACGAATGCCCGTCTGGCAAGCGCATTTATCCGAGCCATTTGTAACCTCTCCGAAAAGGATATCCTGATCAAGAGCTGGCAGGAGTATAAATAAGGTTGCGCGTGCTTTAGCACTGCCCAACGTGAAGCCGACCAGTATACAGCGTGAAACGAACGACGTTCCTGTTGTTTCGCTGCATGGTCGGCCGGCTTCTTCGTTTCCGCATTTTTTCCGATTGCTGCCCGGTAGAAGATTGAATAATTCAAAAAAACATCAAATTAACGACCTTTTAAACTGCCGGAGCACCCCTGCCCTCCCTTCCGAGTAGAGGTTTAAGGGGGGCATGAGACGGGTTTCATCCCTTAATTTAATGCAATAACCCCCTCCATGTAGGGGGTAAAACCCATCCGTGTGGGGGGTAAAACCCATCTATGTAGGGGGGAGAACCCCTCCATGTGGGGGGCAAAACCCATCTATGTAGGGGGTAGAACCCCTCCATGTGGGGGGGAGAACCCATCTATGTAGGGGGTAGAACACTTTTTTCAGATTAATCGTATTTACACCGTCGGAGGGAGAACCCATCTATGTAGGGGGTAGAACCCCTCCGTGTGGGGGGGTAAAACCCCTCCGTGTGGGGGGTAGAACCCATCTATGTGGGGGGTAGAACCCATCCGTGTAAGGGGTAAAACCCATCTGTATAGGGGGTAGAACCTGTAGCTACGAGGAGATTTCCCTGCTTTTTGTATTGAGTTTTACCGAGCAGTCATCATTTTTTCTACATCTTACTGACAAATAAAAATAATTTTGTAATTTTGAACATGTTTCAAAAACAGCCTTACGCTTCCCGAAAGCAGAAACATAGCGCGTAAGATATAAAGTGGAAAACGAGGAAGACAAAATGACAACAGATCAGATCAAAGAAATCATTAGGCAAAATCAAAACGACATCGCATTTATCGTCGGAAATGGAGTAAATCGATACCCGAACAACCCCAATGCTCTTTCATGGGACGATTTATTGATACAATTATGGAAAAAGGTTTTACCCGAAAGCCACCTGTCAAGTATACCTGTGGGTATTTCATTGACGGAATTTTATGACGTCTTAGAACTCGAAAACACACAAGACATTAATCTTCAGAAGGAGGTGGCAGACCTTATGCGAGCGTGGAAACCGTTGAATCACCATACACAAATCATCCGTCGCATGAAAGAATTAGATGCCCCGGTGCTGACGACCAATTTCGAGGAAACGCTTGCACGAACCTTCGAATATCAGCAGTACAGAACGGAGAAAGAAGGGTTTACGGATTTCTATCCCTGGTCTACATACCATGGAACCAAACCATTGAATCTACCGACCGATGGGTTTGGGATATGGTACATAAACGGTATGATCAACTATCACAGAAGCATCCGACTCGGGCTAAGTCATTATATGGGAAGTGTGGAAAGAGCAAGAAACTTATTGCATAAAAGAGAGGAAGAAGAGTCCTTTACAGGCAAAAACAATGTACAATGGAAAGGGTACAAAACATGGTTACATATTGTTTTCAATAAATCGCTTTTTGTTTTCGGTTTAGGACTTGAAGAAAATGAAACCTTTCTACGATGGATACTGATAGAAAGAATCAAATATTTCAAGAAATTTCCGGATAGCAAACATAAAGGATGGTATATCAATAAACGAAGTCATAACAGAACCGACCAAGGCAAGAAGTTTTTTCTCGAAAGAGTCGGGTTTGAAGTAATCGACGTAGACGATTATGCTGAGATTTACGAGCATATATGGACATAACAAGCAATAAACTAAAAATTGGAAATCATGGAAAATCATTCGGAAAAACAAGTATTTCGCTCACGAATAAGTGTATTGTTGATCGCAATCGTATTCGTTGCTTTCACATCGGCATCTATATCGATTCTTCGAAACAAGGCGTACACAGACATGTATGTACTTGCTTGTCTATTCTTGTTACTCGTATTTCTTTTTACGGGAATGCGTTATATCATTTCAGGAAGTACATTGAGTTTTAAAATAGGTTTTATTTGCGGTTGGAGTGTAAATATTGCCGATATTCTTTCGGTAGAAAGATCCTATAATCCGCTTTCTGCCCCTGCCGCATCCCTCAAGAGATTGTGCATACATTTCCCGAAAAACAAGAAATTTCCGTACCTGTTAATCTCTCCGGTAAGAGAGCAGGCTTTTATCAAGGCATTAAAAAAAGTCAATCCGAATATTTGCGTTCACCTGCCCGAAAAAAAGGGTATTTGGCGTATACAAGATTGGGATATTTAATTCCGGATACACATCCCCCTACTACTTTACGTCTTTAACGATCGTTTTACAGCGGGCAGTCGTTCGACTGTTCAGTTGTTTACATGCTTTTTACAATCAGTAAATTGTCAATAAACAAATCAACAATCAAACAAATCAACATATCAACCACCGGCGCACGGCTTTTATCCGAACAGCACATACAGCACCGGGATCAGTATACCGGCCAGCAGGTACCATTTACCCGTCCCGGCCATGCCTTTCTTTCCTTTGACGATGAATAACCCCGACACGGCAAAGAAGATCAGCGAAAAGGCAAACAGATCGGCCATGATATTCCAACCTCGAACCCGGTTGTAATGCAGTCGGTTGATCGCATAAATAAACGTATTCTTTTTATACAGTTCGTAATCGACCGTACCCGTTTCCGAGTTGTACACGCCTACGCCACCGTTCAGTATCAGACGCACATGTTCCTCGTCGATGGTCATGATCTTCTTCAACTCCGGCAGTCCTTTGTCGTTCCAAATGACCGACAGTTCTTCGTGCGATAATCCTTTGTCGAGATGTAATGTTTCTTCCTGCGTGCTGAATGCCGGATCTTTCCCGTCCATGTGATTGAGCAGGAAGCCGGAGATGCCGTAGACGAGGCATACACCGACCATCAGGAATCCCAGATCGCGGTGTATGACCCGTAGCCAACGGCTCATCTTGTTTTTGGGTGCCCCTTTCGTGGGGCGATGATCTTCTGCCATGCTTATTCAATGACTTCGTAGCGTTCGCCGTCCATGTAGTAAATCGAGTAGTAATCTTTGTTATGCGCTTTCATCCATTCGCGCATCTCGTTGATGTTGTTCAGTTCCGCCTGACACGTTTCGGCCGATCCGTCTTCCTTGTGTTTCTTCTCATTGACTTCTTCTTCGTATTGGTCAATGTATTCTTTCGTCAGGCGACGTTCACGGACGATGCCCGTTATGGCCAGTTCCGAGCCGGTCAGTTCGCGATTGAATCCGCCGATTTCACCGCCCGCCTCTACACGGAACGACGCGTTCGGGTCATCTCCTACAATAAAACAACGCTTTCCGGAATGCTTGCACGTATGCGTCACGAAACCTCGCACCGTCACGGTCTGATCAACGAGACGGTCAGCCACTTTCAATAAACTGTCGAGCTTGTAAACCGACACTTCGGAAGCATGCACTTCTACGTTTTCCTCTTGACTTGCGCTCTGTTGTTCTGCGCGTTTGTTGTTACATGCCGCCATCGTCAGCAAAGCGGCAGCTAAAAATAAAATCTTTTTCATCACTTCATGTATTGATTATGTTTATCATTCATCTTTTTTTCGGCATCAACAACCATCCGACCATACCCGCTATACCGGTGAGAGCGACAAAAAGCGCGGCAAAGAGCTTATCGTTCCGTCGGGCGGCAATGATTGCGACAAGCAGCGCCAGCAGCAAGTTGATCGCCCACGCACGATATTCCGTACCATGTAGCCGGAGATAAAGAAAATGGCTGTCCGATTCCTGAAACGTAATATAAAAAGGGAAGAGCCATCCCGACACCTTGTCCCAGCGGTTCGGTTCTCTTGCAATGGCATGTTCGGATACTCTCTTCAAGGTCCCGGTCTCCAGTCCGTAATACCGGCGTCCCTGCGGCGTGTTGATAATCACCGTCCAGTAGAGGAGATTGCCCATGACCGTTACCTCGTCTCGGTCGATGTCGATCGGATCGATATCCAATTTCACCGGCACGTATTGTCCTTCGCGACTCTCCAAGATATACAGGCAACCCTGCCGGTCGAACAAAAAGCCGTAGAACCGTTTATTCGACGCCTCATACATGGAAAACCAAGCGATATCCACGTCTTTGTCGACGCGTGTATCCTTAACGAACGGACGATTGTTGACCATCTTGAGGTGATAAAGCCGCCCTTGGGCATCGAGGGTGAAATAGCCTTCGTCGTACGGTTTACGCGGATTCGGATTGCCGATAGCCCACCGCATGGGAAATGCATAGCCGGCTTTTTCGAGCGCCCGCGCAAACAAATCGCTCTTCTCCCGATTGACGGTATTCGTCTGCACGTCGATAAACTCGATCCTGTCTTTCAGGCGAAACACATCGTCCGGCATCTCCAGCCCGACTCGTTTGGGCATTGATTCGAAGAGGATATACAATCCTTTGTCCGGTGACTTGCGTTCTCTCGGAGCATACCGGAAAACGACTGTTGCGGCCCGTAACAAGGGAGGGCTGATGGCCGTACCGCAAATGCTGTCGGGCAACCGTCCGTCGGCCATAAGCTGACGATAGTTAAGGAGAGGCAACAGTGAGTCGGACTGTGCCATCGTATATGTATTCCCGCGAAGATCACGAAGTGGCATTTCCTTGTTCCTGTAATCGATGATGCCCCAATCCTTCATCACCGCACTATAATAGACGAATGGATATCCGTCCGGCGAATCCGTTGCCATCTTGACGAATGAGGGAATGACCCACATCCCCGTAAAAGTGACGAAGAGCAGAATCGTATAGTAAATATATGGTTTGCGTATCATATAACGTCGTTTTTTTCGAAAGATTATCCGGGCGACCCGTCTTTGAACCGTGCGGCGGAATAAAACGGAAAGCTAAGTCCTGCGACGAGTATAAGGGTCAGGCAGGGCAAGAAAGTCACGTAAGCGCCCGATGGGGCATCCATAAAGAAAAGGTACAATCCTGCGGCAGCTACAAGTGCATTAGCCACACGCCTACGCCATACCGGCTCCATACAGACCCATGCCGTAAAAAGATAACAAGCAAGTCCTCCTTCAAAATATGGGAGAAGTTGCCAAGTCACCGCATGCAACATCTCGGCGGCATAATGACGGAAGAGTCCGGCATACAGGCCTATATACATCAGCAGGAGAGCTGCCGACAGCACGGTGATGCCATATAACAACGTCACAAAGACAATCTTGGACTCGCGTAACGGCAGATGAAGAGTTAGTTTCAATCGCTTGTCCGTCATCTCCGGAATAAACTGTGCCACTCCGAGCAGTACACCCGCCAAAAGCGGAAACCATTTCGTGACCGCCGGCACGAGTGACATGTCTTTTAACAAGACAGCCGACCAGGCTTGCACCGCCCCGCTGAGGCGAAGCGTCTGCCCCATCTGTACGAATGCATACACAAGCAAGGTCACAAGCAGCAGAAGCATAAGCCCAACCGTCCGTCGTGTCTTGATCCATTCTTTATAAAAGATTGCACTAAACATAATCGATTAATATTTTCCGGTTAAACCGATAAACGCATCTTCGAGCGAGAGCTTTTCCTCTTTCACTTCGCTCACCCCACAAGGCGAAAGCATCTGTTCCACTTCCTCCGTCGAAGCAAAGGAGTACGTCTCCCACCGATTACCGGTCCTTTCGGTATGCCACAACCTTTCGTCGGCCGGTATCTCCGCTCCATCGCAAACAAAGCGAAAACGCCTGAATCGCTCCATGATATATCGGGTCGGTTCATGCAACAGGATACGTCCGTAATCCATAATCATGCAGTCATCGATGAGCATTTCCATGTCCTGAATAATGTGAGACGTCAGGAAAATCGTTTTGTTCCCTGCCGTAGCGTATTCCTTGAGATATTCAACGAACAGGCGACGGTAACCGGGATCTAATCCCATCGAGAAATCGTCCAGAATGAGCAGATCGGGGTCTTGGGCAAATAACAGGCCGAGCGCCACCTGCGAACGTTGTCCGCATGACATGGTGCTGATCTTCTGGGTCGGCGTGACCTGTAATTTCCGGAGAAGCTCATAATAGGCGTCCCTCTTCCAGTTTGGAAAAAAACGACTGTAAAACCGTTCGATCTGCTCGACATTGAAGTACGTATGCTGGATATGCCCTTCGAGTAACAGGCCGATACGCGCTTTCGTCGAAGGAGAGAGCTTTTCCATCGTTTCTCCGAAGATACGGCAGACGCCCGAACGAGGTTTAAGGTATCCATTCAGAATGTTGATGATCGTCGTTTTTCCGGTTCCGTTCTTGCCCAGAAGTCCCAGAATCTTCCCTTGTTTGACCTCAAAGTTCAGATTCTCATAGATCAACTTCTTTCCGTAGTAATGGGTAATATTTTCGCAATGAATAATTGTTTCCATTCAAAACCAAGTACACCGAGTTAATGAGCCTTCAAAGATACACAAAACATTTATGATAGAGGGTGTCGTGTAAATAAAAAAAGGCCGCTCAGGGATTGTTGTTCCCGAACGACCTTCTATTTTAACAGGACAGACGATTAGTCTACATTCAGCGTCACACGTTTAAATGCTGTTACCGTTAAGCCTTTGTCTTGTTGTTGGAGATACTGTTCAACCGTGAGTTTCGCATCCTTCACGTATTCCTGTTGCAACAACGTGTTCTCTTTGTAGAACTTCTGCAAAGCGCCTTCGGCAATACGATCCAGCAGGTTCTCCGGTTTTCCTGCTTCGCGTGCTTTGTCACGGGCAATCTGCTTTTCCGTGTCCAGCACGTGTTGCGGCACATCAGCCGGTGTTACAGCCACCGGATTCATGGCGGCTACCTGCATTGCGATCTCGCGAGCGACCTGGTGATCAAGCTTCTGATTGAACGCTACGATAGCGGCCAGCTTATTTCCCGGATGAATATATGAAACCGTAGACCCTCCTTCGACAAATTCGTACTCTCCAAGTTCCATCTTTTCACCTGTCACGCCGACACGGTCCGTGATATGGTTCTCGATCGAACGTCCATCGCTTAAGGTAACCTTCAACAATTCCTCTTTGGTTTTCGGCTTATTGTTCATTGCCGCGTTGAGAATATCTTGTGTCAGGGCTACAAATTCCGCATTTTTAGCCACAAAGTCCGTTTCACATTTGAGTGCTACGACTGCCGCAAAATCGCCATTCTCTGTCGCCAACACACAACCTTCGGAGGCTTCGCGATCGGAACGTTTGGCCGCTACGGCCTGTCCTTTTTTGCGAATAATTTCCATGGCTTTGTCGAAGTCGTTGTTTGCTTCTTCCAAAGCTTTCTTGCAATCCATCATACCCGCTCCGCTCATCTTGCGCAAGTGGGTGATATCTGCCATTGTTACTGCCATAATCTAGTTCTTTATGATTAAATTTTAGTCTTCCCCTTCTTTTTCATTCGAAGCGACAGAGGCTTTCGGAGCCTCGTCTTCTTCTTTTCTCGTGCGTCTGGCTCCTGTTTTTGCCCGGCGTTCACGTCTCGGTGTTTCTTCACCGTCTTCGCTTGCGGCCTTTTCCGCGTCTTCTTTATCTCTGGCGGCTTTGCCTTCCTGAAGTCCTTCGTGGATGGCTTCGCAAACTACGCCCAAGATCAAGTCGACCGACTTCGTCGCATCGTCATTGGCCGGAATAACGAAGTCTACATTCGTCGGGTCGGAGTTCGTATCGACCATGGCAAATACCGGAATACCGAGGCGGTTGGCTTCGCGCACGGCGATGTGCTCCTTCATCACGTCTACCACGAACAAGGCCGCGGGCAGACGATTCAGGTCGGCAATCGAACCGAGCATCTTTTCCAACTTGGCGCGCTGACGCGTAATCTGCAATTTCTCACGTTTGGATAAATTATCAAAAGTGCCATCCTTGCTCATCTTGTCGATCGTCGACATTTTTTTGATGGCTTTACGGATCGTCGGGAAGTTCGTCAACATACCGCCCGGCCAGCGTTCGATTACGTAAGGCATACCTACAGCCGTAGCTTTATCGGCCACGATCTGCTTGGCTTGTTTTTTCGTGGCCACGAACAGAATCTTCCGTCCGGAACAAGCGATATTCTTCAAGGCTTCAGCTGCCTCGTCTACTTTCGCAGCGGTTTTATACAAATCAATGATATGAATACCATTGCGCTCCATGAAAATGTAAGGAGCCATTGCAGGATTCCATTTTCTTTTCAAGTGTCCGAAATGAACGCCTGCTTCTAATAACTGATCAAAATTTAATCTTGACATTTCTTTTTTGTTGTTTAATCGTTTACATTCTGTTTTACTCAACTGACCGGTAGTTCTCCGACATCTCTCCATGCAGAAAAAATCCGGACAATTTAGATACTAAACGCCTTTTCTACTTGCAAGCAACTCACAAATAACATTAACGTTTACTGAACTGGAACCGTTTACGTGCTTTCGGACGTCCCGGTTTCTTACGTTCTACCGCACGCGGGTCACGTGTTACGAATCCTTCCGCCTTAAGTGCCGGCTTCGACTCGGGATTGATCTTAATCAATGCGCGTGTGATAGCCAGACGAGCCGCTTCCGACTGTCCCTTAAATCCGCCGCCGACCAAATTCACCTTGATATCGTATTGTCCGTCCACATTCAGCACGCTGAGCGGTTGCTTCACTACGAATTGCAGGATCGGGGAGGGAAAATAATCGGACAATTCCCGGCGGTTCACGGTAATTTTTCCATTTCCTTCGCTAACGTATACACGGGCAATGGCCGCCTTACGTCTTCCTATTGCATTTACTACTTCCATGAAATTTAGTTAAGTGAGTTTATATCTATCGACTTCGGTTGCTGGGCTTCGTGTTTATGCTCCGAACCTGCATAGACATACAGATTTTTGAGTAATTTGTCTCCCAGACGATTCTTCGGCAGCATGCCTTTTACGACCTTGCGGAACAAGCGGTCTTCTCCTTTCACCATTAATTGAGCGGGAGTAACTTCACGCTGTCCACCCGGATATCCGGTATGCTTAAAATAAATACGGTCGTTCCACTTATTTCCCGTCAGAACGACTTTGTCTGCATTGATAATGATTACATTATCGCCGCAGTCAACGTGCGGGGTAAAATTCGGTTTGTACTTCCCCCTCAATAATTTGGCGACTTTCGAACAAATGCGCCCCAATGATTGGCCGGTCGCATCGACAACCACCCACTCCTTGTTTACAGTTGCTTTGTTTGCAGAAATGGTCTTAAAACTTAACGTATCCACTGTTATTTCTTTATAAATTAATACTAAAAAACGCGCCTTGACTCCTTTTCTACTCTTCGGACACAGAAGAACTTAGCAAGGTGTTAAGAACAAACTGTTTGAACACTTTAGATAATAATCGGGTGGCAAAGGTACAACTTTTCTCCGAATACACAACACACGCTCAGGACTTTTTTCTACAAGCACTCGAAGAGAAAGCATCTTTTCGGGAGAAGGAAAGTAAAATCCGATAAGCATCAAAAATAATCCGATAGGCACAGAAAAAAATCCGATCGGCATCGGTTTTAAAATCTCTGCCTACAGAAATGTAATGGACCGGGCATTGCCATGTATTTTCAAACCGAAGCATGAGTAAATGGAATAGAACACAAAAGCGGCTGCCCTTTTCACAATCGAAAAAAGCAACCGCCTTTAAATAATTATGCCTCAAAAGAGGAACAACCTCCCGCGATTACCGAACAATCACCTTGTAGCTTCGATCAGCGATCCGAACAAGATAGATGCCCTCAGGAAGAGCGATTGCCGTCTCACCGGCTTCGACCTTGCGAGCGTCTACCAACTGACCTTTCAGATCATAGATACGAACTCCCGTAGAGGCCTTCACACTCAACAGCACCTGGCCTTCATAAGACCATACTTTTTCACCCGAAATGATGGCTGAAGAGGTAGCATGCGGATCTACCGTCAACACGATTCTGGAAGTCACTTTGATCAGTTTTACCGTTACCGAACCATCTTCGTTCTCCGTCATCTTGATACCATGTTTATCACGGATCGGATCACCCGTCGTAATCTTAAGACGTTCTATCAAGCGCTTCTTTTCACCGGCTTTCAACACGTTTCCTGCCTGTTCCTCTTTCACGGTGAACGTAAAGTCATCTCCCGTATTCACATAATGAATACCCGGACCCGGTTGGAAAATCAGCCCCTTAACAGTTGGGATCACGATTTCACGCGATATTTTCGGAAAATAAACATCGGGTGCATATTCATAGGCTCCAATATCTACACAGTCTTCAACAATACGGTTCCTCCCCGACAGGTCATAAAGGAAACCACTGTGATATACACTTCCGCTTAAGGTCGGAAGGTACGCGTCACGCGTCTTTTCCATATAAACATAGCGATTCAAACCTTGATTCTCCGCAGCACCACCGGCTCCCAAACGATAATCACCTTGACGCATGGTGCCATCTTCGTCAAAGCCTCGTCTTCTGAAGACCGGGCTACCATTCACATTGCCGCCATGATCTGCACCTAAGGCAACATCCCAGCCGGCACGGTCTCTTTCGATCAAACTGAAACTGAAGGCCGGCGTACTCGACGTGTTCGACACATTCGGATGCTTTCCGGCGCGGTTGCCCCAAATAATCGTGTTCCGAACGTCCGGATTCGAGCCGTCATTATACAGTCCACCTCCTTCGCCGGAAGCTAAATTACCGCTAATCGTCACATTCGTCAAACGAGGATCAGCAGAGAGGTTATACATACCGGCTCCTTCGGTTGCCGTATTACCGCTAATCTCCGTATTGAAGATGACCGCATTGCCTCCGTTGCCGTTATATATACCGCCACCTTGTTCGGCACGATTGTTACGGATGATACAGTTGGCAATCGTAACCTGTCCGTTCCTGTTCAGAATACCGCCGCCTTGTGTCGCATTTCCTTGTTCAACAATGAAACCGTCCCAGCGCATACCTTTGCTGCCTTCGATGACAATCACCGAAGAACCGCCGTTGCTGCATTGCAAAATCGTCTGGTTAGATGCGAATACTCGTTCATGCAGATAGCTTTCCCAAGCACCGAAGCCTCCGTACACTTCCACACTGTCGTATTTCATCTCATAAGACTTACCCTTCGGAGGAGTGTATCTACCACGTGCTACCCATACGCAGTCGCCGGCACGAGCTTTATCAAGAGCCTGCTCTATCCGACGATAAGCATTTGCCCAAGAGGAACCGTCCTCACGACCGCCAACCACATTCTGGTCGACAAAGAAGCCGTTATATTTCTCACTGATATTGATTGAAGCTGTGAGCTCTTTCTTACATATCAAGCCGCCCGGCAAAGTAACCGTTATTTCTATCGCGACATCCTTCTTTCCGGAGGTTCCGAACACAACATACAAAGAGTCGCCCTTCATCGAGTGCGTCGTATCGCCTTCAGCAAGTAACCATTTGTAGCTTACTTTACGGCCGACAGTATCCATCTTAACATAGAACTCCTGTTTTTTCCCAATCTTGGCCGCAATATTGCTGTTGTTCTTAAGCTCCTGTTTTCCTTCAAAGGCAAACAACACTTTAAACGTATCTTCTACGCTCACCGAGCCGTAGTTCGTAGTCAAAACATACGTACCCGATTTACCGGCATCAAAGTTTTGAGCGTTTCCGACTTCTTTCTTTTCCGTTGCCGAAACGATGTATTCCCATTTGTAACTTTTCGCACCAGGCTGACCTTTGAGTTTAAGCGGAGCTTCGCAGGTTACCGTATCGACAACCAACTTCTTGTGCCAGTGAGCATGGAACGTCAATGAATCCTGAGTATATACACCCTTAGCATCCTTAAGCGGAATATCTACGGTCATCTGGGTCGTTGGAGCAAACCGATCGTTTGTCCAACCGACGAAGGTATAATCCGCTCTCGTCGGTGCATGCTGAACTTTCTCCGGCAGCGTTTCGATCGTATATTCCGTCGGATTAGGTGTTCCCGAAGCCACACCTCCATGAAGGTCATAACCGATACCGAAACGATTGGGAGCCCATAAAGCCTGACAAGTCAAATTTCCTTGAGTACCCGCAGGAATTATGCGGGATATCCATGGAGATATCGTAGAATTATCGCTACTTATTTGCCAGTTAACAAACTGATAACCTTCTCGAATAGGATCATTAAGCTCAATACCGGAAACCGGAATTTCAGCCGTAATATAGCCGGTCGGATTAGCTGTTCCCGGCGGGGTGGCAAGAGGCATCGTTTCTCCTTTGGGGGAGAGAGCCTTATCATTATAATCATAGGTAATCGAATAACCCTGCAACTCCATCTCGGCCGTAAACGTCACATCTCCTTTTACATCTATCGTGGTATACCAGTTGGCGTCACCCGCCGGGCCCGAGGCTGCAGGAACAGCTGCCTCACCGGGTTTCAGCGAAGTAAATCCTCCATGTTTCCAGCCTTTAAATTTATAGGAAGAACCCGAAGGCGTTACCGTAACCCCCGCAGAAGGTCTCGTTCCATAATCAATCACTTGATCATCTCCGTTATTTAACACACCTCCCGCAACAGGATCAACCACAAATTTAACCGTGCAAACAGAACGCTGATGGAAAGTACTGTTCGTAACGGAGACATATTCTTTCATTCCATCCAAAGCCATATTTCTCATTGACACTTCTGCCTCTCCTCTGGTAAGCATCATATCTTGCCATTTCGTTGTTACGGTAGCTTTATTTTCCATAATATTTTGGTAGTATGCAGCTATCAAAGGCTCTTTAAGTTTCACTTTAAAACTTACCGTCCGATCTTCTCCCCAAGGCACATCTGTCAATTCCCAACGTATGGTACGAGTGCTTGCTTCAAATACACCGTTATTATCAGGATTTCCAACCAGTTCAAGTCCATCCGGCAAGACATCTACGATAAGTAAAGTCGATGTTTGGTAAGGAAAATACTCTGATTGCCTTAATTGTACATTCTCAGTACGATCAGTAACAGCCATTCCCCCACCATCATTCCCTACTGTAGCAGCATTAACCGCATTAATTCTATACTCGATTTCATCACCAAGGATTACTTTCACCGGCATAGCAGATGTTCCATTATTCGCTACCCCATTAACCGACGCACTTTTCGTACTTTCAAAACCGAAACGAATAGGAACGAATTCACTACATACCTCGTCCACTGCGGCTGCCCTCGTGGAGATATCATAACTCCGTGGTGCCATGGGTTCCATGGGGTAAATAAAGTTACATACTTGAACACTCAATTCTCCCCCTTTATATTGAGCATCGAACGTATATTTTATACTTCTTAAAAAATTCTGCACATCAGATGCTGACGAACCAGACTCATTTTCAAAAACATAACTATAAGAAACAGAGCCTAATATCGGTTTTGACACCCATCCGGAAGGCAGGGAATACGTGGCTGTTCCTTGTTTAAAATCAAGCTTTATGGACTTGATCAACACTCCCGCACCCGCATTAACGTTTAAGTTCGGAAAAGTATAATATACTCCCGATGCTTCTTCATGCTTAACAGCATCACCCAAATTTACGACGATAGAATTCTGCGCATGCGACAGCATAGCAAAGCCTATCAAAAATAAAAAAACAGCGAATAATTTACCCCTCATAATTAAAGATATTTAAGTTAATGGCCGCAAAGATAAACGTACTAATCCGTTTGCGCAAGTTTATTGCATTAAAAAAAGCAAAGAAAAAATCTTAAAAGTACAATCTTCTTTTTATTTTATTCAACAAAAACATTGGGTCGTTTTCTTTACAGTAACGCGTATTGATGAAGGTTCACAACACTACTATTATAATGTAGCAGTGGTCTTATCACATTGAAAACAGCTTACACTATGTGTTAGTACCTTGAACATGTGAAATATTTGGTATTGAGTAGTCTTTCAATCCAAACCACTCAATACCAAATACAGAACATTGATTGCACATATTCCTATAGATCATCGACCAGCGCACTCGACTTGGCATAAGCCGTAGAACGCGCTTCGAAGAAGTCGGTCTTGATCATATTCGCATTCGAATATTGCGATACCCACGACATCGAGGCCGGTTCGGAAGTATATCCCTCGAAAAGCGGCTCGAAACCAAGGGATCTAATCCGCAGATTCCCCAGATATCGGATGTAATCGCGTATCATTTCGGTAGTCAGCCCTTCTATTTTATCGCCGAGCACGTATTCGCCCCACTTGATCTCTTCCTCCACGCCTTTGGCAATCATGGCACGGTATTCTTCAATCAGTTCGGGGGTAAACATTTCCGGACATTCCTGTTTCATTTCGAGGATGATGTTGCGGAAAAGCCACAAGTGCGTATTTTCGTCGCGATTGATATAGCGAATTTCCTGTGCCGATCCGGGCATTTTGCCGTTTCGTCCGAGGTTGTAGAAAAACATGAATCCCGAGTAGAAATAGATCCCTTCGAGAATATAATTGGCGATAAGCACGCGCATAAATTGTTCCACGCTTTTGTCTTCCATGAAAGCATTGTAGAGATCGCCGATGAATTTATTGCGGTTAAGCAACACCTCGTCGTCCTTCCACTGATAAAGAATGGCGTCACGCTGTTCGGGCGAGCAAATGGTATCGAGCATATAACTATAGCTCTGCGAGTGCACGGCCTCCTGAAAAGTCTGAATATTCAGGCAGAGATTCACCTCGCTTGCAGTAATATAATCACTGATATTCGGAAGATTGGCCGTCTGAATACTATCGAGGAAGATAAGGAAAGACAGGATTTTGTCGTAGGCCGTACGCTCCGCCTCGCTGAGTTTAGCATAGTCCTTGAGGTCTTGATTCAGATTGATTTCTTCAGGGATCCAGAAGTTATTCATGGCCTGACGATACCAGTCCGACACCCATTTATACTTCATATTATTGAAGTCGTTCAGATTGGTCGTGTTACCGTTAATCATACGTTTTTTCGACAGTTCGGTATCACCGTGCTCATTGAAGAGCGGTTTGCGCTGAATGGTTTGTATATGACTCATGATGATATGATATATATTAATGTATAGTTAAGAAATCAGGACGAGCAAGATTCGCATTCTTCGACTTCGAGCGATTTGGAGCGCACGTAGTAGATGGTTTTGAGACCGCATTCCCAGGCTTTGATGTAGAGTTCAAGCACTTGACGCAGGGTAAAATCATTGGTAATATAGAGGTTCGTACTCTGCGACTGGTCTACGTGTCGCTGTCGCACGCCTGCCGCGCGGATGCTCCATGTCTGGTCTATGAGGTGCGCATTTTTGTAGAGCCACCACGTCCGATCGTTCAGATCAGGCGCAACACGGGCAATGGTGGAACCTTTCTTTTCTTCGAGGAAGAAGCGGTTCATGATCGGATCGGTACATGCCGTCGTTCCGGCAATGATGGACGTGGAGCTGGTGGGAGCCACAGCCAGCAGATAACCGTTTCGAAGCCCTTTCGTACGAACTTCGTCTGCCAGCGCATCCCATCGCGGCGTTCCCTCGTATTGGCGCAGTCGGAAATAGTCGCCTGTCTGCCAGTCCGACCCTTCAAAGTATTCATAGCTCCCTTTCTCGGCCGCCAGCTCGGCACTGGCCTGAATGGCGTAGTAGTTAATCGTTTCCATCATTTTATCAGCCAATTGGAGATGTTCCTCACTCTCCCATGCTACGCCTTTCTTCGCTAACAGGTGATGGTATCCCATCACCCCGAGCCCGATAGGACGGTAGCGACGGTTCGTGATACGCGCATATTCGATGGGATAGAAATTCAGGTCGATCACATTGTCAAGTGCACGGACGATGGTTCGTAATACGTGTCGTACTTCCTGCTCATCGTCAAAATTGATCTTGCTGACAACAAGCGAGGAAAGGTTGCAGACCACAAAATCGCCCGGACGTGATTTCTCTACGATGACCGTATCGCCATCGGGCATAGTTACGACTTCGGTAGAAACGCTTTCGATGGCCGACATGTTTTGTGCAATCTCGACACAGAGGTTCGAGGAGTAAATCATCCCCTTGTGTTTATTCGGGTTGGTGCGGTTCACCGTATCACGGAAAAAAGCGAACGGAGTACCTGTTTCAATGGCCGACTTCAGAATCAGGCGAATCATATCTTTGAGCTGCACCTCAGTCTTGGGAATACGGGAATCATTCACGCAGTCGTGATAACGTCTCTCCCACTCTTCACCGTAGTAATCTTCGAGCTCATAGCCCTTGATACTTTTAATCTCATGCGGACACATCAGGTACCACGGCTGATTCATATCCTCACGCACCATTTTCCAGAAAAGATCGGGGTAACAGACGGCCGGAAAGACATCATGCGCTTTCATGCGGTCGTCGCCGTTATTCGTGCGAAGTTGCAAGAAATCGAGAATATCCTTATGCCATACATCGAGGTAGCAAGCTACTGCTCCGGAGCGCACACCGAGCTGATCGACGGCCACGGCCGTGTCGTTCGCCAATTTGATCCATCGCACGACGCCTCCTGCCGCACCCTTATAGCCGCGAATGTCGCTGCCATTGGCACGTACTTTTCCGAAATAGAGTCCCATGCCGCCTCCGAATTTGGAAACATTGGCAAAATTGGTAATGCTCCGATAAATTCCGTCGAGCGAATCGGGTACCGTGTCGATAAAACAGCTCGACATCTGATAATGCGGCTTGCGGGCATTGGCCATCGTGGGCGTAGCCATCGTCACCTGCAGCTTACTGAGGATATCGTAGATATCGCGTACAATCTGCAAACGGTTATGCTGCTCTTTCATGGCCAGATGCATGGCAATACCCATAAACATTTCCTGCGGTGTTTCGAGTTGCTCGTGCGTAAAATTACGTATCGTGTAACGGCGCAGCAGCAGGTCGAGTCCGCTGTACGTAAACAAATGATCGCGCTCGGGAACAAAGAAAGTCGCAATCTCGTCGATGTCTTCTTTCGAATAATGCTCAAGGATGTACTGACCATAATATCCTTCACGCGTGAGATAAGTGAGTTTATCGAAAAACGTGCTGATTTTAAGGGATTCCATCTTCCGATCGACATTCAGCTTGCTCTGAAAACTCAGCAGACGGCCGGCAATGAACTCCCAATCCGGCTCTTCGGCCGTGATACATTCTACAGCCGCACGGATCAGGGCTTTCAAACATTCGTCGGGCGTCATAGCCGCCTTATGGAACGAACGGTATTTCATGCCCAACGTATCGAACGATTTGTTCAGATGCGGAAAATCTTTCTGTATATCTTTCAGCAAGCGGTGCATGCCCTCGTGCGTGACCGTTTCTTCTATTTCGAGGATGATGGCACGGTACTTCGCCCGCTCTTCGCGATACAGGATGAAACGACGCGCCTCACGGTAGAAGCCGTTACGCATCAGTTCAATCTCCACCACATCCTGTATCTGCTCTACTTTGATCTCGCCTTCTTTCGCAAGCTCCCGGAGCCGTTCTTCTACGTTTTCGATCAACCGGGTCAACGCTTCCTTAGAGCACTCTTCATCGATACTTGCAAAGGCGGCACGTATCACGCGCTTTATTTTCGAGACGTTATATCTCTCTTTCGTTCCGTCTCGTTTAATGATATTTTTGAAATCCATTTTCTGTTATGCTGTGTTTCTTGAGGCCACAAAAGTACATCAATCGGGAGAGAAAAACAAAAGCCTCCTCTTCTTTCCGGATAAATGCTTTTTCACAGCCAATAAAACATAAACAGCTAATAAACAGAATTTTTAAAACACACATTAAACATTACCCAATACTTTTTTCAAAGCGTCCATAGGGTAATCGATAGCTTCCGTTATCTTTGCCCATCTCGGTTTGTGAGACTAACCGAACGGCACCTATTAAGGACTCGAAAAAAATGCTCCATACGGCAAAATAGAGTATTTTCGGTTCCCATCTCCGTTTTTTTGAACCACAACTAACCATTATTGGCGACAGACGCGCAAAATTTCCCCCAAAATGGGGATTGTGGAGCGTGATAAGCCATCGTATCTTTGCACTGTGAATTTTTAGAAGATCGCAGCAAATAAAAAATCGTTTTTATACTGGATCAGTTAAAACAATAGTAAACCACGTAAGTCAAATAAATTTCTTTTCAGGAGTCGGCCGTAAGTGATTACCGTCGATTCCTTTTTTTATGACAGGAAGAAATCAAATGATTGCTGTCCGGTAAAAGAAAAAACCTTCTTTGGGTCGTCTATCATAAGGAAACGATCCTTCATTTTAAGGAAAGCTCCTTATATCTTAAGGAAGCATTCCTTTATCTTAAGGAAATGCTCCTTCATCTTAAGGAAAAACTCCTTCATGTTAAGGAGACCTCCTTACACCTTAAGGAAGCAGTCCTTCATCTTAAGGACATCATCCTTCAAGTAAAAAACGATCGCTGTCCGATGGAACCGAAGAGCAAGCCTCCGCGTAACGCAAAAACGCCTCTATCACCGATGGATAAAAAGAAATAGAACGTCCTTTTTTTTGCCCGATAGCCCTAAAAAAATAACCGACGCATATCAACGACCTTACGCCATATCCCTATTATTGGGGGGAAATCACCTAAAAATACCGACAAATCGGGATTGTCCTCTTTGCCAAACGCCTCTACTTTTGCACCCGTGAAAATTAATTAAAAACATTAAGTATTTAGATTATGAAAAAAAGAAGTGTAATGATGATGGCGCTTGTTGCGCTCGGTTTGGCATTCGTCGGGTGCGACAAGAAAGACGATGTCAAGAAAGAAACGGTCAAAAAATCCAAAACAATCGATGCCACTAAATATGATGTGTGGACGTATATTAATTTAGAGACAGGCCAGACGGAAACCCACCGGGATTTCAGTGCATGGAATATAATAAAAAAAGGAAAGCTTATTGAAACCATTCCGGCCAAAGGATCGGAAGCCGATATCAAAATAAAGTGGCATATCGCGATTCATCGCTTCGATATACGGACAAACAATGGCGAAGCTGTTGCTACCGCAGAAAAAGAAATAAAGAATGTAAAAACTCTTCCTACTACAGGATATGAGGCAGATAAAATAGTCGAAAACAAAGTGATCACAGAACCATCTCAGATGATGGCCGGTCAAATAGGATATGCCTCTAAATCAAATTTAAACAAAGTGCTTGATGGCTGGGTAATTAAAACCCCTACCGGCACAATGCCTCCCTTTAAATATAGCTTATCAGAATTGGTATATGTCGTAAAATTCAAGGATGGAAGCCATGCCAAACTGAAATTCACCGGCTATCAAAATGCCGAAGAAAAGACAGGACATGTCTCTTTTGATTACGAATTTCTACCGAAATAATGTTCCGTAAAAGATGAAGTCGTTTTTGAGCAACATATTGTTTCTGCTTTTGCTAACGGTGCCTTCGGGCACCGTTTTTGCAGAAGGCGAAGAACTTGAGTTAGGCCGATATACGGTTAAGGGTACGGTAGCAGACGAAAACGGCGAGCCGTTACCCGGAGCGTCTGTATGGGTCGTAGGCGCTACGATTGGCGCCGGGACCAACGCGAACGGAGAGTTCGCCATCCGTTTAAATGAAGGACGCGAATATACGCTCCGCGTATCATTTACCGGGTATATTCCCGAAGAGGTAAAGGTAAACCGGCAAACGGGAGCACAACCTTTGCACATTGTCTTGAAACCGGCACAAAACGAACTGAACGAAATCGTCGTTACGGGTGCACGGATCGCAAGACCGCTTAAAGAAGTGCCGATATTAACGCGTGTTATCTCGCAGAAAGATATTCAGGCGCTCAACCCGATGAGTATCGAAACGCTTTTACAATACGAATTGCCGGGGTTACAGATCACCTACAACAGCATGAGCCGGATGCCGCAGATCAAGTATCAGGGCGTGGACGGCGAATATATGCTGTTCCTGATCGATGGCGAGCGGGTCAGTGGTGAAGGAGCGGACCATAACGTCGATTTCACCCGCTTCAATGTCGACGAGATCGAACGGATCGAATTTATCCGTGGATCGCAGTCGACCGTTTACGGTTCGAATGCGCTGGGCGGCGTAATCAATATCATCACCAAGAAAGCCAATCGTCCGTTTACGGGGAACATCCATGCCCGCTATGCCGGAACGAACGGACAAAAATATACCATCTCGGCCGGAACAAAGAAAGACCGCTTTTCTTCGCTCACCAGCGTCACTTTCCGTACGAGAGATACGTACTCGGTGGGGGATAAAAACGGTAAAACATTAAAAATATACAACCCCGACGGTACGGTAAAAGACAGCACGCTCCGAGCCGGATCAACAACGATTTACGGATATAAGGTCTGGGATGCCTCGCAAAAGTTCGGCTATGCTTTTACCGACAAGCTCAGTGTGGATTTACGCGGATCATTCTATCATAACGCTCGTGATATTCGAGAGGGCGGAAAATATCAGGACTTTTTTATCGACTATGCGCTGAATGCAAAAATGAACTACGTATTCAGAGAAGATCGCCGGCTGATTGTATCTTATAACTACGACAATTATAAAAAGGATAAAGACTTTTTTCAGGCGAAATTCAGGCGAACCGATTATCGCAACCGTACACAAATGCTGCGTGCCGACTATTCGGGTACGTACGGCGACCATACGGTAAGCGTCGGCACCGAAATATTTTTTGAACATTTGAAGCATTACATGTTGAAAGACAGTGCTCATGCCACAAACGAGAACTATTCTCTCTACATGCAGGAAGACTGGAAACCGCTTCCCTCCCTTAACGTGATCGTGGGAGTGCGTAGCGACTATCATCGCAAATATCACTGGCACGTAACGCCGAAACTTTCGGCCATGTATCGTCCGGCCGAAACGGTTACAATCCGTGCCGGCTACTCGCAAGGGTTCCGTTCTCCGTCGCTGAAAGAGTTATATCAGGAATACGATATGGGAGGACAGGGGTTCCTGATGCTGTACGGCAATCCGGATTTGAAACCTGAGACGAGTCACCAGTTTTCGTTCTCAGCCGAATACACTCAAGGAGGATTCAATGCTTCCGTATCGACTTCACACAATCGCTTTCATAATAAGATTACGTATAAAGAAAAAAATGCCGCCGAATGGCAATATACCAATGCCGAACATGCCCGAACGACCAGTGTAGAAGCCATCGTGCAAATGCGAATGGATTTCGGATTAACGATGACCGGATCATACGCTTACGTGAACGATTATGAGCAGGTAAGCGGACGAAACACCTCGTCTGTCCGTCCCCACAGCGTAACGTTCAATGCCGTATATTCCCGCAAATTCGGCAAAATCGGTATGAATGTTGCACTCAACGGTCAGTGGGCTTCACAGCTGAGTACGTACCGATTCCTGAAAGACGGTACTCATCGGTCCGTCACCTACGACGCACGTACCTTGTGCAGTTTAAATACGGGGGTAACGATGCCTAAGGGAGTCTCGGTCAACGTGGGAGTCGACAATTTATTCAATTATCAAGACAAGGCCGCGGACAGTTCGCTGCAATTGCCGCAGAAGGGTATCAGCCTGATCGGTACGGTAAACATCAACCTTGCCGATATGTTCGGATTATAAACCATTAACTAAAATAACATAGACAGCATGAAAAAGAAATTGTTACTTATCGTTGGTGCCGCTGTGGTTGCACTGGCCGTCCTGCTCTTCGTATGGAGCAGATGGTTCTCTGCCACCAAAGTGGCTTTTGTCAATTATCAGATCATTACCTTGGGCGAGATTCACAAGGCCAATGACAATTCGTTTATTAAAATCGCAACGGTCGATACCGAAGAGCTGGATCGGCTCAAAGGGTATGACATGGTCTTTATCAATGCGATGGGGCTTCGTATCACCGAAGAACAGCGGGCACAGATTCAGAAGGCGGCAGACGAAGGACTGCCGATCCTGTCGACAGCTGTGACCAACCCGGCTAACAAAATCATCTCCATCGATTCGCTTCAGGCCGACACCCTGAAACAGTACCTGAGCAATGGCGGACGACGCAATTACCGGAGCGTGCTGAATTACGTGCGTAAATACATCGACGGCAAAAAGATTTCGATCCATGAGCCGGAAGCTGTCGTAGAGCGCGCCAATGACATGCTCTACCATGCCGTTCCGGGTAAGCCGGACGAAGAGGAGCTCGGTTTCAATTCGATTGCCGACTATCACGCGTTCCTCCAAAAGCACGGGCTGCTGAAAGAAGGAGCGCCGCGTATCATCGTCACCGGCCCGATGGGACAGCCCGCCGATTTGATCCGCCGGCTGGAAGAAACCGGCAACGTGGTCTATCCGGTGCGCAACATGAAGAACCTTGTCAACCACCATCACATCGACTCGGTACAACCTTCGGCCGTCATCAACATGGCGCACGGACGTATGGGCGACTATATCGTCGACTATCTGACCCGGCAGAACATTCCGCTGTTCTCTCCGCTCAATGCCAACCGCCTCGTGGAGAAATGGGAAGACGACAAGATGGGCATGAACGGCGGTTTCCTTTCGCAAAGCGTGGTTACCCCCGAAATCGACGGGGCGCTCCGTCCGTTCGTCGTTTTCGGGCATTACAAGGACGAGGAAGGGATGCATCATGCCTTCGCGATCCCCGAACGGCTCGAAACGTTCGTGGAAACGATTAATAACTACCTCAGCCTGCAACGCAAGCCGAACAGCGAGAAGCGCGTGGTGATCGTCTATTACAAGGGGCCGGGACAAAACGCCATGTCGGCCGGCGGCATGGAAGTAGCGCCTTCGCTCTACAACCTGCTGGTACGCATGAAACGCGAAGGCTACAAGGTCGAAGGGCTTCCCGGCTCATCGAAGGAGTTGGAACGCATGATACAAGCTCACGGAGCAGTGTTCGGCGCATACGCCGAAGGAGCGCTCGACGAGTTTATGAAAACCGGTCAACCGGAGTTGATCACGAAAGAAGATTACGAAAGTTGGGTGAAGAAAGTAATCCGTCCCGATAAATACGCGGAGGTCGTGGCTGCTTTCGGCGAGTTCCCCGGCACGTATATGGCCACAGAAGACGGTCGTCTGGGCGTAGCGCGCCTGCAATTAGGCAATGTCGTGTTGATGCCGCAAAACGCTGCCGGTCGTGGCGACGATAACTTCAAGGTCGTGCACGGAACGGATGCCGCCCCGCCCCACACCTACATCGCTTCATATCTCTGGATGCAATTCGGATTCAAGGCCGACGCTCTCGTGCATTTCGGAACCCACGGAAGTCTGGAGTTTACGCCGAGAAAGCAGGTGGCGTTAAGCAGCAACGACTGGCCCGACCGACTCGTGGGCGCCGTGCCGCACTTCTACATTTACAGCATCGGCAACGTGGGAGAAGGCATGATTGCCAAACGCCGTTCATACGCCGGACTGCAATCGTACCTGACGCCTCCGTTTATGGAAAGCAGCGTGCGAGGCATCTACCGCGAACTCATGGAGCGCATCAAGATTTACAACAATACGGTCGGAGCCTGCTCATGTGGCGGAGAACATGATCACGAGCATGCGAAGAAAGACACCCGCAACGAGGCCGATCTGCGCCGCGCGTCGCTGGCCGTGAAAGCGGCGACGGTGAAGCTGGGCATTCATCGTGAATTGGGTTTGGACAGCGTCATGACCGTTCCTTACTCCGAAGAAGACATCCTCCGCGTCGAGAATTTCGCCGAGGAGCTGGCGATGGAGAAAATAACGGGGCAGCTCTACACGATGGGAGTACCGTACGAAGACATGCGCATCACCAGCAGTGTCTACGCCATGGCTACCGACCCGATCGCCTACAGCCTGCTCGCGCTCGATAAACTGCGCGGACGCGTTGAGAAAAAAACGGAGAAGCACCGCGCGTTGTTTACGCAACATTACATGAATCCGGCACGTGAGCTGGTAACACGATTGTTGGCCAACCCCGCGCTGGCATCGGACGAACTGATCTGCCGCACGGCCGGCATCACCGCCGACGAACTGGCCAAAGCGCGCGAAGTAGAAGAGTCGCGGAAAGTGCCCGGAGGCATGATGGAGATGATGATGAGCATGAGGCGTGAGGCGCCGGCCGAAGCCAAAGTACATGCCGATGCTTCGGATATGAAAGGGAAGCCTCAAACAGCCTCCAAAGGTAGCCACGGCCAAATGCCCGAAGGCATGAAAGAAATGGCGAAAGCGCACGGTGAAATGCCGCAGGCGATGAAGGAAAAGATGGCTGCCAAAGGAACAGACAGCGCATCGGCTCACGGAAAAACCATGCCTGCGGGCATGGCCGCCATGATGGGCGGCGGCATGCCGAAGAAAAAAGAATACACGAAAGAGGAAATCAACTTCGCGCTGGCCGTCATGGAGGTAGAGCGTACCATCCGCAATGTGGGACATTACAGAAAAGCCCTTCAGGAGAGTCCGGAGAAGGAACTGTATTCGATGATCAACGCCATGAACGGCGGATATACCCTTCCGTCGCCGGGAGGAGACCCGATCGTCAACCCGAACACGTTACCCACCGGACGCAACCTCTACGGCATCAACGCCGAAGCCACGCCGAGCGAGGCAGCCTGGGAAAAAGGCATACAGATGGCGAATAACACGATCGAGCTGTACAAGCGTCGTCATAACGACAGCATCCCCCGTAAGGTGAGCTACACGCTGTGGAGCGGCGAGTTCATCGAGACGGAAGGAGCGACGATCGCGCAGGTATTGTATATGTTGGGCGTAGAACCCTTGCGCGACGCGTTCGGGCGGGTGACGGACTTGAGGCTCATCCCGTCCGAAGAACTGGGACGCCCGCGTATCGACGTGGTGGTGCAGACGAGCGGTCAGCTGAGAGACCTCGCCGCTTCGCGGCTCTTCCTGATCAACCGTGCCGTAGAAATGGCCGCGGCAGCCAAGGACGAACCCTTCGAGAATCAGGTGGCCGCCGGCGTAGTAGAAGCCGAGCGCACGCTGATCGAGAAAGGGCTTACGCCGAAAGACGCGCGTGAGATTTCGACCTTCCGCGTTTTCGGAGGCATGAACGGCGGCTACGGCACCGGCATTCAAGGCATGGTGATGAGCGGAGACCGCTGGGAAAGCGAAAAGGAAATCGCCGACACGTACCTGAACAACATGGGTGCTTATTACGGCAGCGAGAAGAACTGGGAGGCGTTCCGCCAATTCGCATTCGAGGCGGCGTTGACCCGTACCGATGCCGTTATCCAGCCGCGCCAAAGCAACACGTGGGGCGCGTTGAGCCTCGACCATGTGTACGAATTTATGGGCGGACTGAACTTGGCCGTGCGCAACGTCACCGGAAAAGATCCGGACGCTTACCTGAGCGACTACCGCAACCGGAACAATTTCCGCATGCAGGAAGTAAAAGAAGCCATCGGCGTAGAGAGCCGGACGACGATCTTCAACCCGGCCTACATCAAAGAAAAGATGAAAGGCGAGGCCGGCGGAGCGGGAGCGTTCGCGGAGATCATACAGAACACCTACGGATGGAACGTGATGAAACCGGCGGCCATCGACAAGGAAATGTGGGACGAAATATATAATGTATACGTCAAGGATAAATTCGAGCTGGGCGTACAGGAATATTTCGAGACCCAAAACCCGGCGGCGCTCGAAGAGATTACGGCCGTCATGATGGAGACGATCCGCAAGGGCATGTGGCAGGCCACCGAGCAACAGACGGCCGACATTGCCAAGCTGCATACCGATCTGGTGAACAAATACAAACCGTCGTGCTCCGGCTTTGTTTGCGACAATGCCAAGCTGCGCCAGTTCATCGCTTCGAAGACCGACGCGCAGTCGGCCGAGCAGTACACACAGCACATCAATCGGATACGTGAGGCCGCGGCTTCGGGCGACCGGAAGAGTATGGTGATGAAGAAGGAAGACGTTTCGTCCGGTGCGCAATCACAGACGAACGTACTGAACAATGCCGTCGTGGCGGCCGTCGTGGCGCTGGCCGTCGTGGTGTTGATCTGGCTGGTGCGTTATCGCCGTAAAAAGATGCGGGAATAAGCATGGAGACAGTCGTAGTCGTCCTGATGATACTCGTTTGCTTCAACTTCATGTTGAAGCAAACGTATCGTAAATGGTGGTCTGTGGCCGTGATTGCCGTCGTCTGTGCCTTATTTGTCGGGCTGATCTGGCCCTATGCCATCGAACAGTCGAAGACCCAGATCGCCGACTGGCTGTCGAATCCCGTGCTCATGCTCGACACCTCCGTCGTGTTAAGCATCGAGGTCGTTCTTCAGATGGCTTTTTGCATGCTGGCCGCCCATGTGATGACCACCGGCCGCATACGCAAACGCACCTTGTGGAGCTACAAAGCGCTGCGCTGGTTTCCGGGACTGCTGATTTTCCCGGTACTCTTCAGCGCGCTGGTCGCCCTCATTTTCTCGTTCCCGGGCGTGTCGTTCCCGCTCATCGCGTGGAGCATGGCCGCGGGAGTACTGATCTTGATTCCCGCCGGCACGTTTGCGCTGCAACGTCTGTTGCCCGAAAAAGAACTGAGGCTCGAACTGCTGTTTCTGGCCAACGCTCTGATCGCGGTGCTGGGCGTCATCACCACCGTCAACGGCCGCACGGCCGTGACGGGAAACACCGTAATCGACTGGGGCGCGCTGGCCGGATTAACCGCGCTCACCCTCGTCGGGCTCATCGCGGGCTTCTTCACAGCCCGTATCAAACAACATTATAAACTACGTAAAAACAAAGAAAAATGAACTATATCTCCGATATTTTATACTGGATATCTACCGGGCTGCTCGTGCCCGTCATCGTGCTGCTGATCCTCCTCTTCATCCGTGCCTTGCTGCTGATCGGCGGCTTCTTCGGACAATACCTCGCCATTCGCAAGAACGAAGCGATCATCCGTCCCGAACTGGAAACATTAAGCAGCGACCGCCTCGACGATTTCGCCGAGCGGTTGCCCAAAGGAAACGCTTCGCTCGTAACGGTCTACATGCGCCGGCTGCTGGCCGTTAAGGACAGTCCCGCGCACGTGCAGCGCCTGCTCGCCGATTTCGAAATCGCGGCCGACAAAGACCTGACCGTCTCCAAAACCCTCGCCAAGTTAGGCCCCATGCTCGGACTCATGGGCACGCTCATCCCCATGGGACCCGCCCTCGTAGGACTCTCCACGGGCGACATCGCTTCGATGGCCTACAACATGCAGGTCGCCTTTGCCACCACCGTGGTCGGACTCTTCTCGAGCGCTATCGGGTTCATCACCCAGCAGGTGAAACAACGATGGTATCTGCAAGATATGACGAACCTCGAATTCATCGCCGGACTGATCACCGAAAAACGCAACAAGTCATGAAACGGAATCTGCTGAAGAAAGAAGACGACAACGACCCGATGAGCGTCGTAGGCAACCTCTTCGACGTCGCGATGGTCTTTGCCGTAGCGCTGATGGTCGCCCTCGTGGCACGCTTCAATATGACCGAGATGTTCTCGAAAGAAGACTTCACGATGGTCAAGAACCCCGGCACGGAGAAGATGGAGATCATCACCAAGAAAGGCGAGAAGATCGAGAAATATACGCCTTCGGAAGATAACCCGTCCGACAAAAGCTCGCGAGGCAAACGCGTCGGCACCGCCTACCAGCTCGAAAACGGCGAAATCATCTACGTCCCCGAATAGCGAGGTTAATGAATTGTTATGCCCTGCGGGCGTTGAAATGTTGAGTTGTTGAGGCGTTGAGTTGTTTGCCGTGTAGGGGCGAACCTGTGTGTTCGCCCTTCGATGGCGTGGATATAAACATCCCCCCTTTCCCCCCTTCGAAGGGGGGAAGAGCGAAGCGAAGGGGGATGTCATCCCTTCAAAGAGAGTGAATTTACGATGTTCAGAACGCAAATGAACACAAATGGTGCAAATCAACGCAAATGAACGAAAAGTGAAAAGTGAAAAGTGAATAGTGAAAAGTAAAGCAAAGTAGTCAAAGGTAGTCAGAGTAGTAAAGAATAACCATTGACAA